>NZ_CALMSV010000256.1 GCF_937872355.1 uncultured Sphingorhabdus sp. | reverse complement strand
TGCGCGCCATCGTCCAGCGCCAGCCGTTGCCCGGCTACCACCTGACACTGATCGACGATCCCGACGGCCGGCAGCGCCTGATCTTCCGGCCCGCGGGTTCCGACTGCACCGTTGCGCCGCTCCAGCGGCAGGGAGGCGTGCGATGAACATGGCACGCGCCGGTGCAAAAGGTGTGGATGGACCCGTACTATTGGGAACGCCGACACCCGTACTATCAGGAACGCGAGTCCCGTACTATTGGGAACGCGCGCGCCTCTTAACTGTCTGGCGCGACAAGGCGGATTTGTCCCCCTCTAACTTTCCTAACTCAAAGTCCTTCGGACTTTTGCTAACGCGGCACGCCACCTCGCGGAATTGTGGACGCGGGACTATCGCACGTCCGATCGGTTGCGACTGCCTTAACATCATCGTGTCGCGCTTCGTCCGAGGGTTGCGGCCATGACGGCAGACCTGCGCGCGAGCGGACCAACCGACCACACGCTGGTCGAACTGACGTGGCGCGAAAAGCGCATCGAGCACCGTATCCGCTTCGGGCACATCGTCGACGAACAGCGTCTCGACCGCCATCGACGCATCGTCAGTTTCGTGCCCGGAAGTATCTTCGCCTTCGTCCGTTGGGCGGCCAATGAATACGGCACGATCATCTCGCGGATCGACATCCTGCGCACCGTGACGACCGGCGAGCCGTATCAGACGCTGCCGTTCGTGCGCCCCGGCGGCGACATCCTGTTGCGGATCAGCGGATGGCCGAAGGTGCAGCGCGGGCTGGCCGCGATCGACGCGATCGAAGCGCTCGATATCGATCCCGCTGACGTTGCGCCAGAACACTGGCGGCATCTCAACCATCGCATCAGCGTCAACGAACCGTTCCGCATCTACAGCCCCGAGCAGCACCGCGCCTGGCTGTTGCGGCGCGAGGTTTCGCCATGATCTGGCGCCACATGACGTTGCTGTCGATGCTTGCTGGCGCAGCTTTGATCGTCGTGCCGGCCTGGAGCCGGCCGGACATCCGGTTCATCTGGAACGCATCCACGAGCGTGCCGATCGGGCTCTACCGCATCGTTCCCGGCGACCAGGTCGACGTCACCGATCTCGCCGTCGTCATGCCGCCCGCGGAGCTGGCGGCATTTCTCGACGAACGTCGCTATCTGCCGCGCGGCCTGCCTCTCATCAAGCGGGTCCTGGCGCTCGGCGGCACGACGATCTGCCGGCGCGGCAGCGCCATCATCGCCTATGACGGAATCTACGGACAGGCGCTCGCGCGCGACACGCGCGGCCGACCGCTGCCCGACTGGCAAGGCTGCCGCACGCTTCATGACGGCGAAGCCTTTTTCATGAATTGGGACAGCTCCGACAGCTTCGACAGCCGCTACTTCGGCCCCCTCCCCATCCCCCCCACCACCGGCCGCGCCTTTCCCGCCGGCACCCCCGGTGCCGCCGATCCGGCCGCGGAATTCCTCCGTGCGCCGGTCTCCGACGAGCCGTAATGGCTCGCTTCTCCAACCAGATGAGGATCATTGCAATGACTCAGATTGGAGCGTTCACCCGCAAGGAAGATGGCTTCTTCGGCCGCGTACGCACACTCGTTTTCGACGCCGAGGTGTCCATTCTTCCGATCGATGAATCCGACACCGAGAATGCGCCAAACCATCGCGTCTTCTGTAACGGCATGGAAGTTGGCGCGGCCTGGGATCGCACCGGCGACCGTGCCGGTGCGTACCTCTCCGTAACCATCGACGATCCGATCTTGAACCAACCCATCCGCGCTCGCCTGTTCGAGTCCGACACCAAGAAAGATGTGTGGAACCTGCTCTGGACGCGGCGGAAGAAACAGGAAGGCGAGGGGTGACGGCTATGCGGTGCCGGCGCTCGCGCGACCGTTCTCCTGCAATCCCCTTGATCGATCGAGCGCCCATCAATCCCCTCGACCCGATCGCTCACAGCGCGGCCGTCGCGCGCAGCGCAGGTCAGGGGCGTCGGTCAGTTTTCCGGGTGCGCGGCATGTCGTCGGACGATGCCCGTCCGGAAAACGCCAGCCGGCGGCGCAGCCTTGCCCTTGAGCGAAGCGAGCACGATGGCAAGCTGATGGCGGTTCGGGACGGCGGCTTTCGCGCCACGCTGTCGTCGATCATCGTCATGCTGTCCGCATGTTCCGTGATCGCGTGCTCGACAGCGGACGCGACTGCGGAGCCGCCGTTTGCGTCTCCTGCGACGCGCGTAAAGTCCGCTGCTCCATCGCGCGATCCGTGGGCCGCGCACATCGCCGAGGCGGCCAAACGCTTCGCCATTCCCGAGCGCTGGATACGCGCGGTCATGGCCGTCGAAAGCACGGGGAATAGGACCGCACGATCGCCCAAGGGCGCGATGGGCCTGATGCAGATCATGCCGAAGACATGGAACGAGCTGCGCAGGCGTTACGGTCTCGGCCACGACCCTTGGCAGCCGCGCGCCAACATTCTGGCCGGCGCGGCCTATCTCCGCGAAATGCACGATCGCTATGGCTCGATGGCCGCGATGCTCGCCGCTTATAACGCAGGTCCGAGGCGCTATGATGCGCACCTTGCGAGCGGCCGCGCACTGCCGGCCGAGACTGTCGCTTACGTCGCGAAGATCGCGGCGATGATCGACGGCAAGGTCCCTGTGATGCGCTTGGCCGGCGCCGCCTCGCGCAAATCCTGGTCGCTTGGGCCGATCTTCGTCGTGCGATCTAGTGTCCACCATGATGGCGAGTTCGGGGCGGTCGATCGTCCTTCCGGTCGACCATCGAGCGCGCCTTCGATCGTCGATCTGTCGGCGCTCATGCCACCGTCCGATGGCCTCTTCGTGCGAAGACTGCGCGCAGATGGAGAACAGCGATGAGCATCGAGTTTCCACGCTTCACGGCGTGCGCAATCGTAGAGATGGCGGAGGGCAGCGGGTCAGGCCAGGCAACAACTGTGGGAAGGCAAGATAAAAAGCCGCACATCGCGGCTTGGACGGTCGGTTGTTTTGCTTCTGCTTTTTCCGATTTTTTGCACATCGTGGATCGTCGTCACGATGTGCGCGTCTTTATTTTCGCGAATGATTTCAGTGAATATCGCACATCGCGAGTTCAGCTATGACACGCGATGACGATTTCCATGTTCGCCCAGGGCGCATCCGCTCATCGCGAGCGCAGCGCGCCTTGCCTTTTGTCGCTCAGGCGCTCGCCGCCGCGCAGAGGGCCGGCGGCCGCATCTCGCGCTCCGGCAAGATCACCGCGGGCCGCGGCCCGCATTTCGCGCGCGGCCGCGTCGCAAGCATCCGCGCCAATCGCTTCATCACCAGCCGCACGCGATTCTGCACCGTCAAGGCGCTCGTGGTCCGCAACAAGAGTCCGCGCGGTCCGCTCGCCCGTCATCTCAACTATCTCCGCCGTGATGGCGTCACCCGTGACGGCGAGCGCGCGAAGATGTTCGGCCCGGAGACCGACGACGCCAACGTCAAGGAGTTCACCGAGCGCTGCAAGGACGACCGGCACCACTTCCGCTTCATCGTCTCGCCCGAAGACGCGAGCGATATGGAGGATCTGAAGCGGTTCACCCGCGAACTGATGGCGCAGGCCGAAAAGGATCTCGGCACGAAACTCGAATGGGTTGCGGTCGATCACTGGAACACCGACAACCCCCACGTCCATGTCATCGTGCGCGGCCGCGCCGATGATGGTCGCGACCTCGTGATCGACCGCGACTACATCAAGAGCGGGATGCGCGATCGTGCGCAGGATCTCATCACCCAGGAACTTGGACCGCGCACCGATCTCGACATCAGCCGCGCGCTGAGCCGTCAGGTCGAGGCCGAGCGCTGGACCCAGCTTGACCGCCAGCTTGTCCGCGACGCCAACGAGCAGGGCGTCATCGACGTGGCGCCGTCACCGGACCGGCAGCCCGACGCATACCTGACGCAAAAGGTCGGACGCCTGCGCCACCTCGAACACCTCGGCCTTGCCGAGACCATCGGCTCCGGTCAGTGGATCATCGCCAAGGAGGCGGAATCGACGTTGCGCGACCTCGGCCAGCGCAACGACATCATCAAGCGGATGCACCGCGCCCTCGACGAGCAGGGCATCGCACGTGGCGCGGCCGACTATGTCCTGGCCGGCGAGGCGCATGGCGCCCCGATCATCGGCCGGCTGGTCGAACGCGGCCTCGACAACGAATTGGTTGGGACGGCCTATGCCGTGGTGGACGGCGTCGACGGCCGCACCCACCACATCAAGCTCCAGGACATCGAGTCGGCCGGCGACAGCGCGCCGGGCTCGATCGTGGAATTGCGATCCTTCGAGGACGCGAAAGGCGAGCGCCGTGTCGCACTGGCGGTCCGATCCGACCTCTCCATCGAGGCGCAGGCGACGGCGAACGGCGCGACCTGGCTCGACCGCCAGCTAGTCGCTCGCGACCCCGTTGATCTTGGCGGCGGCTTCGGTCTGGAGGTGAAGCAGACGATGGAGGCCCGCGCCGCACATCTGATTCAGGATGGCATGGCGCGGCGCGATGGCGAGCGCATCCTATTCAACCGGAACCTGATCGGTACGCTCCGGCAACGCGAGCTGGACGCGCTCGGCGACACGCTCGCGGCCGAGACCGGTATGCCATTCCAGAAATCTGCTGAAGGTGAATTTGTCGCCGGCACGTACAGCCGGCGCTTTGCACTCGCGTCTGGCCGCTTCGCCATGATCGACGACGGCCTCGGCTTCAAGCTGGTGCCATGGACCCCGTCGATCGAGAAACATATCGGGCGGCATATTTCCGGGGTGGCCCGCGCCGATGGCGGCGTCGATTGGTCGTTTGGTCGCAAACGGGGGCTCGGGCTGTGAAGGCTAGGGTGCGCGGACCCGTGGCGGATGGGCATGGTCGCTGCCCAGCGGTTTGATCTTGAAATCCAGACTGGCCTGGCCTATGTAGGTACTTGCCTACATGGAGGTGCGTCGTGACCATCACCACTCTTTCCAGCCGCGAGCTGAATCATGACGTCAGCAGCGCCAAGAAGGCCGCACAAGACGGCCCGGTCGTCATCACCGACCGGGGCAAGCCCTCCCATGTGCTGATGACTTATGACGAGTTCTGCCGCCTCAGCGGCAAGCGCTGCCGTTTGACCCAAGCCCTCGCCATGCCGGGCCTGTCGGACATCGACTTTGATCCGCCGCGTGTCGAGATCGCGCCGCGCGGGGTCGATCTGTCTTGAATTATCTGCTCGACACCAACGTGGTTTCTGAACTGCGCAAGATCGGCGACGGAAAGGCCGATGCCAGGGTCGCAGCATGGGTCGATACCGAGGACGCCGAGAGCTTCTTCATCTCGGCAATCACCATCCTTGAGTTGGAACGCGGCGTGCTCGGCATCCAGCGTCGCGACGCCGCGCAGGGCGCGCGCCTGCGCGCCTGGCTGGACAATCATGTCCGGCCGGAGTTCGCCGGACGCATCCTGCCCATTGATGACCAGATTGCGATGCGCTGCGCGCATCTGCATATTCCCGACCGGCGCAACGAGGTCGACGCGCTGATCGCCGCGACGGCGCTTGTCCACGGCTTGACCGTGGCGACGCGCAACGTCCGGGATTTCGAGGGCACGGGCGTTGTCGTAGTCAACCCTTGGCAGGATTGATCCGGTCTCACATGTCGATGATCCGGCCGGCATGTTAGCGGCCGCTGCTCAAGGGCTTCCTGCGAAAGTGAGAGTTGAGCGATGGACGTCTTCGACCGGCTGAAAGCAGCCACAGCAGACGACTGGCAGAGCTACGTCGACCACGACTTCGTCCGCCAGATGGGCGCTGGCACGCTGCCGCAGGCGGCGTTCCGAACCTATCTCGTGCAGGACTATCTGTTCCTGATCCAGTTCGCCCGCGCTTATGCGCTCGCGACCTACAAGAGCCGCACGCTGGCGGACATGAAAGCGGCGCAGGCGGGGGTGGCGGCCATCCTCGACGAAATGGATCTTCATGTACGGCTGTGCGGCCGCTGGGGGCTGTCACCGCAGGACATCGAAGCCGCGCCCGAGCATCAGGCGACGATCGCCTATACCCGTTTCGTGCTGGATTGCGGCGCGGCCGGCGACCTGCTCGACTTGCATGTCGCGCTCGCCCCGTGCGTCATTGGTTATGCGGAGATCGGCCGCCACCTGGTGCCAGAGGGAGTCGACGCGCTCGGCGACCATCCCTATCGCGAATGGATCGCCGAATATGCAGGCGATGCCTATCAGGCTGTTGCGGCCAAGGCGCGACGCCATCTCGATGACCTGGCCGCGCGGGCGATGACCGAACGGCGCTTCAATGAACTCGCAGCGCTGTTCGGCAAGGCGTCGCGACTCGAAGCCGACTTCTGGCAGATGGGATTTGATGGGGGTCGCTGATCGCTATGTCCAATGTTGACGATTTTCCGCACGCCGCAAGTCTTTTTTCGATCACCTACGCTGTTCTACGATAACTGACACAGGCGCAGTTGAAATCTCCGCACTCCTTGCTCTTCTACGGAATATTGCAACGTGCAGGGAGATTTGCTCGCTGTGTCAGCCAGTCGAGTCGTGTGGGGCCAGATCTGCGTCGTGTTCGCGATCGTGCTGCTCGCGGTCTGGGCCGCGACGCAGTGGGTTGCGTGGCGGCTCGGCTTTCAGCCACAGCTCGGCTCACCCTGGTTCGCGCTGGTCGGCTTGCCGATCTATCCGGCGCCGGCTTTCTTCTGGTGGTGGTTCTTTTTCGATGCTTACGCGCCACACGTCTTTCTGGAGGGCGCCGGTATTGCGGCTTCGGGTGGACTCGTCGCGATCGCTGTCGCCATCCTCATGTCGATTTACCGGGCGCGCGAAGCCAAGGACGTGCGTACCTTCGGCTCGGCTCGCTGGGCCGAGCCGGATGAGGTCCAGTCCGCGGGTCTTCTCGGCGACGATGGTGTCGTTCTCGGCCGGCTTGACCGAGCCTATCTGCGACACGACGGCGCCGAGCATGTCCTGTGCTTTGCGCCGACACGATCCGGCAAAGGCGTCGGTCTTGTCGTGCCGACGTTGCTGACCTGGCCGGGCTCGTCGATCGTGCATGACATCAAGGGAGAGAACTGGGAATTGACGGCGGGCCTGCGCGCCCGCTTCGGTCGTGTGTTGTTGTTCGATCCCACCAACGCCGACTCGGCCGCCTACAATCCGCTGCTCGAGGTGCGGAAAGGCGAGTGGGAGGTGCGGGACGTTCAGAACGTCGCCGATGTACTGGTCGATCCGGAAGGTTCGTTGGAGAAGCGCAATCATTGGGAGAAGACATCCCATTCGCTCCTGGTCGGCGCGATCCTCCATGTGCTCTACGCCGAGAATGACAAGACACTCGCCGGTGTCGCGGCCTTCCTGTCCGATCCGCGCCGGCCGATCGAGGCGACATTGTCCGCCATGATGACGACGCCGCATCTCGGCGAGAAGGGGCCGCATCCCGTCATCGCCAGCGCGGCGCGCGAGTTGCTCAACAAGTCCGATAACGAAAGGTCGGGCGTGCTCTCAACTGCCATGTCATTCCTCGGCCTGTATCGCGATCCCGTCGTCGCGGCCGTCACTGCCCGCTGCGATTGGCGGATCGCGGATCTCGTGTCTGGTGAGAAACCCACGACGCTCTATCTCGTGGTGCCACCTTCCGACATCAGCAGGACGAAGCCGCTTGTGCGTCTCGTGCTCAATCAGATCGGTCGCCGGCTGACCGAGGACTTGCACGCGAAGGGCCGGAGACATCGGCTGTTGCTGATGCTCGACGAGTTTCCGGCGCTCGGCCGACTCGACTTCTTCGAGAGCGCGCTTGCTTTCATGGCCGGCTATCAGATCAAGGCATTTCTCATTGCTCAGTCCTTGAACCAGATCGAGAAAGCCTACGGCCAGAACAATTCCATCCTGGACAATTGCCACGTCAGGGTCAGCTTTGCGACCAATGACGAGAGGACGGCGAAAAGAGTCAGCGATGCGCTCGGCACCGCGACCGAGATGCGCGCCATGCAGAACTATGCCGGCCACCGTCTCGCGCCCTGGCTTGGCCATTTGATGATCTCGCGCTCGGAGACGGCGCGGCCGCTGCTCACAGCCGGCGAGGTGATGCAGCTCCCGCCCGACGACGAGATTGTGATGGTCGCCGGCATTCCACCAATCCGTGCAAAAAAGGCGCGGTACTTCGAGGATGCGCGGCTCAAGGAACGCCTGGCACCCGTCCCGCAGAACCTGAAGGCCGGCCTCACGCCGAAGCCAGACGACTGGTCAAATCTGCGGCCTATCGCCGCGCCGACAGGCAAGAGCACCGTTGTGCCGCGCGCCACTTTCGCGGTGAATGGCGCGGCCAGATCAGATGACGATCCCGCGAACGGGGGCCTGCGTCGCGAACCTGGGCTAGAGCGGCATAAGGATATCGCGCCGGACTCGGTGAGAGCTCCCTCCAATGAATTCGATCCGGATG
>NZ_CALMSV010000255.1 GCF_937872355.1 uncultured Sphingorhabdus sp. | reverse complement strand
GAAATGGCCCATCTTCATGGTCACCTATCTCTTCGCCCTCGCATATGCTGCCGCCGGGATTACTTATTGGACAGCCCGTGCCTTCGGCTTATAGCAGTCGACAGAATCCCAATTTAGACAGGCGAGGAACAATATGGCGGGCAGCGTCAACAAGGTTATTTTGGTCGGCAATCTGGGCGCGGATCCCGAGGTGAAATCATTCCAGAATGGCGGTCGCATCGCGAACCTGCGCATCGCGACGTCGGAAGACTGGAAAGATCGCCAGACCGGCGAAAAGAAAGAGCGTACCGAATGGCACCAGGTGGTGCTTCAGTCGGACGGGCTTGTTGGGGTTGCCGAACGCTATCTGCGTAAGGGCGCGAAAGTTTACATTGAGGGCCAGTTGCGCACCCGCAAATGGCAGGACCAGTCCGGAAACGACCGTTACACCACCGAAATCAGTGTAGGCGGCTTTGATGGCAAGCTTGTCATGCTCGATGGCGCGCGCGGCGGTCAAGGCGGTGGCAATGATGGTTGGGGCAGCGGTGGCGGTGCGCCGTCCAGCGGTGGTGGCGGCCAGTCTGGTGGCGGCTGGCAAGGCGGCTCATCTGGCTTTGGCGGCGGGGATTTCTCTGACGACCTTGACGATGATGTACCGTTTTGATTGGCATGCCCATTAGGGTTCTGGCAGCATGAACAAGCGCATCGCCCTGCTGGCTCTGCTCGCGGTGGCGATTGCCGCCTATTTCTGGTTCGACCTTGGCCAGTATCTCAGCCTCGATGCCTTCAAGGCGCAGCAGGCGCAGATCTTAGAGGCCAAGGACGCCAACCCGCTGCTCTATATTGGCGGGTTCTTCCTGATCTAGGTCGTCGTCACAGCCCTCTCCTTGCCGGGCGCGGCGATCATGTCGCTGGTTGCGGGCGCGTTGTTCGGTGTGGTCACTGGCACAATCATCGTGTCCTTTGCCGCATCGATTGGGGCGACGCTTGCTTTCCTGTCGGCTCGTTTCCTGCTGCGTGATTGGGTGCAATCTAAATTTAGCGAACGCCTGAAAGCGATTGATGATGGCATTGCTCGGGACGGGGCAATGTATCTCTTCACAATCCGGCTGATCCCGCTCTTTCCCTTCTTTGTGGTCAATCTGCTAATGGGGCTGACACGGATCAAAACCCGCACCTTTTACTGGGTCAGCCAGATCGGCATGCTGCCCGCAACGGCCGTTTTTGTGAATGCGGGCACGCAGATCAGCAAAGTCGATTCGACCGCCGGTTTGCTTTCACCGACGCTCATTGGCTCGTTCGTGCTGCTTGGTATCTTCCCGTGGATTGCGCGCGGATTGGTCGCTGCGGTAAAAAAGGTCAATGCCCGTTAGCTGGCCCAAACCGCGCAAGTTCGACCGCAACCTGATCGTGATCGGGGCGGGGGCTGCGGGGCTGGTTTCTTCCTATATCGCGGCAATGGCCAAGGCCAAGGTGACCTTGGTCGAAGCACACGAGATGGGCGGCGACTGCCTGAATACCGGTTGCGTACCTTCAAAGGCGCTGCTCAAAAGCGCGCGCGTGGCACATAGCGCACGCGATGCAGTGCGTTATGGGATTGAAACTGGCGAGATAACAGTCGACTTTCCGCGCGTGATGCAACGCATTCGCGACGTTATCACCGCAATCGAGCCGCATGACAGCATCGAACGCTATACCGGCCTCGGTGTTGAATGCGTTACGGGCTATGCGCGTTTTGTCGATCCATGGACGGTCGATATTGCCAAAGCCGATGGCAGCAGCCAGCGGCTGACGGCTAAGGCGTTCGTCATCGCTACGGGGGCCGCGCCGGTCGTGCCGCCTATTCCCGGCGTTCAGGAAAGCGGTTATCTTACCAGCGAAACGCTATGGGACGAAATGGCTACGCGCAAAACCGCGCCAAGGCGTCTGGCCATTTTGGGCGGTGGCCCGATTGGTTGTGAATTGGCGCAGGCGTTCCAGCGGCTCGGCAGTCAGGTGACGTTGGTCGAAATGGCCGACCGGCTGATGCTGAAAGAAGATGCCGATGCTGCTGCCCTTGTGACGGAGACGCTGAAGCAAGAGGGCGTTGACGTTCGTCTCCGGCACAAGGCGGTGCGCTTTGATAGCGGGAAACAGTTGGTGGTCGAAGCCGAGGGCAAGCAATCGGCGATTGCCTATGACGAAGTCATCATTGCGGTCGGGCGCAAGGCGCGTGTGAGCGGTTTTGGGCTGGAGGAACTGGGCTTGGTGGTCGACGGGCGATTGGCTGTCGATGCAAAACTGGCGACCGCGATGCCGCATATATTTGTCGCTGGCGACGTTGCGGGGAACCAGCAACTCACCCATGGCGCAAGTCACGAGGCATGGTACGCGACCGTCAACGCGCTGGCACGACCGTTCAAAAGCTTCAAGGCGGATTACCGCGTGCTCCCCCGCGTCACCTACACCGATCCTGAAGTGGCGAGCGTTGGTCTGACCGAAGCGGAGGCGATAGCAAAGGGCATCGCCTTTGATGTCACCCGCTATGATATCGACGATCTCGATCGCGCCATTGCGGATGGCGAGGCGCAAGGTTTCGTCAAAATCCTGACTGTTCCCGGCAAGGAAAGGATTTTGGGGGCGACCATCGTTGCCAGCCATGCCGGTGAGATGATTGCAGAACTGGTCTTTGCGATGCGGCACAATCTGCCGCTCGGCAAGCTTATGGCCGCCATTCATAGTTACCCGACATGGAGTGAGGCGAACAAATTTGCTGCCGGACAATATCGCCTGGCAAGGAAACCAGAGCGCCTGCAACGATTGGCACAGCGCTGGTTCGACTGGCAGCGTAGCTGAGTTCCGCCGCTAAACAATCTTCGCTAACAGCCGTTAACCCTCTTTTGTCGCAATTTGTCGACCATGTTTATCAACCATAGCGTTCAACGCTAAATTCTCCTTTCCCTGCAATTTAGGGCAGCATGAAAATCCATGCTCCCAGCGGAACGAAGCGCAGCGCGCGTCTTGCCCTTGCCACGGCTGTGCTGACGGCTAGCCTTTGCCCGGCTACGGCTTGGGCACTGATAGTCCCCCCTCCGGCAACCGAGCACAGCTGTCCGGTTGGCTATGATACGGCTATCGCGGCTCCGGCTTTAGCGCCGACAAAGTCAGAGGCGATTTTGGGCGGTGCGCGTAGCAAGCTTGATGAGCTTCGTGCGCAGCAAGCTGCGGCTGCAGCACCCGCACCCGTTCAGCAGGTCGCGATGTTGGCACCGGCCGCAGGGCCGACAACAATTCCCGCAACACCTTGTACTGCGATGGCGTTCACGCGCTTGCCCACATTCGCGGCCGAACCCGATCTGGATCCGCGTGCACGTGCCACACAGTGGGTGTCGCGTCTGGCCGCAGTTTCGATCATGCGTCGCCCGCAGATGCAGCCCGGATTGATGCTGCCCAAGGTTGATGTCAGCAAACCCAATGTGTTTGGTAGCGTTGCTCTTTCGGTCGGGCGCACCCCGCTCGACAGCAAGTGGCAGCGCGCGCAGGCGTCGGGGTTGTCGGGCCGTGCCGGACCATGGCGAAGTGTAGTTGGCGAAGCCCGCGGACTTGATCAGGGCGCAAAGATTGAACTGGTCAATAGCTGGGTCAACCGACGCGTCAACTTCATCGACGATTCGGTCCGCTTCAAGGTTGCTGATCGCTGGGCTACCGCGACCGAAACGCTGCGCGCAGGGCAGGGCGATTGCGAAGATTATGCCATCGCCAAGATGAAACTGCTTGAAGCAGCTGGTGTGGCCCGGGGCGACATGTTCCTGGTTATCGCCAAAGATCTCGTCCGCCGCGCAGACCATGCGTTGCTGGTCGTGCGGAACGGCGACCGCCTGATGGTGCTCGACAACAACACCGACCGCATTGTCGATGCAGCCACTATCCGCGACTACCGTCCGGTAATGAGCTATTCGGCGGGCAAAGCATGGCTGCACGGCTATGCGGCTCAACCAGAAGTCGTTCAGCCAGCCCCGATCCGTATCGCTGCGCTCAGCAGCTAAGCCGGACTCACCGTTCGCGTAGCGCTTCCGAGCGTGCCTTGATCAGCGGCTTCAGCAGGTAGCTGAGAATGCTCTTGCGACCGGTGATGATTTCGACATCACAGATCATGCCGGGGCTGATGGGCAGGCGCTTACCTGCCGACAGCAAATAGGACTTGTCGGTTTCGACGACCACCGTGAAATAGGCTTCTTTCGTAACCTCGTCATAAATGCTGTCGGCGGAGACCTGGACCACGCGACCCGACAGGCCCCCATAGATCGAAAAATCATAAGCGGTCACTTTGACATTCGCCCGGTCACCGACCTTGATGAAGGCGATGTCACTCGGAGTGACCCGGGCTTCGACCAGCAGTTTGTCGCCCACCGGCACGACCTGCATGATCTTTTCACCGGCCTGCACGAAACCGCCAATGGTGGTTACCTGTACATCGTTGACCACGCCATCAACAGGAGAACGGATTTCGGCCCGGTTGACGCGGCCTTCAGCGCCTTTCAGCGACTGTTCGTTCACCGCAATCTTGGTGGCGATCTGGCTACGCTCGTCCAGTGCTTCCTGTTTGAACTGGAAACCGGCTTCGGAAGCCTGCGCCTGCGCTTCGGCGATAGCCGCCTGTGCGCGCGACGCGGCTTGCTGGGCAGCAGCAAGGCGACCCTGAATATCGGTCACCTCACGCTGCGCTGACAGCAACTCAGTCTGCGGTACTATCGATTTCGCGGCGAGCGGCGCCAGCATGTTTACCTGGTTTTGGGCAAGCTGAAGGCTCTGGCGCAGGCTGGCGACGGTAGCTTGTGCTTCGCCATAGTCGCGGCGGCGCTGCTCGACGGCGGCACCCATGGCGGAGATGCGGCTACGCAAGGCGGAGGCGCGCACGGATGCCAATGCTGCTTCTTGACGGCATTCTTCAGGAATGCTCCCATCGGGATTGGGCGGGCGGCCCCCGCCTGTACCGCCTTCGCGCGACAGACGCGCTGCACGGGCAGCAAGCGAACGGTTCTCTGCAGCAATCTGGCCTAATTGCGACGAAGATTCGGTATCGTCGAGGCGTACCAGCAACTGGCCCTTGCGCACACGCTGACCTGAACGGACCAGGATATCCTTGATTGTGGCTGGCTCGGCTGCCTGCACCAATTGCATCTTGCTCGACGGGATCACCCGCCCCTGACCACGGGTCACCTCGTCAATCTGCGCAAAACTCGCCCAGATCAGGAAAAGCAGGAAACCTGCGGTCGCGGCAACGATGATCTGGCGTGAGCCGCTCTGGCCCCTGTACCAATCGAGTAAAGCTCTCATTGACCACCCATAGCAGTTTTCACTGCATCCGCGCCACCGGACGACTGGCGTTGGGTAACAGCGGACGATGCGCCGCGGGTTTCGCGCGGATCAGGAATGCTTAGTGTCCAGCCCTTGCTAATATCCAGGCGGCCACCGACATCATTTTCGGCGGCGCGCATCGGCACCAGTTCGGGCGCAAGCTTCGATCGCGCGAGGGCTTCGGTTTGCTGGTCAACGGTTAGCTGTTCGGTCATGAGGCCTTCTTCACCAAGGGCCGCAAGATTGTTCAGTGCAGGGATACCCTCAACGCCCGAATAGCTTGCCGTAAAGGCGCCGGGCATGCCCCATTTGCCGGGCCAGCGATAGAAGATGTGCGCACCCAGCTGCGAAATCTTGGTCAGCTTGGGGGCCCAGTAGGGCGAGACATAATTGGCATGATAATGCGTCGCCTGCCCGACCGAGCGCTCAACATAGCCGGTCAGCGCTTCACGCGCGACCGCTTCCGCTGCGGCCCAGGCTGCCGCCGAAGGTTTGCGGTTGAGCGAGCCGTCACAGGTGAAGCTGAACTGGCAAACGCGCTGGTTCGACCCCTGATAGACAACGCCGCACACCGAATTGGGGAAGGCTGGGTGACGCACACGGTTGAGCACAACTTGGGCTACGGCGCGGCGGCCCTGAAGCGGTTCATAGGCGGCTTCGTAATACACCGCCTGTGTCATGCATTGCAGAGCTGTTAGCCCAGCGCCCGAAAAATAGTTGCGGATCGCAAACGGCTTGGCCGCGAGGATTGGGGCGTCAGAAAAAGGCAAAGCTTCATTCTTCGCCAGCGCATCCTCACCAATCAGCTCCGGCTTTTCAAGTGCAGCTTCGGTGATCGAAAGCAGAGCCCGCCGCTCGTTTTCGCTCATCTGCGGCACAGATGCTGCTTGTGCAGGTTCGCCTAGCCCCAAAATCGATGGCAGCCGTGAAAGATCAGTATCGCGAAGCGTCACCGCAAGCAGGGCGAGCGCGGTCAATATTCCGAAGAATATCAGGACAGGCCGGTTGGACCTTTTGGCGCTTTCAGGCGCTGCATGGTCTTTGGTCGCGTCTAACAGGGATGCGTGCATGGTCATTCTCCCGCCAAGCCAGCCTTGGCAAGTATCTGATCCCGCGGCCCGTCTGCGATAATGCGACCCTTGTCGATCACGATAAGACGATCGACAATCGCGAGCATGGCGTTGCGGTGGGTGGAAACAATGAGCGTCTGCTCTGGCTTCATGGCCTTGTTGAGACGATCAATGAAAAGGCGTTCGGTTTGTGTATCCATCGCGCCGGTAGGTTCATCGAGGAACAGCAATTTGCAGGGCTCTACGAGCGCACGCGCCAGAACCATGAAGCTGCGCTGTCCGCCGGAAAGGCGCGATCCGCGCTCGCCAATATGCAGGTCGAAACCGGCAGCATCGCGGCCGATGAAGCCATCGGCACCGGAGGCTGTAACTGCCGCGAGCAAGCGTTCTTCGTCAAGGTTGCGTGCGCCTAGTAGCAGGTTTTCGCGCACGGTGCCGCTAAACAATTCGGCATCCTGCCCAACAAAACGCAGGGCGGCGCGGACTTCGTGTGGGTGATGCTGGCGGCTATCGAGGCCGTCTATGCGATAGCTGCCTTCGGTCGGTTCATAGAGCCCGCAGATGAGACGACCGAGCGTCGATTTGCCTGAATTCCCATCAAAGTGTGGGAACGAATGTGGGAACGCATTAGGCAGGAATCGAACCGATGGCGCTGACAATATTGAAAGTGAAGAACGCGAAGCCGGGTCGCCATTGCGATGGCCGGGGGCTTTGCTTGGTGGTCAAGGATAGCGGGGCGCGGACTTGGGTGCTGCGGATGCAGCAATCTGGCAAGCGACGCGACTATGGCTTGGGTTCGGCAACCGAGGTTTCGCTTGCCGATGCGCGCAATGCGGCTGCGGCCTTGCGGCGGCAGGTGCGTGAGGGTTGCGATCCTGTTGCCGAACGGCGGATGGCGCGCAAAGTCATCCCGAGCTTCGAGGCGGTGGCGCGCGAATGCTACGACTCTTTGAAAGCAGGTTGGAAGAACCGGCGGCAGACCAGTTGGATTTCCAGCTTCGAGAACCATGTCTTCCCGATCATTGGGGCGCGCGCCGTGAATGCCGTGGACAGCGTTGCGGTCGTTGAGGTGCTTACGCCCATCTGGCTTGAAGTTCCTGACACTGCGCGGCGCATCCTACAGCGCATCGGCGCTGTGCTGGACTTCGCACATATCAAGGGGTGGCTGCCGGATGAGGTTTCGTTGCGTTCCGTGCGCAAAGGGCTTCCCCGACAGCTTGAGAAGGCGGGGCATCTTGCCGCCATGCCTTATTCGGAGGTTCCGGCGCTCGTGGCGAAGCTGGCAGCCGCAGCGCCGACCACGGGCCGCGATGCACTGCGCTTCACCATCTACAACGCCGTCCGCTCGAACGAGACGCGTTTTGCGGTCTGGACGGAGTTCGATTTGGATAAAGGCGTCTGGACCATCCCCGGCGAGCGCATGAAGGCGCGCGAGACCCATATCGTGCCGCTGTCAGCGCCCGCAGTCGCCTTGCTGCGAGGGCGCTGGCATGCGCGCACGAGCGACACCGGATTGGTATTCAGCAACAATGGCGAAACACCGATCAGCGATATGACGATGACCAAGCTATTGCGCGACGACGGCATCGCGGGCGTTACCGTCCACGGCTTCCGCTCCGCCTTCACCGATTGGGCGGCGGAGATGACCGACTTTCCCAAGGAGGTCGCCGATAAGGCGCTGGCGCATAAGCTGCCCAACAAAGTTGAAGCAGCCTACCGACGGACGGACTTTTTCGAGAAACGGCGCAAGTTGATGGCGCTATGGGCGCTGTATCTGGACGACACCGCTATTCCGCTACCCGCTGCCGCTTGATGAGCTCGCGCAAGCTGGCGGTGGTGACGCGCGTCGATTTTCCGAGCTTCACTGTCTCGACCTCGTTGGCCGCAATCAACTCATAGAGCTTGGTGCGGCCAACGCCGATCATGCGGGCGGCGTCGTTGATCCTGACGCAGATCGGCTCGCTCACAGCCTTGCACTTTCGTTGCGATAGCCGACCGGATCGTCGATCCAGCAATTGATGGCCGATTCCCGCCAGCCCGCGCCGTGGATGCTGATCCGCACCTGACACGGGAAAGTGCCTTCCTTGATCTTGCGATACATCGTCGAGCGGGAGAGGCCGGTTCGGGCCAGAACGGTCTTGAGGCGGATAATCTTTTCGGAGTTTGACATGGGACGCTCTTTCATTCGGTGACAGTCATTGGCTCCCCATGAGATGAAGATTGGCCGAAGCAATTGACCGCGCAAGGGCGTTTCCGACGAATGCAAGCGCAGGCGCGCAAAGAGTTGCATCGCGCAATGACGGCTTGCGGACGGCTAGAGACGGCAGCGGCGGGCATTGGAGGGACAAGGTTGGGCAAGGCGCGGCGGAAAGAATTTCGACTGTCGGAAGCGGATTCCCAAGGCTGATCGCATCCGCCGATGCTTTCGACGCAAATTTGCGCCGGGTGTGGCCGGATTTAACGTCTGAGTCGGCGGTTTCTGCGATGCGACCGCCACATGCCGATTCGCTTGTAATTCGCGCGCGACCTCTAGCTCCGTGACAGATCAAAGTAGCGACACCTGTTGCGCTGCCCTTTGGGCGACCCGCTCTATCCGCTGGCGCGGACCGGGCCGGTAGTCCCGGCCCACTCGGGTTGCGATCGGGAGCAGGGATAGTGAGCGGGAAGGTTCAAGGACGCGCTCTGTCCCGCGCCTTTGGCGCTCCTGAGGGCGCGGCATTTTTGCGCTGACCCGCTGGCACTCTTGCCTCTCTCCTTGCCGGATGGGCGCTGGCGCACAGGCCCGCGCGCACACCATCCGGCGGCGTCGCGCCGCCCACAAGGGTGCCGTTCCTGCGCCGCGTTGCGGCTGGGGGGAGGCTAACCGCCTCCGTTTTCCCGATTTGAGGGAATGCCAAGGGCTTTGCCCTCTCGTTCCCAAACCGGAATAGACGCCCCCGTGTGGCGGTCGCTGCGCGCCCGCTGCCCCGCCAGGGCGTCGATTCCCGTTTTCCCTCCCCCTCCCGTCCTCGCCGGAAGGCAGAGCCGGATGTCGCTGGCAAGCGGCTTTCAGCTGGAAGGAAGGGACAATGACCGATTTGCTTTTGATGTATCGGGCTTGCTGGGCGGAGTGCCGGGACGACTATCTGCGTCAGGTCGCGCATGAGAATGGCTTGCCCATCGAGTGCGTCCGCACGATTGCCGCACACCTTGGCGAACGTGAGGATTTTGGGGCGCTAGTTCTGATTTGCGAGACGCATCGGAGCCGGTCGTACTGACTGCCATCAATCAGGCGTGCAAACTCTCCGCATCGCCGCACGGCTCGCTTTCGGTCTGGATCGTCGCATGGTGGATAGCGAAGCGGGCTTCGAGCATTTCGGTTAGTGCCTTGCGGACGGCCTCGGCGTCGCGACCTTCGGCCACCGCGACATGCGCGGTCAGGCTGGCATCGTCGCCCGCGACCGACCATAGATGGAGGTCGTGAACGCCGGTTACGCCCGCCACTTCGCCCATCGCGCCGCGGATCGCCTTCAAGTCGAAGCCGCGCGGCACGCCTTGGAGCAAAATATGGGTGGTATCGCTCAAAAGCTTCCATGTGCGCGGCAGCACCCACAGGCCAATGGCGATGGCGACCACCGGGTCGATCCAGTCGAGTTTGGTGAAATAGATCGCGATGGCAGCCGCAATCACGCCCAGCGAGCCGAGCATGTCGGCCCAAACTTCGAGATAGGCCCCTTTGACGTTGAGGCTGTCTTCCTTGCCGCCAGCAAGGATGCGCATCGAGATCAGATTCACGATCAAGCCGACGCTGGCGACGATCAGCATCCCCACCGACTCAACCGGCCTCGGTTCGAAGAACCTGCCAATGCCCTCGATCAGCACATAACCCGCGACCACGAACAGCAGGATGGCGTTGAACGCAGCGGCAAGGATTTCAAAGCGGCGGTAGCCAAAGGTGCGCTGGTCGTCGGGCGGGCGCTGGCCGATTTTGACTGCTGCCAACGCAATCGCGAGCGCGGCGCTGTCGGTGAACATGTGCGCGGCGTCGGACAGCAGCGCGAGGCTGCCGAACACGAACGCGCCGACCAGTTCCGCGACGAGAAACGTCGTGGTCAGCCCAAGCGCGATGGCAAGCCGCTTTGTGCTGGCCCCCGCGCCGTGGTTATGCCCGGCGTGACCACCGCCACCATGATCGTGTTCTGCGCCCATCGTTCAATCCTTCCTATGCCGGTAGTTCACCGCCGAACTTGTCAACGTCATCATATTCGCCTGTCTCGTGGTGCTTGTGCTGGCCCTTGAGCAGCAATTGGCTGATCGCGGGCAGCACGAAGAGGGTCAGGATCGTCGAGGTAATCAGCCCGCCGATGACGACGATGGCGAGCGGCTTTTGCACTTCCGCGCCTTGCCCGGTGGCGAGCGCCATCGGGACGAAGCCGATGGCCGGGACGATGCCGGTCATCAGCACGGCGCGGAAGCGTTCGAGCGACCCTTCGACAATGGACTGCGCGACCGATAGCCCGGCCTCGATCCGCTGGTTGATCGCGGTCATTACGACGAGGCCGTTCAATACGCCGACGCCCGCCAGCACGATGAAGCCGACCGCTGCCGATACCGAGAAGGGCAGTCCCCACAGCGCGAGCGCGAATACGCCTCCCGCGAGGCCCAAGGGGATTGCCGAATAAACCGCAATCGCCGGACGGAACCCGCGCAAGGCAACGAACAAGATGCCGAAAATCGCCGCGAAGACGATAGGGATGACCAGCGACAGCCGCCGCGATGCAGCTTGCAGATTCTCGAACTGCCCGCCCCATTCGATTGCGCTTCCTGGCGGCAGTTGCACTTGGGCTGCGACCTTGCTTTGCGCTTCGGCGATGAAGCTTCCCAGATCGTTGCCGCGCACATTGGCCTGGACAACGACGCGGCGCTGGCCGTTGTCGCGGCTGACCTGATTGAGCCCTTCGGAAAAGCCGAAGCTCGCGACCGCACCCAACGGTATCGACGTGCCTTCCTGCGGCAGCATGACCGGTAGCGCACCCACCGCGTCCAGATCGTCGCGGCCCGCATTGGGCAGGCGCACGACGATATCGAACCGCCGGTCGCCCTCGAAGACGATCCCGGCCTCGCGCCCGCCCAATGCAGCCGCCACGGTATCGGTCACATCTTCGAGCGTCAGGCCGTAGCGGGCGATGGCATCGCGGTCGAACTTCACGTCGAGCTGCGGAAAGCCCTCGGTCTGTTCGACCTTGACGTCGGCAGCGCCCGGCACCGTGTTGAGGACGGCGGCGACCTTTGCGCCTGTCGCGCTCATGGCGTCGAGATCGTCGCCATAGAGTTTGATAGCGATGTCGCCGCGCACCCCGGCGATCAGCTCGTTGAATCGTAGCTCGATAGGCTGGCTGATTTCAAAGGCGCTGCCGACCATCGGCTTCAACTTGGCTTCGAGCCGTTCGATCACCTCATCCTTGGTATCGACCCCAGCAGGCCATTCGTCCTTAGGCTTCAATATGACGAACGAGTCCGAGATGTTGGCGGGCATCGGATCGGTGCCGACCTCCGCCGTCCCGGTCTTCGAGAACATATAAGCGACTTCAGGGAGCGACGTCGCCGCCTTCTCGATTTGCCGCTGGAGCGTCAGCGACTGGTTGAGCGAAGTCGAAGGGATGCGGATGCCTTGCAGCGCGATGTCGCCTTCGTCGAGCTGCGGGATGAACTCGCGGCCCAGCATCAGGAAGACGAGGCCCGCCAGCACGAATGCGCCAACGCCCGCGCCGATCCACGGCCAGGGCCGCGCGACCGCCTTGTCGAGCAGCGGCACATAGCGTTGCTTGGCGTAGGCGACGGCCTTCACTTCCTTCTCAGCCACCTCGCCGCGAATGAGCAGCGCGACCATCGCGGGAACAAAGGTCAGAGACAGGACGAAAGCCCCCGCCAGCGCGAGCATGACGGTGATCGCCATCGGTGAGAACATCTTACCCTCTACGCCGGTGAAGGTGAGCAAGGGCGCGAAGACAAGGAAGATGATCGCCTGGCCATAAATGGTCGGGCGCACCATTTCGCGCGAGGCTTCGAAGACCTCGTGCAGCCGCTCGGTCAGGCTGAGCAAACGGCCTTCATGATGCTGGCGTTCGGCCAATCTTCGTAGGCAATTCTCGATGATGATGATCGAGCCATCGACGATCAGCCCGAAATCGAGCGCGCCAAGGCTCATCAGATTGCCCGACGTGCCGGTGGCGTTCATGCCCATCGCCATCATCAGGAAAGATAGCGGGATGACCAGCGTGGCAATGATCGCGGCGCGGATATTGCCGAGCAGCCAGAACAGCACCGCGATGACCAGCAACGCGCCTTCGAGTAGGTTCTTTTCGACCGTCCAGATCGTCGCGTTGACCAGCTTCGAGCGGTCGAGGACGGTCTTGACCTTGATCCCCGGCGGCATCGACTTGGCGACTTCGCCCAAGCGCGCGGCAACCGCATCGGCAACGATCCGGCTGTTGCCGCCTGCGATCATCAAGGCGGTGCCGACGACCACCTCATTGCCGTTTTCCGAAGCCGCGCCGGTGCGCAGATCGCCGCCGATACGGACATTCGCCACATCGCGCACCGCCACCGCCACGCCGCCGCGCGTGGCGACGGTGGCGCGCCCGATTTCATCGAGCGTGCGGATGCGGCCATCGGCCTTGACCAGAAACGCCTCGCCGCCGCGTTCGACGAAATTCGCGCCGACCGAGATATTGGCCTTTTCCAGCGCCTCGGCGAGTTCCGAGAAGGAGATATGGTAGGTTGCGAGCTTCGCCGGATCGGGTTCGACCACGAACTGTTTTTCATAGCCGCCGATGCTGTCGATTCCAGCTACGCCCGCGACGGTTTTGAGCTGTGGCCGGATCACCCAATCCTGCACCGTGCGCAGGTATGCGAGCTTCGAGACCTCGTCAGTGAGCATCTTGCCGTCGGTGGAGAGATAGCTGCCATCGGGCTGGAAGCCAGGTTTGCCCGCGATCTTCGGATTGGCCTTGGTTCCCGCAGGCTCATACTCGACGACATACATCAGCACTTCGCCAAGCCCTGTGGTCACCGGCCCCATTTGCGGCTCGATGCCGTCGGGCAGGCTTTCCTTGGCCTGGGTCAAGCGTTCGGCAACCTGCTGGCGCGCGAAATAAAGGTCGGTGCTTTCCTCGAACACGACCGTGACCTGGCTGAAACCGTTGCGCGAGATCGAGCGCGAGCTCTCAAGGCCGGGGATGCCCGCCATCGCGGTTTCGACCGGAAAGGTAACTAGCCGCTCCATATCGAGCGGCCCCAAAGCGGGCGCGACGGTGTTGATCTGTACCTGCTTGTTGGTGATGTCGGGAACGGCGTCGATCGGCAACTTCAAAAGCTGCGCTGCACCGAAGGCCGCGACGATGAGCGTGGCGATGACCACACCCCAGCGGAAGCGGATCGCCGCATCGAGAAGTTTTTCGATCATCTCAATGCTCCGCCTCGCCCTTGCCGAGTTCGGCTTTGAGCAGGAACGCGCCCTTGGTCGCGATCACGGCGCCGGGCTTCAGCCCGTCGACAATCTCAACGCGTCCGGCGCTGCGCTGGCCGACCGCGACGTTGGTCGCTTGAAAGCCCT
>NZ_CALMSV010000254.1:0-5000 GCF_937872355.1 uncultured Sphingorhabdus sp. | reverse complement strand
CCTCTAAAGGGGTCCTACGATTCGGTCAACAGGGTTTTTGCAATTTTATTTCAAAATTTTTGCAGAACCCCAGAAAACCACGATTTTGTAAGCAATTATCGATAGTTGGTACCTTCATGAGCGATGCGCAGACAATCACACCGCCGGAAGGAGAAGACTTTGGACACCGCGTGAAACGCGCGGTTTTCTGGCGTTCCGGGACCCAAATCATCTCGCAGATCATCAGTTGGGGCGCGACTCTCGCTGTCATCCGAATCCTCGATCCCAGCGACTATGGCCTGTTCGCAATGACCTCGGTCGTGCTCGTTTTCCTCAATTTCCTCAACGGATATGGCTTTGTCAGCGCGCTGATCCAGTCCGAATCAGTCGAACCGATCCGAATCAGGCAAGCTTTTGGCATGCTGATTCTCCTCAATGTCGGATTGGCACTTATCCAACTCTTCATCGCCGCCCCGCTGGCCGCTGCCTATTATAGGGAACCGGTCGTGGCAGAGATGCTGCGCTGGCAGTCCCTGATCTATCTGTCGACGCCCTTCCTGATTCTTCCCGAAGCGCTGATGACGCGCGAGCTGGAATTCCGGAAGCCAGCGATCATCAATCTGCTGACCTCTTTGGTTGGCGCTGCGGTCGCACTGGCACTGGCGTTATATGGTGCGGGCGTGTGGACATTGGTCTTCGCCCCTATCTCGATATTCTGGAGCCGCGCGGTCATGCTGATGATCGCAACCCGATTCTGGGTTCTTCCCAGTTTTGACTTTCGGGGGGCCGGGCATATCTTTACCTTTGGCACTGCACTTCTGATCGGGCACGGCTTCTTCATCGTGCAAAGCCAGTCCGATATCTTTATCGCTGGCCGCCATTTCGATACCCATGATCTGGGGCTGTATGCCGAAGCGCTGTTCCTGACACAGCTGTTCGCCACAAAGTTCATCCCGCCGCTGAACGAAGTGGCCTTCCCTGCCTATGCGCGCATCCAGCATGACCAGAGCAAACTCGCCTATAGTTTCCTCAAGGCCGTTCGCCTCATCATGCTGGTCGCCTTTCCGCTCTATTTCGGCATGGCCGTGACGGCGGTCCCATTTGTAGCGACGCTAATGGGAGAAAAATGGCTCGAGGCGACACCAATTGTCGCGATTCTTGCGCTCGCAATGCCGGTCGCGACGCTACAATTCCTGTTTCAGCCAGCGATCAACGCGCTCGGGCTTCCAGGTGTGACGATGCGCAATGCGATTGCGGGCGCAATCATCATGCCATTGGTCTATCTGGCGGCCATCCGTTTCGGAGCGACAGGATTGGCCTGGGGCTGGCTGGTGTCGTTCCCGCTACTCCTTGCCTTCACCATCTATCAGGCACGGCCGCATATCGGATTTCGGATCGGCCAGTTGTTTAAAGCAGTCACACCGGGTCTATGCGCTGCCTCTGCAATGGCCGCGCTCGTCTGGTTGTTTGACCGCTATCTAGTTGAGCCGCTGTGGCCGCAACTGGTGCCGATGCTCCACCTTCTGCTGCTCTCAGGAGTCGGCGCATTGATTTACGGAGCCCTGCTTTGGTTTGGTTCGCGTGAAACGGCGACGGAGGTTCTCAATCTGGTAGTACGCCGAAAGGTACAAGCGCAAACCGATGCGGCCTAGCCGGGCTCGACCGCTCGAGCCATACGTTTGAGCGCCAACCGGTCAAACCAGAACAGTTGAGGATGCCCTCTTGGCTCCATCCCCGGTAGTTCGCGCCGGTAGATGTCCGAAAGCAAGCGCGGCAGACCTTTGGGACCAGTATCACGCATGATCCGGCTGATCATCGCGTTCTGATAGTGGCGCACACTATAGTTGACCATGCGGCGATACTGCATCCGCCAGCTTTGGGGCGATAAGGTGCTGACCGGCGCACAGTAGAAGCCGGCGCCCTCACACACGGCGACCCGATAATCGTTCCAATTCGATTCAGCGGCCAGATCGGTCTTGGCCATCGCACATATCAGGCCATCTTCACCGATTACATCGTCCGGCAAGCGAATCCCGTCTGTCTTCATCCGCTTCAAGAAATCACCGCGAAGCGCATAAAGATCGCCGAACAGACCATGCTCGCGCCGCATCACTTGCTGGTAATAGTCCTTTTTGCGTCCGTTCATAGGTAGACCGGACGCGGCGTTGGCTTGGGGCTTTTGCTTCAAGGCCTTTCGCAGCGCCTCAATTGATCCCGGCGTGATTTCGGCATCACCGTCGATGAAGATATGCGATTCGTGAAAACGGTCCAGTTCATCGAACAGGAACCGGTTCCAACTGCGCGCTTTCCCGCCTTCTCTATAAATATGCACCCGCACATTGCGCGCGGCGGCTGCCACCCCACCCGCAATCGCCGCCGTTGCATCGGTCGATCCGTTGACAATCACATGGATTGCAACGCTTGCATCATTCAGCGGCAGGCTGTTGAGGCAGGTGGCAATCCGCGCCTCTTCATTATGCGCCAGCACGGCGATGCAGATCGGCGGCATGGACGTCATGACTTCTGCGCCATCGCCCAGACGGTGACCGGAAAACGCTTATCATTGGGCAGGTGTCGCTTCCAGCCAGTCCGCGCCCAGCGGTTCAAATTGGCTCTGACTGCAGAGGCGTTACCCCAGCTGCCGGTGACCACCCGTTCTGGATCGAAGCCCGCCTCTTCCAGAAAATGCTTCATTCCCTGCTCGGTCCAGCGGCTGCAATCCGTAGGTATCGGATGAAAGCGGATCAGAAAGGGTGTGATGTTGATGAACCAACCTCCTGGCCGCAGCATCGCATGGACATTTCGCGCAGCGCGATAGGGGTAAAGCAGATGTTCCCACACATTGTCGGCGATGACGATGTCGAACTGGCGATCGAGCTGTTCGCTGCAAATATCATGTTCGGGCCAGTTCATCTCGCTGAAGCTGCCCCATTGCCGCTCGCGCCACTTCCAGCCAGCACTGATTTCGAGGGCATCGAGACTGTTGGCACCTATGCCATCGAGCCAGCGGTCAATCTCGCGATAGGCGACGGTGCGGGTAATGTGCTGCTTGTCATAGCCGACAGCCGCCGCAGCTTTCCCCAGCCAGTTTTTGAGCCCGTTGTCCATTGCCACCCCGAATGCGCCCATGCAGACGCGGATTCGGGATAGCAGACCCGCCCTTTACGGGGCGTAAATTCTTGTCACGCTTTCAACAGGCCGATCTCGATCAACCGTTCACGCAGATAATCGTCGGCCAATATCGGCTCGGGATAGCGATTTGGATTTTCTTCGCTGATGCACTGCGACAGCGTCGCAATCGGATAGTCCGAATTGAGGTGAAGGAAGAAGGGCATCGAATAGCGGCTGAACTTCGACCGCTCCCCCATCGGATTGCGCACCCGGTGCGTGGTAGATGGCAGGTAGTGGTTGCACAGCCGCTGCAGCATATCGCCGACATTCAGCGACAATCCTCCTTCGGGCGGCGAGACATCCATCCAAGTGCCGTCGGGCCGTAATATCTGCAGCCCCGATTCCTCGGCACCCAGCAACAGCGTGATCAGGTTGATATCCTCATGCGCGCCGGCACGAATGCAGCCTTCGGTATCACCTTCGATCGGCGGATAGTGGAGCAGGCGCAGGATTGAATTGCCAACATTGATCTTGTCGGCAAACCAGTCTGCCTCCAGCCCAAGATAAATGGCGAGGTAGGACAATATCTTCGCACCAACGCGGTCAAACTCGGCATAAAGCGGTTCGAACACGTCGCGGAACCCATCGACCGTATCGGGCCAGATATTCTTGAGCATGTCGCCTTCTAGGGGATGACCTTCGGGCAAAGTCCGCCCGACATGCCAGAACTCCTTCAGGTCATGATGGTCGGCGCCCTTGGCAATCTCGGTCTTGAACGGGGTGTAACCGCGCTGTCCCGCGATGTTCTTATCGTACCAGCACAGCTTTTCCTCGGTCGAGCGGGCAAACAGCTCTTTCGAAAGCCGCCACGCTTCCTTGGCAAGATGCGGGTTGATCCCATGGTCGACAACCTTGGCAAAACCATAGGTGCGGAAACTGTCGCCAAGGGCTTGGGAGATGGCTTGGGTATCGCTGCTGGCCAGCGAAATATCGGGCATTTGACTCATATCCATGCAAATAGCCCTTGACCTATTTGCATGCCAGCGAAATTGACGCCGATCAAAGGAGCGTCAAATGAGCGAGCAATATTGGCTGATGAAATCGGAACCCGATGTATACAGTTGGGACGATCTGGTGGCCGAGAAAGAAGGCACATGGGACGGTGTGCGTAATCACGCCGCCGCGCTCAACATGAAGACGATGAAGAAGGGCGACCTCGCATTCTTCTACCACAGCAATATCGGCGTCGAGGTGGTCGGCATCATCAAGATCAGCAAGGAAGCCTTTATCGATCCGACCGACGAGAAGGGCAAATTTGTGGCGGTGAAGGGGGAGGCGGGGCGCAAACCCAAAAAAACGGTGCCGTTGGAAACGGGCAACGCGAACCCCCAAAACTCGAAGATGGGTCCCGCCCCCCCCTTGCACCTGTCTGTCGGCAAAGTGCGCCCGGAAGAGTGGGCGGAGGTTTTGCAGATGGCGGGAGAGAAGGCTTAGGCCCTTGCCCGACATGTCCAAAATCGCCATCCTCACCCCTGCCCCCGACTATTGGGAAAACTGGTCGCTGCCCAAGGCGCATTATGAACGGCTGATCGGGCCGGAGCTGGCCTTTCGTCCATGGACCGAAACCGGCGAGCTTTCAGGTTTCGACCTTATCTTGCCGCTGCTGACATGGGGCTATCAGCGTGATGTGCCCGGCTGGTTCGCGCTGCTCGGCCGATTGGAGGCCGAAAGCTTGCCCATGGCCAATCCGGCGAAGGTGCTGCGCTGGAATAGTGACAAGGCCTATCTGGCAGAACTGTCTGCCGCAGGCGTCGCGACGGTGCCGACTTTGATTCGCGAATCGATGAGCGACGCTCCGCTGGCAAGCGCGCGCGAAATCCTCGAAAGCCCGAGTCTGGTGGTGAAGCCGC
>NZ_CALMSV010000253.1 GCF_937872355.1 uncultured Sphingorhabdus sp. | reverse complement strand
CGCCTACCCAATCAGGGTTGATCTGCGCCAACCAATCGCGGGGTTCCCCACCCAAATTGCCGTTGGAAACGACCACATTGTTGATATCGAGCAGCAATCCGCACCCTGTTCGACCGATCAACTGGGCGATGAATTCCGTCTCGGGCATTTCGTTGTCTGCATAGGCCAGATAGCAGGACGGATTTTCTATCAGCATCTGCCGACCGAGCCTCTGCTGAACCCGGTCAACTTGCGCGGCAAAATGATTAAGGGCTTCGTGCGTGTAAGGAATGGGCAAAAGATCGGCAAAGCGATCATGTGCGTTACCGCTGTAGCTTAGATGGTCTGACACCATGGCCGGATTGTAGCGATCACATAGTGATGCCAGCCGCTCCAGCTGGTCTTCGATGAGTCCATCGGCAGTGCCAAGCGACAGCCCGACCGAATGGAAGCTAACCGGATAATGCTCTGCGACGGCGGACAGCCAGCGATGCGGCGGGCCGCCGTCACAGAAATAGTTTTGCGGATGAACCTCGACCCAGGCAGGGCGACCCGGTTGGGTTTCACTGTCGAGTATGGCGACATAATGCTGGGGCTTTAACCCGATCCCGGCTTTTGGGGGGAGGGTGCGGAGCAGGTCATTTTGCCCGCCAGCTGGCGCCGTGATGTTCATCCGCAAATAATAGCGCCAATATCAGCGTTGCGGAACCGGCTTGGCGTTTCCGGCATGCGCGGTCAGCGTGCCGCCCATTTTGACGCAGCTGCCCTTGGCAACATGCTTCCACGCATTGCCCTGATAGTCAACAGTCGAGGTGCCGGCGCAGCTGGTGCCCGGGCCGGCGGCACAATCATTCTTGGCTTTGAGGGCAACGCCGAAGCATTTTTCCTGCGCAGGTTTGGCGGCGGTGGCCGGAGCTGTCGCTATCGAAGCGGCGGCGGAAAGGGCGGCTGCAGCGGCAGCGATTTTCAGAACGGAAACGGTCATAAATCCTCCAAATGTTCATCGTCAAAAATAAGGCCAGGGGGCTGGCTTCAAGAGCGCTTATCAAGCGTCTCGACAGGCAGTTCGCGGCCATGCGCGATAAAGTTACCGACGATTGAAAATTTTTCCGGTCCAGACGCTTGACCCATCCCGGATAATCCCTATCTGGACGGCGTTAGCACTCGTAAAGAGTGAGTGCTAATTGTGATTCAGGCGTCGGGGAGGGCGCTCTTCTGCTCCCCCTTACGTCATCAACCCAAGCTAGGAAGGCATGGCATGAAATTTCGTCCGTTGCATGACCGCGTCCTCGTCCGTCGCGTCGAGGCAGAATCAAAAACCGCTGGTGGGATCATCATCCCCGATAGCGCTCAGGAAAAGCCGCAAGAAGGCGAAATCGTCGCCGCTGGTGAAGGCGCCTATAATGAAGATGGTGACCGCATTAAACTCGACGTCAAAGTCGGTGATAAAATCCTGTTCGGCAAATGGTCGGGCACCGAAGTCAAGATCGACGGCGAAGACCTGTTGATCATGAAGGAATCGGACATTCTCGGGATTGTTGGCTGAGCCTCGGAATGGAGGGGTTTGTATCCCTTCTACTTTCTGAAGAATCCGCCATTTTTTAAAGGAAAACATCATGGCTGCTAAAGACGTAAAATTCGGCCGCGACGCGCGTGAGCGCATCCTGCGCGGCGTAGACATCCTCGCCGACGCGGTGAAGGTAACTCTCGGCCCCAAAGGCCGCAATGTCGTCATCGACAAGAGCTTCGGCGCTCCCCGCATCACCAAGGACGGCGTTACCGTCGCCAAGGAAATCGAACTGAAAGACAAGTTCGAAAATATGGGTGCCCAGATGCTGCGTGAAGTGGCGTCGAAGGCCAATGACGCCGCTGGTGACGGCACGACCACTGCAACCGTTCTCGCTCAGGCGATCGTTCGCGAAGGCATGAAGTCGGTTGCTGCTGGCATGAATCCGATGGATCTGAAGCGCGGCATTGATCAGGCTGTTGCTGCAGTGGTCGCCGACCTCAAGGGCCGTTCGACTCCCGTTGCTGGCTCGTCGGAAATCGCACAGGTCGGCATCATCTCAGCCAATGGCGACAAGGAAGTCGGCGAGAAGATTGCCGAAGCCATGGAAAAGGTCGGCAAGGAAGGCGTCATCACCGTTGAAGAAGCCAAGGGCCTCGAATTCGAGCTTGATGTCGTCGAAGGCATGCAGTTCGACCGCGGTTACCTCTCGCCTTACTTCATCACCAACACCGAAAAGATGTCGGTCGAGCTGGATAACCCCTACATCCTGATCCATGAAAAGAAGCTGTCGAACCTGCAAGCGATGCTGCCGGTTCTGGAAGCTGTGGTGCAGGCTGGCCGTCCGCTCCTCATCATCGCGGAAGACGTTGAAGGCGAAGCGCTTGCTACCCTCGTGGTCAACAAGCTGCGCGGTGGCCTGAAGATCGCTGCCGTCAAGGCACCGGGCTTCGGTGATCGTCGCAAGGCGATGCTCGAAGACATCGCGATCCTGACCAAGGGCGAAATGATTTCCGAAGACCTCGGCATCAAGCTTGAGTCGGTTACGCTCGGCATGCTCGGTCAGGCCAAGCGCGTCACCATCGACAAGGACAACACCACTATCGTGGACGGTGCCGGTGAAGCTGACGCCATCAAGGCTCGTGTCGAAGCGATCCGTGCGCAGATCGAAACCACCACCAGCGACTATGACCGTGAAAAGCTGCAAGAACGTCTGGCAAAGCTTGCCGGCGGCGTTGCCGTGATCAAGGTTGGCGGTGCGACCGAGGTTGAAGTGAAGGAACGCAAGGATCGCGTTGACGACGCTCTCCACGCAACCCGCGCTGCTGTCGAAGAAGGCATCGTCCCCGGCGGCGGTACCGCTCTGCTCTATGCAACCAAGGCTCTCGAAGGCCTCAAGGGTGCGAATGACGACCAGACCCGCGGTATCGACATCATCCGCAAGGCGATCATGGCGCCTGTCCGCCAGATCGCTGAAAATGCCGGTCATGACGGTGCGGTTGTCTCGGGCAACCTGCTGCGCGAAGGCAAGGAAGAGCAGGGTTTCAACGCTGCTACCGACACCTATGAAAATCTGAAGGCATCGGGCGTTATAGATCCGACCAAGGTTGTGCGTACCGCGCTGCAGGATGCTGCCTCGGTTGCAAGCCTACTGATCACCACCGAGGCGACCATTGCGGACGCTCCGGAAGACAAGGCTCCGGCCATGGGCGGCATGCCCGGCGGCATGGGCGGCATGGGCGGCATGGACTTCTAAGTCCGACGTTCAGCTCACGCTGACGAACAAAGGGCCGGTGGGGAAACTCACCGGCCTTTTTGTTGGAATTTGGGCTTCTTGTCCCTACATCGGGAGTGATGATGCAGCGCTTAACCGTTCTGACCGCTATATGCGCGACAATGATCGTGGTTCATATTGTCAATCTTGTGCTGGGCGGGGCGCTACTGTCTTTCGGGATTGATCCGCGGAATGTGGGTAGCGCGTACACCATTTTCACCGCGCCTTGGCTGCATGCCGATTTCGGGCATCTGTTCAGTAACCTTGCGTCATTTGTAGTGTTGGCGGCAATCTGCCTGCTCAACGGCATCCGCTATTTCCTCAAGGCTAGCTTTCTGATCATATCGATTACCGGCGCACTCGTCTGGTCGCTGGCGCGTGACAACATCCATGTCGGCGCGAGCGGCTGGATATTCGGACTGTGGGCCTTGGTCATCACGCTCGCCTTTGTCGATCGCAGCTGGCGGAATATCGCCATCGGTATCGCTGTGGCCTTTTTCTACGGCGGCATGGTGCTGGGCGTGTTGCCGACCGACAGTTATATTTCGTTTGAGTCGCATCTGTTCGGGGCGATTGCAGGGGTAGGCGCGGCGGTCATCCTCTCGCGGAAGCGCGGTCGTATAGGGTCTCCTGAAACCGCCCAGCTGACATTCTGGTCCTGAATGTCTCGCTTGATCCTGTTTAATAAACCCTATGGTGTCCTGTCGCAATTCACTGACAGGGGCAGTGAATCTGAACGAGCGACGCTTTCGGACCATATCAAAATCCCGGGAGTCTATCCGGCAGGCAGGCTCGATCGCGATAGCGAAGGTCTGTTGCTGCTGACCGATGATGGGCGTTTGCAGGCGCGGATAGCCGAACCCAAGCACAAGATGCCGAAAAGCTATCTGGTGCAGGTGGAGGGCGATATTGGCGGGGATGCGCTGGGTCAGCTGCGAAAAGGTGTTCGACTGAAGGACGGTATAACCATGCCTGCCGAGGCAGAGCGCATTGCCGATCCAGAACTATGGCCTCGCGACCCGCCCGTGCGGTTCCGCAAATCGGTGCCCGATTGCTGGATCAAGCTGACCATCCGCGAAGGCCGAAACCGGCAGGTTCGGCGGATGACGGCGGCTGTCGGCTTTCCCACGCTTCGACTGGTTAGGTGGTCGATTGGCGACTGGGCTGTCGAGGGGCTGGCACCGGGCGAATGGCGACAGATTGAGGTTTAAACTTTAGCCGTCGAGCGCATAGCCGACCGAACGGATCGTACGGATCGGATCGTCCTTACCTGCAACCTCGATTGCACTGCGCAATCGCCGAATGTGCACATCAACGGTACGCAGTTCGATGTCGCTGTCATGTCCCCAGACGGCATCAAGCAACTGGCTGCGCGATTGGGCGCGGCCGGGCCGTTCCATGAAATGGCGCAGCAGCCGAAATTCGGTTGGACCGAGCGCAATCTGGGTGCCGTCCCGTTTGACGCGGACGGCAACAGGGTCGAGTTCGAGATCGCCAACAACCAGCGTGCTTCCGGTTACAGCGGGTCGTGTACGCCGCAAAACAGCTTCTACCCGGGCGCGCAGCTCGCGGGGAGAAAAGGGTTTGGTGACATAATCGTCGGCACCGGTTTCGAGCCCGCGAATGCGGTCTTCTTCTTCCCCTCGTGCAGTCAGCATGATGACGGGGATTGCTGCGGTTTCCTTGCCTTTGCGCAAGCGACGGCAAACTTCGATGCCGGGCAATTGCTCGATCATCCAGTCGAGAATGATGATGTCGGGGGTAAACTCCTGGGCGATAAGCAGCGCTTCTTCGCCGTCTGCGGTTTACTCGACTGAAAAACCAGCGCTCTCGAAAGTATATGACAGAAGTTCCGCGAGTGCGGGTTCATCCTCTACGATGAGGATTTTTGGAGTCATTCGTCATCCTCTAGGCGGACAGCGCCGCTGCGGTCGGTGAAATAGCGCCCGGTTGCTGCATAATAGACCATTTCTGCAACATTGGTGGCATGGTCCCCGATGCGTTCCAGGTTGCGCGCGATGAACAGCAAATGCGCGGCAGTACTTATCGTCGCCGGGTTTTCCATCATGTGCGAAACCAGATTGCGAAACAGGCTGTTGTAGAAATTGTCCAGCTTCTCATCGCGGGCGATGACTTCGACCGCGAGCTGGGAGTCGCGTGCCGCATAGGCATTGAGCACATCGCGCACCATTCCCTGCGCGATGTCTGCCATTGCCGGGATGAGTGTCAGCGGTTCAATGGAACCTTTGACTTTGACATCTCCAACACGCTTAGCGATGTTCTTTGCATAGTCGCCGATACGTTCGACGACGCCCGAAATCTTGAGTGCGGCGATCACATCGCGCAAGTCATCGGCCATAGGTGCGCGAAGAGCAATGATGCGGATTGCCAATTGGTCGACTTCGGCTTCAAGAGCGTCCAACTTGGCGTCGGAGGCGACGACCAGTTTCGCTTTCGCCTCATCGCGATTGACGAGCGCATCGATTGCGTCAGCAATCGCGACTTCGGCGAGGCCGCCCATTTCGGCAATCAAGCCGCGCAGTTTGCTGATGTCCTCGTCGAACGCCTTGACGGTATGGTTTTCTGCCATGTCTGGTCCTTATCCGTAACGGCCGGTGATATAGTCTTTGGTGCGCTCTTCACGTGGATTGGTGAAGATCGTTGAGGTTTCGCCATATTCGACCATCGAACCGAGGTGGAAAAAGGCAGTACGTTGCGAGACGCGCGCCGCCTGTTGCATCGAGTGGGTGACGATGACGATGGCGTAGCGGCCTTTGAGTTCGTCGATCAGTTCCTCAATACGTGCTGTTGCGATCGGGTCGAGCGCAGAGCAGGGCTCGTCCATCAGTATGACTTCAGGGCTGACGGCGATGGCGCGTGCTATGCATAGACGCTGCTGCTGGCCACCGGACAATGCTGTACCCGCATCGGTCAGGCGATCCTTGACCTCATCCCAAAGACCCGCGCGGCGGAGCGATTTTTCAACAATCGCATCCATATCCGCTTTGTTGGCTGCAAGTCCGTGGATCCGCGGGCCATAAGCGACATTTTCGTATATCGATTTGGGGAACGGGTTGGGTTTCTGGAAAACCATTCCGACGCGCGCGCGGAGCTGAACGACGTCCATTCCGCTTGAGTAAATGTCCTCGCCGTCTAGCTTGATCTCGCCGTCAATACGGCATCCCGCAATTGTGTCGTTCATGCGGTTCAGGGTTCGCAGGAAGGTCGATTTGCCGCAGCCCGACGGGCCAATAAAGGCCGTAACATGCTCTGTCGCGATATCGATCGAGACATTGTTGATCGCCTGTTTGTCGCCGTAATACACGTTCACGTCGCGGGCGGAGATTTTTAGATTAGAGTTTTCTGACATGATCCTACCAGCGGGTCTCGAATTTGTTACGAAGATAAATGGCGACGCCATTCATCGCGATGAGCACGAACAATAGCACAATAATCGCAGCAGAGGTGTTCTGCACAAAGCCTTGGTCGACTTCATCCGACCACAGAAAGATCTGCATCGGTAGCACCGACGACGGGTCGGTGACACTGCCCGGAGGAGTCGAGACAAACGCACGCATGCCGATCATGAGCAGCGGCGCGGTTTCGCCTAGCGCGCGGGCCATACCAATAATCGTTCCAGTGAGAATACCGGGCAAGGCGAGTGGCAACACGTGATGGAACACGGTTTGCACTTTGCTTGCGCCTACGGCGAGAGCGGCATCACGGATTGACGGCGGCACCGCCTTGATTGCGTTGCGACCCGAGATCACGATAACCGGCATCGTCATCAATGCGAGCGTCATCCCGCCGACGAGGGGAGAAGAGCGCGGCAAGTGCATGAACTGGATGAATACGGCGAGTCCCAAAAGACCGAAGATGATCGATGGAACAGCGGCGAGATTGTTAATCGACACTTCGACCCAGTCGACCCAGCGTGACCGCGGAGCAAACTCTTCCAAATAAATCGCAGCCAGGACACCCATCGGGAAGGCGAGGGACAGCGTGACCAGCATGGTCCACAGCGAGCCTTTGACCGCGCTCCAAACGCCTGCTGTCACCGGATCGGTCGAGTCCGAACCAGATAGGAATGCCCAGTCGAGTCCGGTGACTCCGTTCTTCAGCATCGTGAACAGCAGCACAGCGAGGAACAGCATCGACAAGACGATGGCCACAAAACCCAGCGCCTTGAAGCGCCGTTCGGCAGCGTAGCGTTTTTTGAGACGCGCTGTCGCTTCGGAAGATTGCCAGTTACTCATAAGCCTCCCGGAAGCGCTTGACGACACGCAACGCGACGATGTTGAGGATGAGCGTGACAATGAACAGCACCAGACCCAGCGCAAAAGCCGACAATGTTGTCGGATGGTCGAAACTGCCTTCACCAGTCAGCAACGCTGCAATCTGATAGGTGACCGTGGTCATACGCTCGAACGGATTTGCGGACAGGTTCGCGGAGGCACCCGCCGCCATATAGACGATCATCGTCTCCCCGATCGCCCGGCTGATGGCTAGCATGATGCCGGCAACGATACCGGGCAGTGCGGCCGGGATCAGGACCTTTTTGATTGTTTCTGACGTCGTCGCACCCATGGCGAGCGAGCCATCGCGCATGGCCTGCGGAACCGCAGCAATGCTGTCGTCGGCCATGGAGGAGACAAAGGGGATGATCATCACGCCCATGACCAGACCGGCGGCCAAAGCGCTTTCTGTGGAAGCGTTGGTAATGCCTACGGCCAGAGCAAGGTCTCGGATGAACGGGGCTGCGGTCAACGCAGCGAAATAGCCGTACACCACGGTCGGAATCCCGGCGAGGATTTCAAGCATCGGCTTCAGTATGCTGCGCGCCCGCGGGCTTGCATATTGGGTCAGGTAAATCGCACTCATCAGTCCGAATGGAATTGCCACCAGCATCGCGATGATAGCGCCGATGAAGAAGGTGCCCCAGAAAAGCGGTACAGCGCCCAAGTCATCGCCCATGTCCGACGTTGCAGAGGCCATGGTGTCGGGTGTCCAGTTGGTCCCGAACAGGAAATCGATGGGGTTGACCATCGAAAAGAAACGCGCCGATTCAAAAATCAGCGACGCAATGATGCCCACCGTAGTGATGATGGCAACGAAGGAAGCGAGCAGCAGTGCGCCGAGGACAATGCGTTCAATCTTCGAGCGTGCCGGAAAGCCGGCCTTGATCCGGGTATATCCGAATGCGAAGCCAGCCAGAGCTACGACTATTGCGAGCACCGCGCCGATCCAGCCGAACTTCGTCTGAGCCGCGGCAATGGCTGGGGCAAGTTGTTGGGCAATCGGGTCCGATACAAAGGCGTTGGGGTTGTTTGCCAACGCAAAGGCTTCGTTCAGGACGGTGTTGCGTTCAAATTCAAATGCGGGAAGTTGCGCAGCCGCCGGATCAGCGACGATAGCTCCCTGAACCAGGCCGGGAGAAATCAGCGACCAGATCCAGACAGCAATCAGTGCCGGCACGATGGTCCAGATCGCCGCGTACAGGCCATAATGGCCAGGCAGGGCGAGCTTCAGCTTGCCTGCCACCGGCGCAAAGTGCGCCGAGCGCGCACGTGACATGGCCCAGGCGATAACGCCCAGGCCAATCACGCTGATCAAGACAAATGAAATTGGCATCGCCCCCAGCTTTCCGGCTTATTTCAGGCCGCTGGCATCCATCAGTGTCATTTTCGAGACAATGTCAGCATTTTTTGTGCGGACATCCTCAGGAGCGACAACCATACCCTTGGTTTTCAGATAACCATCCATGCCCCACGCCTTGGCAAATTCGTTGAGGAACGGCGTGAGCGACTTGATCGCCTTTACGTGCGCTGCCTTCACATAAATGTACAGCGGGCGCGCACCGGGATAGGAGAAGTCCGAAACGCTTTCATAAGTCGGCATCACGCCCGACATCGGAATGCCTTTGATCTTCGACATATTCTCTTCAAGGAAAGAGAAACCGAAAATGCCGATAGCTTTAGGGTTGGCGGCGATCTTCTGCACGATCAGATTGTCGTTTTCGCCCTGCTCGACATAGGCGCCATCGGTGCGCACCTTGGTGCACAGATCCTTGTGCTTATCCTTGTCACTGTCCTTCAGCGCCTTCATCGCCGGATCGGTTTCACAGCCCTTGGTCAGGATCAATTCGGCGAGCGCATCGCGCGTTCCCGAAGTCGACGGCGGGCCGTAAACGACGATGGGGATGGCCGGAAGCGCAGGATTGACGTCGCTCCAGTTTTTGGCAGCCTGCGGCTTGCCGAACGGATTGGCGGCGAGCGCTTTATAGACGTCTTCCGGCGTTAGCTTCATTTCCGGGCCTTTGGTGGCTTCGGCAAAGGCGATGCCGTCAAGGCCGACCTGAACTTCGATGATGTCCTTCACGCCATTTTTGACGCAATCTTCATACTCTGACTTCTTCATCCGTCGCGAAGCCATTTCGATGTCGGGATGCTGGGCACCAACACCGCCGCAAAACAGTTTCATGCCGGCGCCCGTGCCCGTCGATTCGATGACAGGCGACTTCATGTCGGCATTGGCCTTGGCGGTCGCTTCAGCGACTGCGGTTGCAAAGGGATAGACGGTCGAAGACCCGACTACGCGCAGGAAGTCGCGATTTTCACCGCTTCCACCGCCGCTTCCACCACATGCTGAAACTGTAAGTGCAGTGGCCGACGCCAGTGCGATTAGACCCCATTTACGCATTGCATAAAACCTTTCACCTTTGTGACTGGCCCGCCAAATGCGACAATCATGTTACAGTTTTGAGACTCAGTCGGATTTATCCTGTGGAAGCATGATTGTTGCAGTCGTGCCTTCACCCTGGCGACTGCTGATGTCGAAGCGGCCACGGTGTCTTTCGACGATATGCTTGACGATAGCGAGACCCAATCCGGTACCACCTGCCGCCCGGCTGCGCCCGGTATCAGCACGGTAAAATCGTTCGGTCAGGCGCGGCAGATGTTCCGGCGCAATGCCCTCTCCATGGTCGGTGATTGCCAGCGTCAACCAGCCGCGTTCGCTGGCTTCCAGTTGAACTTTGGTGCCTTTGTCGGAACCGCCATATTTTTCTGCATTATCAACGAGGTTGCGGACTACCTGCGCTAGCTGGGCATGATCGCCGGTCACATAGGCGTGATCGGCATTGGTAACAAAATTGACTTCGACCTCACGGGGGCGTTCGCCGATGACTTCGCGACATAGGCTCACCATTTCGATCTGATCTGACGGCGCTTCATGCCGGATTGCCTCAATGCGCGAGAGCGACATCAGGTCGGACACAAGCGACTGCATTCGTGTTGCTTCGCGCTTGATGATATCCAGGAAGCGTTGCCGAGTGGAAGCGTCTTCACCTGCTTTCGGGTCAGATAGCGTTTCAACATAGCCCAATATGGCCGTCAATGGCGTGCGCAATTCGTGGCTCGCATTAGCGACGAAATCGGCATGCGCACGAGCGACGCTGACCTGAATTGATTGATCCTGCAGCGAAATCAGCCGGTTATTGTCCGCCAGCGGGCTGCACACCATTTCCCAAACGCTGCCGCGCACTGATAGGCCCGAAATCTTGGCACGCCCACCCTCTGGGGATTTTATCAGTTTCAGTGCTTCGGGATCACGCAGAGCTATGCGGATATCCTGACCCTCTATGTGGCCACCAAGTAGGGACTTGGCGGCTTCATTGGCGAAATTAACCCTGTCGCCATGGACCAGCAGGATCGGAATCTCGATCAGCGACAGCAACTGTTTTGCATATTCGACCATGTTTTCATTCTAGCAAAAAGGAAATGTTCCTCAATCAGGAACCGGGAAGGGGAGGAATCGGGGAATTTCGAGCAAAAATTCACAAGCAAATATGTTCAGTCCAACGTTACAGTTTAACGACGAAACTATTACAACTAAACGACATGGCAAGAGGGCGATTCGCGCCCCGGAAGTTTCAGCGTTCAGGGGGAAATATGTTCGCTTGGTTTCAAAAGCTGTTGCCGCGCACCGGCAATTTTTTCGAGCAGTTCGAAGCGCATGGCAAAACCATTGTTGCCAGTTCGCAGGCGCTTGCCAAACTTGTGCGCGGAGGGCCCGACATTGCCGTTCACATCAAGACTATCGAGGACGAAGAGCATAAGGCGGATGATATTATTCGCGATGTGCTGCAAGATGTCCGTCGCATATTCCTGACGCCATTTGATCGCGGATCTATCACGGCATTGATTGGCGTGATGGACGATGCGGTCGACCAGATGCAACAGACTGCCGGTGCTGTTGAGCTTTATGACGTTTCGACTTTTACACCCGAAATGGTGGGGATGGCCGATATCATAGTCGAGGCATCGACCATAATCGATCAGGCGCTTCCGCTGTTGCGTGACGTAACCGCAAATGCAAAGCCGCTCCATGAAATGACTGCGCGCTTGGTCAAGCTGGAGGGCGATGCCGACAAGCTGAACTTTGATGGTTTGCGCAAGGCTTTTGTGGAACATGGCAAGACCGATCCGACGCAATTCGTCGTCGTCAACGAAATCTACCGCCATCTCGAAAAGGTTTGTGACAAGTTCGAAGATGTTGCGAACCAGATTGACGGTCTCGTCATCGATCACGCCTGAGCCGGGAGGCCAAAATGGAAATCGCCTTTCCGCTACTTGTTGGTCTGGTCGTCCTTGCGCTGCTGTTCGACTTTCTGAACGGCCTGCACGATGCCGCCAATTCGATTGCCACCATCGTATCAACCAAGCTGCTCAAACCGTTTCATGCGGTGATGTTCGCGGCGTTTTTCAACTTGGCGGCCTCTTCCCCCTCACTCTATTTCCCAGGGGTGCACAAGGCCGGGGATACGATCGCTAAGGTTTTGAACAACAAGGTTTTGGGGCCGCCCGCCGTTGTCTTTGGCGCCCTGTGCGGTGCAATGTTCTGGAATATCCTGACCTGGATAAAAGGTATTCCTTCGTCGTCTTCACACGCTCTTGTGGGCGGGTTGATTGGTTCCGGTGTTGCCGCAAACGGCATCGGCGCAGTGCAGTGGGCGGGCCTCAATAAAACAATCATCTTCATATTCCTGTCCCCGACATTGGGGATGATCCTGGCGATGCTGGTGATGCTCGTCAGTTCGTGGGCGCTTCGAAACGCTACGGCGAGCAAGGCCGAAGGCGGAATGAAGGTGATGCACATCATGTCTTCGGCCGCCTATTCGCTGAGTCATGGTCTGAACGACGCGCAGAAGACGATGGGGATAATTGCGGTATTGCTCTACTCGACTGGCTATATGCAGGGCGAGTTCCATGTTCCGCATTGGGTTGCGATCAGCTGCTATGTTGCCATCGGCTTGGGTACAGCCTGCGGTGGATGGAAAATCATTGAGACCATGGGGACCAAGATTACCAAATTGTCACAGCATCAAGGGTTCAGTGCATCGCTTGGCGGATCGATCATGCTATTCAGTGCGTCGGCGCTGGGCATTCCAGTTTCGGCGACGCATACCATTACGGGCGCGGTGATTGGCGCTGGAACTGCGCGGCGCGCATCTGCGGTGCGATGGGGCGTTGCCAGCAATCTGCTGACTGCATGGGTTTTGACTGTCCCGGCGTCAGCCGCCGTGGGAGCTAGCTTCTACCTGCTCACGCGGTTGTTCTGACCTGACTCAAGCCAACACGAAACGGCGGATAATCGAATCCATCACGGCCTGATTCATCAGGTTGGCAAAGGCGCAGCCGACCGCACGTCCGTTGTTCCAGATAAGCTGCGATTCTATCGGCGACAAACCGGGAAGGGCGAGCCAGCACCGTGAACCCGGATGCATGCCGGTCAGAGCCTCGCACTGGAAACCTGCTATCGAAAGGTCAGTGACCACGACTGCAAAGCCGGTGTTCCCGGACTGGCGTAACATTGCGGGAATCCGCAGCTTGATACGCGGGGCACAGCGGTCTTCCAGTGCAGCACTATCATAGCGTAGGGAAGTTGAGTCTATCGTATCAGTTGTCATGGCCGAAAATCCTGCCTTTGGTGGCATTTTCTTATCGACGCAGGGTTAATGCGCAGCGACCAATGATGGTTAAAAATCCGTAAATCATTCAAAATATTGAAAAACATTGTCTTTATTAGTGAGTGGCGGTCTTCATGTCGGCCTTGAAAACCATGGATTCTGCTGCCATATGCGCAGCGGGAGTCGGATGGGCGCTGTCGTCGCCAACCCGGTCAGATCCTGACGGAAGCAGCCGTAACGATTTTTCGGCGGGTCATCCGGCTCCTATTTCAGCTATCCGAATTGCTGCATAATCAAGCTGCCGCACCCAATTACCATGAAAGCCCGGCGGGATGCGGTGTGGGATGTGCACCATTGCCACAGGCTTACCTTCAAAATCCTGTGCGTTCAGGATTACCAGGTCGGTTGTTTCTTTGGCGGTGTTGACCACATATCCCATCAGCCAACCGTCATCTTCTGCTTTGGCGTCCTTTCGGGGGACAAAAACAAATTCACCCGGAACGTTGCTGGTGCCAAAATCATGGATCTGTTTGCCCCCGGCCACCAGATCATGTTTGAACAGTGTCGACTGGTTTGGAGAGGCTGCGTCGAACCCATCTGGCAATGCCATCGCATATGCATAGCGATAGGATTTGCCGATCCGGTTTTCGTTGGGCCGGGGGAATTCCTGCGATGCTTCATCGATCACCTGCCGATCGACTTTTTGCGCTTCAGGATCGATGGTCCAGCGTTCAAAGGGCACGCGCGTTGAGTCTGGACCCGTGGCGTCGGGTCTGAACATCTGGTCGTGCGCGCAGACATCGAGGATGACCTTGCCGTCCTCGGTTTCATAGCCGTTGCAGGGGTGGAAGACATAGCAGGGCTCTACTTCGCACCAGTTCGTGTCGCTGCCTTTGCCGTTGCGCGGCAAAAGCCCGACGCGCGCCTTATGTTCGGGGTTCCAGCGATACGGGAAAGGGTGCCCTGAAATCAGCGCCTTCATTGAAAAGGTGCAGGGCAGGTCGAGGATGATCACGTAGTTCTTTGTAATCATGCAATCATGGATCATCGGGCCATGCGCGACGTTTACCGGCTCCTCGCGGACAACCTTGCCGCCCGCATCGACGACAACATGCCAGATCGTGTCCTGCACATCGCCCTTATAGCAAATGGCGTGCATCTCGCCGCTGTAGGAGTCGAGATGCGGATGGGCGGAAAATGCATAATGCAAGGTACCGCCAAAGGGATCATGTGCGATCGTATTGAGTTCTTCATCGATGCGCACCGGGAAACCGCCAGCTTCGACGATTGCCCAGGTCTGGCCGGCATGGCCAAGGACGTTGGTGTTGACGGTGTCGAAACGTTCGGCGCGCGGCCCGGGTGCGGGTGCTTCTCCCAGTGCAGCGCTGACCGCATTCGAGCGGATCCAGCGGTTGCGATACCAGAGCGCCTTGCCGCCTTGTAGGCGAACACCATGAACCATGCCATCGCCAAGAAACCAGTGATAGGCCGCAGGGTTGGCATTGATCGGGTTGGGACCGATGCGGATGTAGCGGCCATCGAGATCGGCTGGGATCGAGCCAGTCACGTGCAAGGTGTCGAGCGACAACTCCGCTTCCATCGGCGTGTGAATTCCCGTCAAATAAGGGTGGCTGGCAGGAGCCTTGCGGTGATCGCGGTTGAATTCGGCAACCTTCATCACGCCTTTGGTAACGGCACCCCGAATGAGGGTTTCGACTGCGCTGGCCATATCTGCTCTCCTCGCTCTTGCCATTCGAATCGGCAATGTTTACAGCGATAACATGTCGCTTAAAGATAACAGTGTCAACATTGAAAATGGGAAACGTGGATATCACCATGGTGATCTGCGTTCGGCGTTGGTGCAGGCTGGCCTGGAGTTGCTGAAAACGCGTACCGCAGACGAAGTCAGTCTGCGCGAAATTGCGCGCATGGTCGGCGTCAGTGCCACTGCGGTGTATCGGCATTTTCCCGATAAGGCGGCCTTGCTTGGTGCGCTGTGCGATGAAGGTGCGGCGGAGCTGGGTAGATTGCAATTTGCTGCGATGCAGGATGCCGGCGGCGGCCGAGCCGGGTTCGACGCTGTCGGGCGGGCCTATGTCCGTTTCGCGCTCGCTAACCCGACCTTGTTTCGCATGATGATGAGTACAAGAACGCCTTTCGATATGCTCAACCTGCCTCCAGATCGCGACAATGCGGCGATGCAATTGCTGCGTGACAGTATCGCGCATCTCGCGCCTGAAGGCGCTTCGGAAGAGGTGCGGCGGGTCGCAGCACTGCGCTCTTGGTCGATCGTGCATGGGTTGGCTATGCTGATGTTAGACAAGCAGGTGCCCGCAGAAGAAACATTGATAGAGCGCGTGATCGACAGCCAATCGGTCGGCATCGCCACCTGATAGCGATGGCAAAATGTGAAATAGCCTTTTGACATTCACATTATGATGTGAAAAAAGCGCGCAAGACACCACATTTCCGTGGTGTGATTCTCACGGGAATGTGAAATGTCGACCCAATTGATTGAAAAGCTTCGTCACCTCGTCACCGAAGGTGGGCTGTCACGCTCTGGCCTTGCCCGCGCTGCAGGCCTGCATGCCAATACGCTGCGCGACTTGGACGCGCCAGACTGGAACCCGACGGCGGAGACGTTGCGCAAGCTGGAAAGCTATCTGTTCTCAAATGACGATACCCCTGCGCTCGTGCCTATCGAGGAGATTATCGAGGAAGCGCGCAACGGCCGCATGTATATCCTGGTCGATGATGAAGACCGCGAAAATGAAGGCGACCTGATCATTCCGGCGCAGATGGCGACGCCCGATGCAATCAACTTCATGGCAACCCACGGCCGTGGCCTGATCTGCCTGGCGATGACCAAGGCGCGCTGCAACCAGCTTGGCCTCGCGCCGATGGCAAGCGAGAATCGCGAGAGTATGGAAACCGCATTCACCGTCTCCATAGAGGCTAAGGAAGGCGTGACTACTGGGATCAGCGCTGCTGACCGTGCGCGCACCATCTCGGTTGCAGTCGATGCCTCTAAAGGTCCGGAAGATATCGTCTCCCCTGGCCATGTCTTTCCGCTGACCGCGCGCGATGGGGGCGTGCTGGTGCGGGCCGGGCATACCGAGGCCGCGGTCGATATCAGCCGCCTCGCGGGGCTCAATCCCTCCGGCGTGATCTGCGAGATCATGAAGGACGACGGCACCATGGCGCGGATGGACGATCTTGTCGCCTTCGCCCGGATGCACAAGTTGAAGATGGGCACGATCCGCGACTTGATCGAATATCGCATGCGCAACGATCATCTGGTCGAGAAAGCGAGCGAAAGCGCCTTCCAGTCCGACTATGGCGGCGACTGGCGGGCGATGACCTATCGCAACAAGATTGATGGCAGCACCAATGTCGTCCTGCAAAAGGGTAAGGTGCTGCCCGATGAACCGACACTGGTGCGCATGCATGCCATCTCTATTTTTGACGACGTGCTCGGCCGTTCAGGCCCGCGCAAGCGTACGCTGCAACGCTGCATGGCAGAAATCGGCAAAGAGGGTAGGGGGCTGATTGTGGTCCTGATGCCCAGCGGCCCGCAGAGCCTGCAGCATGAAGTGGGCGGCACCACGGACGGAAGCGAACTGCGTGTCTATGGCATCGGCGCGCAAATCCTTGCTGACCTTGGCGTACACGATATGACACTGCTCACCAATTCGCACCGCACCGTTGTCGGCCTTGAAGGCTATGGCATCCATGTCGTCGGCGAACGCCCTATACCCGAGTAAGCAGAAAGGCGTCGCGGCAAGTTTCATGATCGAAGCGACAACACCGAAATATTCGCTGATCGAACGGGAACGCCGATGGCTTGTCGATCCAAGACAGCGTCCAGATCTTGGAAATCTCGATCATGTTCTGATCGAAGACCAATATATATCAAATACCAGAATGCGTTTGCGCCGCATGACCGATAGTAAAACCGGCCTATCGGTGCTTAAGTTGACCAAAAAATATGAGTGCCCTGATCCCTTGGCTCGACCGATTGTTACCGCCTATCTGACAGAGATCGAATTTGAGGTATTTGCAAAACTGGACGCACGTTCACTCGCAAAAAAGCGATACAGTGTTGAAGGGTTTAGCATCGATCAATTCGTTGGTGCGCTGGATGGGCTTGAACTAGCAGAAATCGAAAGGTCCGACGAACAGATGTTGCGAGATTTACAACCACCCGCTTGGGCAGCCGCAGAAGTTAGCGCCGACCTTCGCTATCAAGGCGGCAACCTCGTAATTCACGGCATTCCAAAGGATTAAAAATGGCAAAATTCCTGATTGTTGAAGCGCGCTTCTACGACCATTTGAACGACATGCTGGTGGCGGGCGCTAGCGCTGCGCTGAAAGCTGCAGGTCATGAAGTCGAAGTCATTACCGTTCCCGGTGCGCTCGAAATCCCTGGCGCTATCGCACTTGCCGACCAAAGCGACATGTATGACGGCTTCGTAGCAATCGGCGTCGTCATTCGCGGTGAAACCTATCATTTTGAAATCGTCGCCGGTGAAAGCGCGCGTGGGATCATGGCGCTGACCATGGATGGCGTGGCAATCGGAAACGGCATTCTAACGGTTGAGAACGAAGAACAGGCAATAGTCCGCGCCGATCCGAAGCAAAAGGACAAGGGCGGTGAAGCAGCAAAAGCCGCAATTGCGTTGCTGGAATTGCGGAATCGCTTTGCCTGAATCGTGAAATTGTGCATCCTCTCTCCAGGATAGGGGCCACATGGCGAGAAGGGGAGAGACATGGTCGGGGGAAATGCGCGCATCAGCCAACTTACGCCAATAATCGGAACGGAAATCGACGGTATCGACCTCAATATGCTCGACGACGCAATGACCGATTGGCTGCGTGATCTTCTCAGTAAGCGGTCCGTATTGGTCATTCGCGACCAGAGGCTTGATCGAGAAGCACATAAAAAAGTCGCGCGTATCTTTGGAACCGGTGTGCTGCACACCCACGCGCTTGGCGGGGCGAGGGGGACGGACGATCCGGAAGTGCTGCCGATCCGTACTAATGCTGAATCCAAATTCACGGCGGGCGAAGGCTGGCATACCGATGTCAGCTGCGATCCTGCTCCGATTGCCGCTTCGTTGCTCTATATGCACGAAGTGCCCGAACATGGCGGTGGCGACACGATTTATGCAAGCATGTCAGAATGTTTCGATCGGCTGGCTCAACCGCTCCAAGCGCTTGCGCGAACGCTCAAGGCAACACATGACGGTGCTTTTCCATATCGTACTATTTACGGCATCGATCCACCTGCTGGCGCCCATTACAACAAAACAGTCCATCCTTTGGTGATCCGGCATCCTGTGAACGGCAAAGATATATTGTGGATCAACCGAGGTTTCACCACTCGCATCGAGGGCATGAGCCATCATGAAAACCGCGCACTGATGGAACTGTTTTTCCAGCACATAGAAAATACGCTGACGGCACAATGCCGGGTGCGTTGGGAAGCCGGAACGCTGACCATTTGGGATAATGTAGCGACGCAACACCATGCAGTGTGGGATTATTATCCCGAAAGCCGATATGCCGAGCGCATTTCGGTGGTCGGTCCCGAATTGCGCGCTGCGTGATTGTGCGGGAAAAAGGAGAGCAAAGTCGAACCACCTGGTTAATCGTCTTTTTCCTGATCCTGCACATCATCAACCAGATCGACCGTCAGATGATTGCTGGTTTCGCGCCAGATATCATGCGCGACCTATCGCTGTCGCGCAGTCAATATGCCTTGATAGCCGGTCTGGCTTTCAGCAGCTTTTATGCCCTGACAGCGGTGTTCGCCGGCGTCATGGCTGACCGGATCGGGCGCATTCCGGTTTTGTCAGCTGGCGTTGGCATTTGGAGTCTCTTCACAGGCCTTTCTGGCCTGGCCCAGGGGTTTTGGACAATGCTGTTTGCAAGACCATTTGTTGCTGCGGGAGAAGCGACGCTCGTACCAACGGCATCGACGATCATATTGTCGCGTGTGTCTCCAGACAGGAAAGCCACCGCTATCGGGATTTTTTTTGCTGGCGTCCCGCTGGGGGTGGGCGCAAGTTTTTTGATCGCCGGGCAATTGGGGCCGTTGATAGGTTGGCGCTATTGCTTTCTTCTGATGGCGGCTATCGGAATTGTTGCGACCTTGTTTGTAATGCAGATCAAGGACAGTTCGCACCTGGTATCCGACGGTGAAGTTAAACCCAAATCTCGGGAGTTGCTGCGCGAAATTTGGTCGATCGCCAAAACCAATAGACGATACCGCTATGCCATGCTGGCCATCATATTGCTGCATGCGCATGCGGCGACCAGCCCGTTTGTCCAGTTGTGGCTGCACGAAGACAAAGGGTTGGCAAAGGAGTACGCGGCCAACCTATATGGTGGATTGTTTCTTGTAGTGGGTTTGGTCGGTTCATTGGGCGCCGGAATGTTGGCCGATTGGTTGTATCAACGCAGCGGTGTGGACCGGGCGAGGACGCTGGCGATGTTGCTCTTCCTATTGGCGCCGCTTGTTCTTGCATATCGACTGGTTTCTCCCGATTCGCTGCTTTTCCTTGCAGGAATGGTTGCTTCCGTCCTGTTCCTCACGGCCGCTTATGGTCCGATCTTTTCGGTGATTGAAACTGAACTACCTAAGCACCTTGTCGCCAGCTCAACTGGTTTGGCTATGCTCGCGATCAACCTGATAGTTGTCGGTGGTGTTTCTTTCGCAATAGGCGCAGGCAGCCAATGGTTACATGACATGGATGTTTCCAACAGTTGGACTATCCCGCTATTGGGTGCGGATGGCATCGCTATTATTGCGTGCATCCTGCTTTGGCTATCATCACGATCGTCAGCACAGAACGGCGCATTGACCCCGGGGCGCACCAAATAATCGCCTCCTATCGCCATCAGAAGACAAAGTCTGTGGATGTGGCCAAGGCTGCCATCGCCCTGCTGGACCTGTGCAATCGTTTCGGCTAGAACCAACTTCATTCGGGGACTTTAGCATTCGGCCTGCCAAGTGTTTGGCGGGCTGAGCATTTATGGATGTCCGAATGACCAATTCCCAAGACCAGCTCCGTCAGCGCGGCTTTCTCAACATGATCGAACGGCTCGGCAACAAGCTGCCCGATCCGATCATGATTTTCGTGTGGCTCATCCTCTTTCTGATGATTCTCTCTCAGGTCGGAGCATGGCTCGGCTGGTCCGCCTCGCTGCCGTACACAGGCAAGGAAGCGCCGCAATGGGGCGAACTCAAGGATGGCGTGCTTACCTATCGCGCGACCAGCCTGTTCAACGAAGAGAATATCGCGCGGTTGCTTACTGAGATGCCCAAGACCATGTCGGGCTTTGCGCCATTGGGTTTGGTGTTGGTTATCGTGCTTGGTGCGTCGGTTGCCGAGAAAGCCGGGCTGTTCTCAGCATTGATACGCGGCTCGTTGCGCAATGCGCCCCGCATCATCATGACTCCGCTCGTTGCGATTATAGGCATGGTTTCCCATCATGCATCCGATGCTGCCTATGTCGTGTTCATCCCGTTGGCCGCAATTCTCTATGCGGCAGTCGGGCGCCATCCGCTCGTCGGGCTGGCGGCGGCATTCGCGGCCGTTTCCGGCGGATATGCGGGCAACATCACCCCGGGCCAGATCGATGTACTTCTGTTTGGCTTTACGCAAGAGGCGGCACGCATCGTCGATCCCGCATGGACGATGAACCCGGTGGGAAATTGGTGGTTCATCCTGTCGATCGTCGTCGTGTTCACCCCGATCATCTGGTTCGTCACCGACCGGATCATCGAGCCGCGTCTGGGCGCATGGGGCAAGGAACCTGATGAAGAACTGCGGGCTGAGCTTGCCAAGTCCGAAATTACGCCCGCTGAACGTCGCGGACTGCGTTTTGCCGGATGGGCTGCATTGGTCGTCATAGCTACTTTTGCCGCGCTAGCGCTGGCGCCGGGATACACTCCGCTGCTTGACGAAACCAAAGAAGGCACGGCGCAAATGCAGCCTTTCTATTCGGCGCTGATTGCAGGCTTTTTCCTGCTGTTCGTCAGCACCGGCCTCGCTTTCGGTGTCGGAACGGGCACGATCAGGTCGAGCAACGATGCGCTTCGTATGATGCAAGAAGGTATAAGGTCGATGGCTCCCTATATCGTCTTTGTCTTCTTCGCCGCGCATTTCGTAGCAATGTTCAACTGGTCGAGGCTTGGGCCGATTCTGGCCATTGATGGCGCGATTTTCTTGAAAGACTTCGGCCTCAGCGCGCCGTTTCTGCTGGTCAGTGTGTTGCTGCTTTCCTCGGTACTCGATCTCTTCATAGGCTCCGCGAGCGCGAAATGGAGCGCGCTTGCGCCGGTTGTGGTGCCGATGTTCATGCTGTTGGGAATCAGCCCTGAAATGACCACGGCGGCCTATCGCATGGGCGATAGCTACACCAACATCATGACGCCTTTGATGAGCTATTTCCCGCTCATCCTGGCCTTTGCCCGGCGCTGGGATGGCGATGTGGGTGTTGGCACCCTGCTGTCGCTGATGCTGCCTTATGCGCTGTGTTTCATGGCGGCGGGCATAGCGATGACGGTGGGCTGGGTCGCACTCGATTTGCCCCTCGGCCCGGGTGCGCAGGTGCATTACGTGCCACCCGGTGGCGTGCTGCAATGACGACGCAATAAAATTACGTTTCGCTTGGCGGCTAACCGTTTATAGACAGAGGCATGACCGCACCTGTCCTATCGACCAGTTACAACGCCGACGATCCGGCAACCCAC
>NZ_CALMSV010000252.1 GCF_937872355.1 uncultured Sphingorhabdus sp. | reverse complement strand
ATTTTGCTTGCGCCAAAATATTCGCTCTCCGATTTCGGTGGTGGACACATATCATGGATGAGTGAGCGAGCGAGTTTTATCTGTCGCCATGCCGGAATGACCTTGTGCTGCGCATTTGTTGGCTTGGATTTCGTTAGTGTTGATGTGCCCCTTGTGTTAGACAACGCCATCGATGATGGCCGGATATCGGGCCCTTTGCCTTGGCGACAGCCGAGCGCAGTCTCAAAATATCACCATGAATCGAACCAGCCGACCCGCGCGCAACGCGGGCGTGCTGGCGTGCGCACGTAGACATAGACAGGAAATCTCATGATCACTGGTACCGTAAAGTTCTACAATGACCAGAAGGGCTACGGCTTCATCGCGCCCGACAACGGTGAAAGCGATGTATTCGTTCATGCTTCTGCACTGGAGCGGGCCGGCATGAGCGGGCTCAATCAGGGCCAGAAGGTCTCCTTCGACACCGCGCGCGACAGCCGCTCCGGCAAGGTCGCGGTCAACACGATCCAGCCCGCCTAACGGCAATGCTGCGGGGCAGGCGCCGTTCAAGCACCTGTCCCGTTGGCCGTTCCCGACGGTCGGCTGAACGACGCGTAGCCGACGTGAGTGAATCTCGGCCGTCAGGCATGCGACGCCAGCTGGAGTCGCCGCAACCGTGAGGTGCTCGTGAAGTTTCGCGTAGGTTACGAGTTCCGCTATAATTTCCCGCAGCCCACGCCTTGCATCCTGGCTCTCTGCATTCATCACACGAGATCCGCGGACCTGGAACAGCCTGATAGTCCCCGCATCGAGCCTTCAGCGAGCATCTCCGGTTATCGCGACGCCTTTGGCAATTGGTGCACCCGGCTGGTGGCCCCATCCGGTCGAGTTCGCATCCACTGCGACTCGATTGTCCGAGATAGCGGAGAGGCAGACCGAACGGCACCAGAAGCCGGACAGGTTGCGGTCGAGCGGCTCCCGGACGACGCTCTGATATTCCTGCTGCCCAGCCGTTTCTGCGAGACCGAGAAATTGCTCGATCGCTCGTGGGAACTGTTCGGCAAGGCAAGACCAGGGTGGGATCGGGTCAAAGCGATTTGCGATTTCGTCCACGATCATATTGTGTTCAGCTATCGGGATGCGCGCGCGACGCGCACGGCAACCGAAGCTCCCGACGAGAAGGTCGGCGTCTGTCGC
>NZ_CALMSV010000251.1 GCF_937872355.1 uncultured Sphingorhabdus sp. | reverse complement strand
AGCTGGTGCAACGTTTCTGTCGGGACTGCGGCAACGAGGCTTACGCCCTTGAAGCCGTGCCGCTGCGATGCGGCCAGTGCCACACCCCGATGCAGACGCCGGAGCCGGAGAGCATCCGTATCGAAAATTTCATCGAACGGCATCGCAGGACGCTGCAGGGGCTGGCCGAGAGGTAGTTTTCTCAAAAACGGTCGTTTTTGAGACAGTTTGCCGTCCCCTGCAAAATCAGGGGGTTGAGTGTCGCAAAATATAGTCTCATAATTGGTCATGCTTTATGGCTATGCCCGCGTATCCACCAGCGACCAGAAAGCGCAGCTGCAACTGGACGCGCTGCAGGCCGCAGGCTGCCAGCAGGTATTCGTGGACGAGGGTATAAGCGGCAGCGCCGCCACCCGCCCTGCCCTTTCCAAAGCCTTCGCCGCGCTCAAGGCCGGTGACGTGCTGGTGGTATGGCGGCTTGACCGGCTTGGCCGCTCTCTCTCGCATCTCATCCAGCTTACTGGGCAGCTGGGCGAACAGGGCATCGGATTCCGGTCACTGTCCGAAGCTATAGACACCACCAGCTCGTCAGGGCGGCTACTTTTTCACATCATGGGCGCGCTGGCCGAGTTCGAGCGCAACCTGATCGTCGAGCGCACCCAGGCAGGCCTAGCCGCAGCGAAAAAGCGCGGCACCAGGTTGGGGCGCAGGCCGAAGCTAACCCCTGCCCAGGTTGCCCATGCCAGGAAGCTGATAGAGGGCGGCGAAAGCCCGCGTCACGTCGCCAGGACTTTGGACGTGTCCACGGCCACCCTTTACCGCTACCTACCCGTTCCCGCGAACGGTTCCCCATGAGGAAAAAAGAGAAAACTTGCTTTCAGAGTAAAAATGTGCAAAATTACACCAATAGTATGATAATTTCACCAACCCCCTGATAGCAAATTTTTGGAGGGCTACCCATGGCAACCGTGCGTAAAACCATCACCCTCACCGAGCAGCAAGACGCCTGGATTTCGGCGCAAATCGCCGCTGGCAGCTATACCAACGATAGCGAAGCCATCCGCGATCTTATCCGGCGTGAACAGGAGCGCAGCGCCGAAATCGAGAGCATCCGCCAGGCGCTCATCGAGGGCGAGCAGAGTGGCGAGCCGGAGCCGTTCGATTTCGCCGCCTTCAAGCAGCGCAAAGCGGCGCAGTATGGCTGATTATCGGTTCAGCCCAAGGGCGCAGCGCGACCTTGACGGGATTTTCGATTACACCGTAGCGCAATGGGGTTTGCCGCAGGCACTGCGCTACACCGACTTGATCGAATCCGCCTGCGCCGACTTGGCCGAAGCCCCACAGCAGGCGCAGAGTTGCGCCTACATTCGGCCAGGTTATCGCCGTCGTAGCGTGGAGCATCACGTCATCTATTTCAAGCCGACCAGTTACGGCATTGCCGTTGTCCGCATCCTGCACCAGCGTATGGATGCAACCCGGCATCTGTAATGCAGTAAATCAGTAATTGAGGTTGTAGAATTAACGCAGCACCTTCGCGGCAAGCTCAGCTTGCAACACATCGACTTTGGGAATGATGCCTTGCAACACACCAAGCGCGTCTGCCCATTCATCGCGAACGCTGTTCCCGGCCAGACCTTGTAGGGCACTGTTGAGTTGGACGGCTGCGCGTTGCAAGTCAACGGCCAGCGATTGACCAGTGCCTAACGTCGAAGTCGCCAGCGCATCCTGGGCGAGTTGCAACACTTCCAGGTCTGTCGCCATCACGCGGCCAGCGGTTGATGAGCGTGGGGCACCTTGACGCCTTGCCATTGCGGCATCTTTTGCAGTCGTTAGTTTAATCAGTAAATCGCGAGCATTGTCTCTCGTGACCTGGTCATTATTCCTGGCCAAAACCTTGGAAACCGCCCGCTTGGCACCACCGGCTTGTAGCATTGCCCAAATTGATAGCCCCAAACCTGCTACCGACAGGACTAAGTCACCCACTGGGGTTGTCAGCAAGTTCAGGACAGCTAAGGCAGTATCCATGATTAACGATTTTCTGGGTGAATGGCGGCAGCGAGCACAGCCTTGAGCCGTGCTTCCGACATCGTCATGCGCTCCGGCATCGGTTCCTTTATCCACTCCGCCAGCATTCGGCCATAAATGTCGCGAACGGGCATGTGGGAATTCCAGTAACCCGGCTTCTGCATCGGCACATATTGGGGTTCTAGGGATTTTCCGTCCAAAAACGACAAAGTGCTCTGGAGGCCTCTCTGGCCGTGGCCTCCAGAGGGGTATTACTTTTCCCTGACAGGTAAATATCCCTCGATTGAGCGCATAAGCTCCTCCAGTTCTGGCAATTTTTCGCTCAATTCGAAATGGTAAGTCCCCTTGAGGTTAATGTTGTGCCAAGCCACAGGGGAGGCCTGTTTGACGATTCCTATTCTATGGGCGTCTCCATGGTATTCGAAGCTGGTCAGCAGCTGACTGAGTATCCTGGAGTTGAAATAGATGATGGCATTGGTGACTAGACGAGCGCACTCATTCCATAGCTGGATTTCTTCGTCTGAACTGCCCCGGAACTGATCCCCATTTACGCTGCTCACTGCCCTACGCAGTTGGTGATAGGCCTCTCCACGATTCAGCGCGCGCTGAACATAGTTTCTTAAACTGGCATCATCGATGTAGCACAGTAGATAATTCGCTTTCACCAGGCGGTTGTATTCAGTCAGGGCTTCCAGCAACGGGTGATTGTGCTTGTATCCCGAGAGCTTTCTCACCAAGGTGGCTTGTGTTGTTTTCCGTTGTTTAAGCGATACTGCGATCCGTTGGATGGTATCCCAGTGCTGCGCAATTCGATGCGTGTTAATGGGCTTTTTCAAGCGTAGCTGTATTCTATGGTCTTTGTCTTCCTTGACATCAAACATGTCATTGATCACTTTACCGACCTGGGCATAGCGCGGGGCAAACTGGTATCCGAACAGATCGAGCAACGCGAAATTCACATGGTTCACACCATGGGTGTCGGTTGAGAGCACATCCGGAATAATGTCTGACGTATTGCTCATCAACAAATCAAAGATGTAGTGAGATTCATGCTCGTTGGCACCAATTACCCTGGCATTAATGGCCGTATGATTGGCGATTAGGCTCATAGCAGAAACGCCTTTTTGTGTACCGAAGTATTTCGACGAGTAACGGGTTTTGAACGTCTCGCGCCGGGCTCCGAACTTTTGGCCGTCGGCACTTGCGTGTAAAACATCCTCCTGGATGTTGTAGTGCCTGAAGATGGGCAGCTTGGCGGTCGCGTTATTGATGTTGTCGTTGGCATCATTCAAGGTTTCCAAACGTAGGTAGTTTGCCTGGATGGTGCTGAGCTGATCATAGGTACGATCAGAGATCTGTGCCATACCGTAAATGCCTTGATTGGTTGCATTGCCGACCAGAATTGCCAACAGATCATATTCATGGGAACGGCTTCTGGATTGGGAACCCAGCACATGCGCGAAGCAGTCTATGAAGCCGGTGTCACGATCCACCATGCGCAGTACATCCGCGACACCCGTTGTAGGGATTTGCTGGAAGAAGGGATTGTTGACCAGATGATGTTTGCTGGCCGAAGGTAAGCGCCAGAAGTGTTTACCCTGCGGATTGCGCAAGATGATATTCCGGTTGTCTTCCTGTTCAAGATATTCACCGACCTCGAATAAACGGGTATCCAATTCAGTGGCCATCTGCTTTATCAGTTTCTCAGGCTCTTTGGCCAAATCGGTTAGCTGGCTCTGTTGCAGCAGCGTATATTTATGTTTTCGCCAATGCTCCCCGTCGATCAGATCAGCATCAAGCGCCCGGTATTTAATGATTTCAGGCAGTGTTAGTTGGCCATTCAGGCGATCAGGAATCTGCTGATAGAGGAACCACTCATAACGATCTAACAGGATGTTACCGTCACGATCCAGCAGGTATTCGTGTACTTTTTTCGGTAGAAACCGGGTATCGGCGGTTTGCAATTGGGCCAGGGTGTCGATTTCGCCTTGTGCTTTCGCCAAGGCAGTCGCTAAGTGCTGAGTGCCATCGCTGCCTTCAAAGCGCAGACATCGAAATAACTCTCGCAGTAAACCTTTACGCAGGCTTTCTTTCTCGTCGTAGTATTGCCACATGGCTTCATCGACTGATCGCCGCTGCTCGTTCAAGAAGAGACATACCGATTCCAGATCCTTTTTGGCCAGGAGGTTCAGTGCTTTTTGTCTTACTGTTGCAAACGGTAGTTGCAGATCAATTTCGTCATCAATGAATAGATGGAGCACTTCGGCCGCCTTGCTGACATTTTTGGCCGCTTTTTGCCAATCCTGATACACCGCTTCTTTTGCGTACTCCTTTGCCTTCTGTTTGGTCTGCCTGACATGATGCACAAAACCATCGGCAATACGTTCGAGTGCTTGTTGCCATCGCGTTTGCAAATAGCACAACAAATACAGCCGTTGGTTGCTTATGGTTTGCCGTTTCAGTTTGGCGCCGTAGTAGTCGACTTTCTCCGCCAGGTGTTGTTGATTTTTCTGCGACAGTGAAAGCAGGCTCAAGAGCAGGTCCACTTCTGACATCCAATGCTGGATGTTGCGATAGACAACCAGCTCTTTCTCAAGTTCGGTTCCAGTGAAGTTACGAGCCGATTGTCGCAACTGCCGGAACGGTAGTGCACCTTCGCCGTTTACGAGATCCGCCAGTGCATGCTTAAGATCTTGTGACATTGCACGCTCAAGGCGGTTGGCCATGTCTTCCTGTTCATCTCCCACCACTTGACTGATGATCTTTTGCAGCGTGCTGTAGGCAGGGATCGCTATCTTCTGTCTCGAACAATACTCAATGGCCGCATCGAAGAGGTGTCTTGGAGCCGTCCAGGCTCTGGCTTGCTGGGATAAGTAGGCGCTCAACGCAGCTCCGTGGTCTTTGGCATTCCAGCGCTGGTAGTTGCAGAGTTGGAAAATACGTTGGTAAATCCGTTCGTTCTCTTTTGGCGTGAGATTAAAGGGTCTACAGCCCGGCCCTGGTAGAATGGTTTGATAAACGTATTTGAGATCCTGCTTGATCTGGTGGAAACCGGGATGAAGCACCGCCGGCTTGGCCTTGAAATAGCCCAGCAGTACAACCAGCATGTAGCGCTGACCCCGGTGACGTAGGCTTGTAGCGATAGCCAGTTCCTTATCGTTCAGCGAGAAAAAGAAGCGTTGGTCTGCTGAGGTGAAAGCGGGAGGTCCATAAAACTGTTCTTGTTCCGCCTCGGACAAGATTTGAACACGTTCATCGAATGCCATGGATTTAGCCTAAAAAGGCCAAATCTTACCCAATCAGAGCCAAAATAGGGATATGGAAAAAGTAATACCCCTCTAGAGGCCATAGATGGCGGGGCTTCCAGAGCACTTTGTCGTTTTTGGACGGAAAATCCCTAGAACCCCTACTTGGATTTGTCTATACTGCCATCGGGTTTCGACAGCAATGGCCGTGTGGCTTTCGGTAGTAAACGCTGATCAATGCTGACATCGCCGAGCCTATTACCGGCGACCAAATCCAACCGAGCTTGGGCCAGGGCCCCGGCTAACCGCCGCGTTTTGTCGGTACCGTCAAAACGCAGACAGCAAAAGAGCGAACGCAACAGTCCGGCTCGCAATGTGGACTCCGTATCCAGGTGCTGCCAAAATGCCTCCTCCGCCGACTGTTTCTGATTACTCAGGTATCGGCAGACTGAGTTCAGGTCGCTGACATTGAGAAACTGGAACGCCCGTTGCTGTACAGCTTGAAACGACGTATCAGGATCGATGCTGTCATCAACGAACAGGTGTAAGATATCAGCAGCTTTGCTCACATTGCGAGCTGCCTTTTGCCAATCCCGATAGACCCGTTCTTGGGCCATTTGATGCGCACGTTGTTTCACTTGCCGGAGGTGATGTATGAACCCTTCCGCAATACGTTCCAGGCCCTGCTGGTGCCGCGACTGCAGATAGCACAGCAAGTACAGGCGCTGGTTAGCAAGCGATTGACGTTTAAGTTTGGCTCCGTAGTAGTCAACCCGTTCGGCATAGTGTTGCTGGTTTTTCTGAGAGAGAGAAAGTGACTCGAGTACAGTCGTCACATCCGTCATCCACGGCTGAATATGGTGATACACGGCTATTTCTTTTTGCAACTCGGTGCCGGTAAAATTGCGGGCGCTCTGGCGTAGTTGCTGGAATGTAAACTGGCCTTCACCGGAAACCAGTGTGAGCAACATAGTTGATAGACCTTGGCTGCAAGCGGCGTCGATCTGGTCATGCAATCGTTTCTGGTGCTGGCCAATAACCTGACTGACGATCTTCTGCAGCGTACTATAGGCGGGAATTGCGATTTTCTGGCGAGCCAAATATTCGATTGCAGCGTCAAAGACTGCTCGGGGCTCCACCCAGCTTTCAGCACAGGTACACAAGTGCTCGACAAGCTGTGGCTGATGTCTTTTATCGTTCCAGTTGCTGACGCCGACGATCGATAGAACACGCGCATAGATACGGGATTTTTGGTCAGGTTTCAGGCTAAAACGCCTGAAGGTAAGGTCCCTATAGTGAAATCGGGCTATGAATACCAAGTCGTCCTGCATTGATTTGTACCTTGGGTTAAGCAGGACCGGTTTGCATTTGAAGTAGCCCAGCAAAGCAATCGCCACACAACGATATTTGCGTTGCCTTATTCTCGATATCTCCGCTAGTTCTTTGTCATTCAGCATAAAGTAGAATCGCTGGTATGACTCATTGAAGGATGGGACGCCATATAGATCCTCGACCTCGGCAGCAGTGAGGATTGATAGCCGCTTGTTTCTGCTCATTCTTTGACCTAAAGGTCGAAGAAGATACCGAATTTCTCAGCGCATTAGAGCCTGATCCGAAATTAAGTTGAGTGGTATCAGCAAGTTAGCTTGACGCTAGCGCCAGTCGTTGATTCAGGGGTTTTGCAACAAACTTCCGGAGATCGACGATGTGGACCGATACCACTCGGGCGCAATATGCCCGTACAGAACTGGCTTTGCCAAGCGATTTGACCGATGCCGAATGGGCGGTGCTGGAGCCCTTCTTTCCGCCGCCCTCGTCGGTGGGACGTCCGCGCAAGTGGCCGCTCAGGCGCATTATCGAGGCGATTTTGTATTTGCTGCGCGGCGGGCTGCCGTGGCGGATGCTGCCGCCGTGCTTTCCGCCCGTCTCGACGGTGCGGCTCACGGTTTATCTGTGGCGCGACAACGGCCTGTGGCTGTCGCTCAATCATGCCCTGCTGT
>NZ_CALMSV010000250.1 GCF_937872355.1 uncultured Sphingorhabdus sp. | reverse complement strand
TAGCTGTTGGTCAACAGCGGTTGACATAAATCAATATGGCGCTCTGTCGCCTTAGCTAGAGTAGCGACGGGTAGACAGGGAATGGAGGCTGAAATGGCGATCGAAAGCAGCTGATCTGAAGTGTATGCATCTGCGACTGGCCCGAAATTGACCTTCTTCAGCAATTCGCAATGGCTGAAGTTGTTTGCTGGGAATCCAGCAAAGTCCTACGGCGTATGGAATGAAGCGCTCGGCCTGACGTCTTCACGCGTCAAGGAACAGGCCGACTACGCAAGGGCGCTATCCGAATGCATGGAAGCGCAAGCCAAGCTCGGCGCGATTTCCGGAACATGGGCCGAAACGAGCTGCGGTATGAGTGATAACGTTTCAAGCGGGCGAGCAGCATGTCATCTCATCCGCTGTCAACGCACCTTGCCGGTCGCAACTTGAGGCAACCAGCAGTCGCTATCAATCCCTTCATAAGGCGACATTCAAAGTGTCTTGATTGCGATGGTTCGGGGTTGAGCGGCGCAAGACGCATCACGATCGCAAGACGCCGAGGCCGAGCGACGTAATTTCTGCCTCTGTCAACCGTCCTACCCTCCCATCGCAGGAGAATTGTCATGTACGTCAAAAAGTGTGCGAAGCTCTTCATCCTGCTAATTTTGGCGATTGCGCCTTTCCCGGCCTTTGGCTACGAGCCTGCCAATCCTGTTACGCAACCTTCAGTCCCGCAATTCAACGAGTCCGAAACTGCGGCGATCCTGCGGGAAATCAAGGCATTTGGGAACGTTCGGGTGTCTGCCCGGCGTGCAATTGCAATAGCCGAAAAACGCGGCGCCGGCGCCAAGGTTGTCGACCTGAGTTTCGACGGAACTACCGGTCGCCTTGTCTACAGAGTGAAGGTCCTTTTGAACGAGGAACTGTGGGAAGGCAAGGTTGATGCTGCGACGGGAGTGCTCGTCGACGACGGGTCAACAACGTCTGCATTCAAGCTGGGCGAGGAGGATAAGGCTGCGCTCGCAGCCTTCGCCGCTGCCGCCTTGGATCTTTCCGAGGCTGTCGCAATCGCCGAAAAATACGGCTCCGGCAAAGCCGTAAGCGCAGGACTGCAGTTCGACGGCGGGAAGCTCGCCTTGATGGTAGTGATCGTCAGCAAGGGCACACTGAAGGGTCTGCCTCCGGCGGCGGCCACCTGGCGCTGAGCGCGAGTGCGGCGATGATCGTGTCCATTTCTAATAGAAGCGGACACCATCACAGATGTCGGACGGCCATGAAGGAGATCCGGCGACGCTCGGGCGCAAGCGCCGGTCCTGGACGCTGGATGAGAAGCGCCGGATCGTCGACGAGAGTCTCGAGGACGGCGCCTCGCTTGCCGAGGTTGCGCGGCGTCATGATCTCAACGCCAACCAGCTCTTCACGTGGCGTCGACAGTTCGGCGTTGAGGCCGTCGAGCCGAAGAACCTCGCACCGATCGTTCCCGTGACGATTACACCGGATACGACCCCAAAGGAGAATGAGCCGAACGTGACCGGCCAAATGGAGATCGTGCTCGCCGAGGGCGATCGGATCCTGGTGTGGTCGGACGTCGATAGTGCGGCGCTGACGCGAGTGCTGAAGGCGCTGGCGCGGCGATGATCCCGGTTCCGAGCGGCGTACGGGTCTGGATTGCGACGGGCCACACCGACATGCGGCGCGGCATGCAGGGTCTGGCGCTGCAGGTTCAGGAGAGCCTGAAGCGCGATCCCTTTGTGGGCGATCTCTACATCTTCCGAGGTCGGCGCGGCGATCTGGCTAAGATCCTGTGGCATGACGGGATTGGGCTGTCGCTCTACGGCAAGCGGTTGGACCGCGGAAAGTTCGTCTGGCCATCGGCATCGGGCGGCGCGGTGTCGATCTCGGCGGCGCAGCTGGCGTACATGCTGGAGGGAATCGACTGGAGGAATCCACAGCTGACGTGGCGCCCGACGCGAGCGGG
>NZ_CALMSV010000249.1 GCF_937872355.1 uncultured Sphingorhabdus sp. | reverse complement strand
GTTGGTCTTGCGACCATCAATGCGGCTAAGATTGCCGGGGCAGGGCGCATCATTCCCGCTGATCCGATTCCGGAAAAGCGCGAACTGGCGAAAAAGCTCGGTGCGACCGACGTGGTCGATGCACTGGCAGACGATGCTGCGGCGCAGATCATTGATCTGACCAATGGTGGCGTTGACCATGCGGTTGAGGCGGTCGGCCGTCCGGCTTCGGGCGAACTGGCAGTCAAATCGCTGCGCCGAGGCGGCACGGCAACGATCCTGGGCATGATGCCACTGCAACATTCGGTTGGCCTGTCGGCGATGGATCTGCTTTCGGGCAAGAAACTGCAGGGAGCGATCATGGGCGGCAACCGCTTCCCGGTTGATATGCCGCGCCTTGTCGATTTCTACATGCGCGGGCTGCTCGATCTCGACAGCATCATATCCGAGCGTATTCCGCTCGAGCAGATCAACGAAGGCTTCGAAAAGATGAAGAAGGGCGATAGCGCGCGCAGTGTTATCGTATTCGATCAATGAGCGATGCCGCCGCAATGAATGCCGAGGAAGCCTTTGTCGGCACGGTCGAGCCTGAAGGCGCCGACAAACTTGATGAAGGCCGCCTTACCGAGTGGATGCAGGCAAATGTGGAGGGCTTCAAAGGCCCTCTGCACCTGACCAAGTTCAAAGGCGGGCAATCGAACCCGACTTACAAGATCGAAGCGGAGTCGGGCAATTATGTCCTCCGGCGCAAACCCTTTGGGCCGTTGCTGCCTTCCGCCCATGCGGTCGACCGCGAATATAAGGTTCAGGCCGGGATGTATAAGACCGGCTTCCCCGTCGCCCGCCAATTTGGCCTTTGCACCGACGACAGCGTCATCGGCAGCTGGTTCTACGTCATGGGCATGGTCGACGGCCGCACCATCTGGAACGGCGCTATGCCGGGTAGCACGCCGGAGGAACGCCGCGCGGTCTATTTCGAGATGTTCGATGTCCTCGCCAAATTGCACAACACCGATATCGAGGCTGCGGGCCTTTCCGATTTCGGCAAGCCGGGCAATTATTTCGGCCGTCAGGTTGATCGCTGGACGAAGCAGTATCGCCTGTCGGAAACCGAAACCATGCCCGGTATGGAAAAGCTGATTGAGTGGCTGCCTGCTACCCTGCCTGAACAAACCCGCACCAGCGTGGTCCATGGCGATTTTCGCATTGATAATGCGATTTTCGATCGCAACAGCGAAAAATGCCTCGCCGTTCTTGATTGGGAATTGTCGACCATTGGCGATCCGCTGGCAGATTTCTCCTATGTCGCAATGGCATGGGTGACCGAAAATGGCGGGCGTTCAGGCGTCAAGGATCTGGACCGCATGGAGCTCGGCATCCCGGAACTGGAAGAAGTCGTCGAGCGCTATTGCGCAGCAACCGGACGCGACAGCATTCCCGATCTCAACTGGTACTTCGCCTATAACTTCTTCCGCCTTGCCGGGATCATGCAGGGTATCAAGAAGCGTGTGATCGATGGCACCGCCAGCTCGGCGCATGCCAAGGCCATGTCTGATCGCGTCACCCCGCTCGTGGATCGGGCTTGGGAATTTGCGGTAAAGGCCGGAGCGGCTTAAATTGGCGTAGCCCCGGCGCAGGCCGGGGCTGCTTTTGTTTGGCCCAATTGCGCTGCGCAAATTTCCTGCAGCCCCTGCGGTCGCAGGGGCGATGACATTGGAGGATGGAGAATGTCCCTTTTTGACATGAGCGGGCAGGTTGCCCTGATAACCGGTTCGTCGCGCGGCATTGGCAAGGCGATTGCCGAGGAAATGGCAGAGCATGGCGCAAAGGTGGTCATTTCCAGCCGCAAGCAGGATGCCTGTGATGCAGTCGCGGCCGAAATCAACGCGAAATATGGCGCTGGCACTGCAATCGCGGTCGCGGCCAACATTTCCTCGAAAGATGATTTGCAGCATTTGGTCGATGAAACGCGTAAGGCTTTTGGCAAGATTACTGCCTTGGTCTGCAATGCGGCATCCAACCCCTATTACGGCCCCAGCGCCGGGATCAGCGATGATCAATTCCGCAAGATCATGGACAACAACATCCTGTCCAACCACTGGCTGATCCACATGGTCGCATCCGAAATGTGCGAACGCGGACAGGGCTCGATCACCATCGTGTCGTCGGTCGGCGGTTTGAAGGCTTCGACTGTCATCGGTGCCTATTGCATTTCCAAGGCCGCCGACATGCAGATGGCACGCAATCTGGCCGATGAATTCGGGCCAAAGGGTGTGCGTGTGAATTGCATTGCACCGGGCCTGATCAAGACCGACTTTGCCCGCGCGCTTTGGGAGAATCCCGATACGTTGGAAATTTCAACGCGCCGTTCGTCGCTGCGCCGCATTGGTGAGCCGTATGAAATCGCCGGGGCAGCGGTATTCCTTGCCAGCAAGGCAGGCGGCTTTACCACAGGACAAACGATCGTCATCGACGGCGGCAATACAATTTCAGGAGGATGAGCATGGGCGCACTCGCAGGCAAAGTTGCAATCATAACAGGCGCGGGTTCGGGCATCGGCCGCGCATCTGCCAAACGGTTCGCTGCGGAAGGCGCGAAGCTCGTCATCGGTGACAAGACCGAAGCGGTTTTCGAAACGGCCAAGATGGTTGAGGAAGCTGGCGGCACCGTCACCGCGCTGCAGATCGACGCCGGCGTCGAGGCCGATGTTGCGAAGCTCGTCGAGACCGCGAAAGCCAATTATGGCGGTTTCGATGTTTCCCTCGCCAATCCCGGTATCATCGGCGACATGGGCGGAATCTTCGAAAAAGATCCCGCGACAATGGCCCAAACATTCCGCGTCAACGTCATCGGTCCGGCACTGATGGTGAAGTATGCGGGCAAGGCGATGGTCGATCAGGGGCGTGGCGGGTCCATCGTACTGACTGCCAGCGTTGCCGGCCTCAATTCGGGCGCTGGCCCGCTAACTTATTCGGCATCGAAGGCAGGCGTCATCAACCTCGCCAAGACAGCGGCACAGCAGCTCACGACATCGGGCGTGCGCGTGAATGCAATCTGCCCGGGCCTCACTGAAACCGGCATGACCAAGCCGACCTTTGACTATGCCCGTTCGAAGGACGTGATGCACAAGGTGGGGCAGTTGAACCCGCTGAAGCGCGCTGCCCAGCCGGAGGAATTGGCCAATGTTGCATTGTTCCTCGCCTCTGATCAGGCAAGCTATGTCAATGGCCAGGCGATTGCGGTCGACGGTGGCTTGACCAGCTCACATCCGGTTACGCGGCAACTTCTCGGACAGACGGCACACTGACATGAGCGACGACAACGCAGCACTCGAACTTGGTTTTCTGCCCGATCGGCTAGCCCGCATTGGCGCGCATATCCAGTCCAAATATCTGGACAGTGGCAAGCTGCCCTTTGGCGCGCTGCTGATCGGGCGCGGCGATGAAGTCGCGCATACATGGGCGTCCGGTGTCGACCATGATGCCATTTTCCGCATCGCCAGCATGACCAAGCCGATCACCTCGATCGCCTTCATGCAACTGGTCGAGCAGGGCAAGGTCGCGTTGAGCGAGCCTGTCGCCAAATATATTCCGGAATTTGCCGATCTGGGTGTGTTCATGGCTGGCGGCGGCAATGTGCCCTTCACAAGCCGCCCTCCCACGACGCGGCTCAACATCATCGATGTGCTGCGCCATACCACCGGCTTCACGTACAGCTTTCAGGAACGCACACCGGTCGACGCCGCCTATCGCAAGACCGATCTTGAGCACTGGATGAAGAATGACAGCCAGAGCTTCATCAACCACCTCTCGCAGATTCCGCTCGAATTCGATCCCGGCACTTGCTGGAATTATTCGGTTTCGACCGATGTACTTGGCATTTTGGTAGAGCGTATTTCAGGCCAGTCGCTGGGCGATTATTTTCGCGAGCATATTTTTGAACCGCTCGGCATGAAGGATACCGGCTTTAAGGTTGCGGCCGACCAAGCACATCGCATTCCGCCCTGCTATGCCTTCCATCCCAAGGACAAGATGGTGCAGACCGACAAGGCAGGGGCCGACAGCCTGTGGGCGCAAGGTTGGAAGTTTGAATCGGGTGGCGGCGGCCTTGCCTCGACCGTCCACGATTATCATCGTTTCTGCCGGATGTTGCTCAATGGCGGCGCTCTGGATGGTGTCCAGATCGTCAGCCCTAAGACATTGGAGCTGATGACTGCCAACCATCTGCCTGGCGGCGGCGATTTGACCCAGCATTCGAAATCGCTGTTCAGCGAAGCGGAAAATGCAGGCATCGGTTTCGGGCTTGGCTTCGCCTGCAATATCGATCCTGCAGCCACGATGCTCGCGGGATCGAAGGGTGAATTCTACTGGGGCGGCATGTATTCGACCGCCTTCCTTGTCGACCCGGTCGAGGATCTGATCATGGTTTTCATGACCCAACTCGCGCCCTCATCGACCTATCCGATCCGGCGTGAAATTCGCACGATGATGTATGCGGCTTTGGCCGCCTGACTAACTGGAGACAGAGTATGCAATCCGTAACCACCTCGCAGGACGGTGAAATCCTCGTCCTTTCCGTCAACAACCCGCCGGTCAACGCGCTTAGCTGGCACGTGCGCCAGGGCATTTCGGACGGTATCGAACAGGGGCTGAAGGACGACAGCGTTAAAGCCATCGTCATCCGCTGCGAAGGGCAGACCTTCATCGCAGGTGCTGACATCACCGAATTTGGCAAGCCGCCGCAAGGGCCGGATTTCAATGCTGTGCTCAACACCATCGAAACCGCGACCAAACCGGTGATCGCGGCAATCCACGGTACCGCGCTAGGTGGCGGTCTCGAGACGACTCTTGTCTGCCACTATCGCATCGCAGTTCCTTCGGCGAAACTCGGTGTACCCGAAGTCAAGCTTGGCCTGCTGCCTGGCGCTGGCGGTACCCAGCGTCTGCCGCGTCTTGTCGGCATTGAGCAGGCGGCAGTGATGACCTCGCTCGGCGAACCGATTTCGGCGCAAAAGGCGCTTGATACCGGTCTGATCGACAAACTGGCGAGTGAAGACAGCCTCGCTGCCGATGCCGTTGCTTTCGCACGCGAATGCGTTGCCAAGGGCCCGCGCCACACCCGCGACCTGCCCGTCAAGGGCGACACCGCAATCATCGCCAAGCTTGAGGCTGAAAATGCCCGCAAGTGGAAGGGCTTCGAAGCACCTTATGCGAACCTGCGCTGCGTGGCTGCCGCGGCAGAAAACCCAAATATCGAAGATGGCCTGAAATTCGAACGCGCCGAATTCATGAAACTGATGACCGGCAGCCAGTCCGCGGCGCAGAGGCACATGTTCTTTGCCGAACGTCAGGCAGCGAAGATCGACGGCCTGCCCAAAGACACCCAGTTGCGCGACATCAAAAAGGTCGGCGTGATCGGTGCGGGCACCATGGGTGGCGGCATCACGATGAACTTCCTGCAAAAGGGAATACCGGTCACCATAGTTGAAATGGTGCAGGAAAATCTCGATCGCGGCGTCGCCGTGATCCGCAAGAATTACGAAGCGTCGGCCGCAAAGGGGCGTTACACCAGCGAGCAGGTTGAAAAGATGATGGGCCTACTCATGCCCTCGCTCAGCCTGGACGATCTTGCCGATTGCGACCTTGTCATCGAGGCGGTCTATGAAAGCATGGACGTCAAGAAAGACGTGTTCGGCAAGCTCGACAAGATCTGCAAGTCGGGTGCGATCCTAGCCTCGAACACCAGCTATCTGGACGTGAACGAAATTGCGGACTCAACATCGCGCCCGCAGGATGTGCTTGGCATGCACTTCTTCTCGCCGGCCAATGTGATGAAGCTGCTTGAAGTTGTGCGCGGTGACAAGACCGCTGACGATGTCCTCGCCACCGCGATGGCGATCGGCAAGAAGATCGGCAAGGTTGCGGTGGTTGCGGGCGTCTGTCACGGTTTCATCGGCAACCGCATGCTCAGCCAGCGGCAGACCCCGGCCAATGCGCTGTTGATGGAGGGCGCATCGCCCGAACAGATCGACAATGTCTTCACCGAATTCGGCTTTCCCATGGGGCCGTTCCAGATGGGTGATCTGGCAGGGCTCGATATCGGCTGGCACCGCGACATGGAAAAGGAGCCGACCAACATCCGCGAGGCGATGTGTAAGGCCGGTCGCTGGGGGCAGAAAAACGGTAAGGGCTTTTACGACTATGACGAAAAGCGCAACCGCACGCCGAGCGCCGAAGCACTCGCGATCATCGAAGATTTCCGTAGCCGTTCGAACATGCAGAAGCGTGAAATCAGCGATCACGAAATCATCGAGCGCTGCCTCTATCCGATGGTCAATGAAGGCTATCTGATCCTTGAAGAAGGCAAGGCACAGCGCGCATCCGATATCGATGTCGTCTGGATCTATGGCTATGGCTGGCCCGTCTATCGCGGTGGCCCGATGTTCTGGGGCGACCTGGAAGGTGCCAAGAAAATCGTCGAATCGCTTGAGCGCCAAGGCGTGAAAGTTGCTGAATCGCTGAAGGCGAAAGCGGCCTGATTTCCTCCCATCGCCGGTGAGTTGAGGCTCACCGGCGATGGGCTGAATATGAACAACGGTTCATCTCGCGACTCTGGCAAGTCGCCGACTAGATATTGTGGTGAGACCCGGGCGCAGCCATCAGGCTGACACAAGATAAAGATCTGGGGTCGCTTTCCATGTTCCGCAAGAAAATTGTCGCCGCTCTTGGCGCGCTTGCCCTTCTCATTCCCGCTCAGGCCATGGCGCTGCAATGCGCGCCCTTTGCGCGTGACATTTCGGGTATCGAGATTTTCGGTAATGCAGGAACCTGGTGGGGTCAGGCGGCTGGCAAGTATGAGCGGGGCAATGAGCCTAAGGTTGGCGCGGTCATCGCCTTCAAACCCACCCGCTCGATGCCCATCGGGCACGTTGGCATGGTCAGCAAGATTGTTTCGGATCGCGAAGTTTTGATCGACCATGCTAACTGGTCGGTAATCAATGGTCGTCGCGGCCAGATTGAACGCGGCGCCCGTGTATTAGACGTTTCGGCGGCAGGCGATTGGAGCGAAGTCCGCGTCTGGTACGCGCCGGTAAACGGTCTCGGCACCTCCAGCTATCCGCTTTACGGCTTCATCTACAAGGATGGCTCAAGCAACGAAGCTTGATCAAGCGTCCAGCGGCTTGGGTGCATCGTCCAGCGCCTTGCGTCCCCAAACAATCAGATAGAGCAGCGCCGCTCCAATCAGGATGAAGGTCGCCGGTTCCCACCAGTTGAACAGGGCCACGCCAATGGCCGGTGTGAAAATATAAGCCGAGCCGTTCAACGATGCGATCTTGCCCGCCACATCGCCCTGCTCAAAACGGCGAACGGCCAGCGAAGCGCCTGTGGTAAAGCCCGGACGGTATAAACCGAACCCCAGCGAAGCGAGGGCGAAGCCCAAAGTGATGCCGTAAAAATCGAAGCTCACCCCAACGAGCGTGATGCCGAGCAGTGCGAGAAATGCGCCCCACAGCACAGACGCGCGCGAACCGATCTGCAGGATGGGAATCAGCCCCCATTGCGCGAGCAAGGTGGCCATCGCGCCGACGAACATGACGGATCCCGTTGCTTCTACCGTTTCCTTGGGCAGATCGTGCAGGCCCAACCGGTCGCGGATAAGAAAGCCCACCACGCCCAACATGATAGCCTGCGCATGGCCCCCGATCAGGCCCGCCACCAGCCAGCTTGCAAAACGTTCGTCGCGCCAGGGCAGCCGCACTTCTTCGCGGGGCAGGGCGTTATCTTCCTCGACGCCTTCCTCGACTTCGGGTTGGTTGACGGAAGCGGCGGAGGGGTAGGACGTCACGATTCCGCGCGCGGCAAAGCGCGGTGTATCATTGGGCAGGCGGAGCTTGAGAGCAACAAGCACCAATACGCCAAAGCTGGCGAAAACTACCAGAGGCCCGGCCAGTCCGAACGGCTCGAAAATCAGGAAATGGGCAAGGGCAGGGCCGATAACGGTGCCTAGGCCAAAGGACGAAGCAAGCAGTGACAGCGCCTTGGCGCGTTCCTCGCGCTCTGTCCGCGCGGCGATATAGGCTTGCACGGCTGGCGGCGCTGCAGAACCGAAACCGCCATAAAGGCTGCGGAATATGGCAAAGATGATGAAGGTCGCTGCGGGTGCGATAAAGCCTTCAAGGCCAAGCCACAGCACCAGCCCGCACAAGCCCATTGATGCCGCAAAGCCGATGACGCCGACGGTCATCAATGCTTTGCGCCCGCGCTTGTCCGACAGCCGGGCCCATTTGGGTGCAGTCAATACCCACAGCAAAGCAGACCAGCTGAAGGCGAGGCTGACCCAAACATCGGCGATGTCGAGCTTGCTCGCAATTGCGGGCAGCGCGGATTGCATTGCGGTGTTGCCCGCCGCAGCTACCAGCATCACCAGGAACAGAATCGTTACCCGATCGGCTGGGATGGCCGGGCTTTTGGGCATTATGGCTTCACCCAGTCATAGCTGCGCGTGACCGAAGCGACGTGCAGATCGTACCAGCTATACCAGCGGTCCCGCCCCGCATCGCGGATTGCCGCATGTTCGGTGTTGTCGCGCCATGCCTTGGCAGCGTCCTCATCTGCCCAATAGCTGACGGTTATACCGATGCGATCGTCGCCACGCGCTGAATTGATACCAAGATATCCGGGCTGCCTACTGGCGAGATCGACCATTGCGTCGGCAGCAACTGAATAGCCCGCATCATCCGCCAATGTCCGTTCGGCAATGAAGATGACCGCAACGGTCGCAGGCGGGTAGGTTGGCATGCTCCACCCATAGGATTGACTTTACGTTTGGGGCAACCCCGCCCGTTCGTTTTGTCGACTTTTTTGCTTAACCGGCTTGCATCGCGCGCGCGCATTTGCGAGTGCAGTTGCTTACTGTATTACAGCCCTAAGGCGGATTGATGAACAACGGTTCGGTAGCACTCACTTCGAAGATCGAACGCATCAAGACATCGGTGCAACGGTTTTTCGGCCCTTGGGGCGTATTCTTTAAAGGCTTTCTCAAGCATCCGGTGATGGTCGGCTCGATCATCCCGTCCTCGCGCTGGACGGTGCAGAAAATGCTAGCCCCGGTGAAGTGGGACGAATGCAAACTGTTCGTCGAATACGGCCCCGGCGTTGGTACCTTTTGTCAGCCAGTGCTCGACCGGATGCGTCCGGATGCGACACTGCTGGTGATCGACACTAACCCCGATTTCATCGAATTTCTGCGCAAGCATTTCCGCGACAGCCGCTTCATCGCGGTGCACGGGTCTGCAGCAGATGTGAATGATATCATTCGAGGCTTCGGCTTTGAACATGCCGATTATGTATTGTCGGGTCTGCCCTTTTCGACGCTGCCCGGTGACCTTGGACCAAAGATTGCCGAGGAAACCGGCGAGGCTATCCGCCCCGGCGGTGCATTTCTGGTCTATCAGTTCCGCGCCCGCGCTCGCGACTTCATGGAACCGCATTTCAAGCGCATCGACAATGGCTATGAATTCTGGAACGTCCTGCCCTGTTACTTGTTCTGGGGCTGGAAAGGCTAAGCCTTCTTTCCCGGAAGTCGCTTTTGCAGCATTTGGGTGATGCGCAGCGAAATGCGCCGCCCGATATTATAGTCGACGCTATTGACCAGCAGATAGGCCAGCGACCAGCGGAGCCGATTGAACCATGACAGCCGGTTGCGGTGCAATTCCGGAGTCTGCACTTCGCTCTTGAGCGCCAATTGACTGGCTAGTCTGCGCAAATAGTCTGCCACCCCGGCATCGTCGATCCGCAGCATCAGTTCCTTGTTGATGAACAGGCTGCGGATATCGAGATTGGCCGAGCCGATATAGCTGGCATTGTCGATAACCAGCAGCTTGGTGTGGAGCAATTGCGGCTGGTATTCGCAAATCTGCACATCCCGCTTCAGCAGATAGCCGTAGAGGATACGCGCAGCACCGATCGTCGCGCCATTATCGGTCCTGCCTGCCAGCACCAGCCGTACGTCGCCACCCTTGCGGGCTGCCGATGCCAGCCGCCGCAGGATTGTCTGTGTGGGTGAAAAATAGGCGGCGACTATATCTATCGTTCGGGCATTTTTCAGGTCGCGCTTGAGCGCCAGCGCCCAAGGTGAGATGCGGTTGGTGGGGCCGCCAACCAACCATTGCAAAGGCCCTTCCCCCGGTTGCCAGGTGCGGATCAGGCGCCGCAATGCGAGCAGGCGCACGCCGCCATCCGCCGACAGTTGGATCAGTTCGGAAATATAGCTCGATATTCGCGCGACTTCCGGCCCCGATATGGTCAGGCCCAGATCCTCCCAGCTATCGTCTCCGCGTCGTCCGAAATATTGGTCGGTGATGTTGAAGCCGCCAATCAAGGCATGCGCATTGTCAATGACCAGCAATTTCTGGTGGTTGCGGATCAAATAGGAAAGCCGCCAGCGCGAGCTGAAAAAATGATAGCTACCGCCTGCCTCGGCTATCGGCTGGAAGAAGGATGCCGGGACTTTTGACGAACCGAAGCTGTCGATCAGCACCTCAACGTTCACACCACGCAGCGCTGCCGCCGCCAGTGCGTCGCGTACTTCAGTTCCGCTGGTATCGTTATGGAACATATACATGCTCAGCGTGAGACTGTGTGTCGCCGACCCGATCAGCCGCAGCAGGCTTTGCAGGCGCTCTTCTGGATCGTGCAGGATATGCAGAATGTTTCCGGCGATTTCGAACCGCTTACCCGGTAAATCCAACGCGGTTTTCGAAGCTTCCATATAGGGCAGATAAGAGGTCGCATCGCGACACGCAACCGGCGCAAGCGCGCGCTTTTCATTGACAAGTCGGGCCTCAACCCCTAATTGCGCTCGACTTTCCAAACATTCAAAGTGATTCAGGAGCCGACATGGCGCGCGTTACCGTTGAAGATTGCATCGATAAGGTTCCCAACCGTTTTGATCTCGTTTTGCTCGCTGCAGAGCGCGCACGCGAGATTTCCGGCGGTGCCGAGCTGACGATTGATCGCGATCGCGACAAAAACCCGGTCGTTGCCCTGCGTGAAATCGCTGAAGAAACCGTTCGTCCGGAACATCTGAAGGAAGGCCTGACGCAGTCGCTGCAGAAGGTTCAGGTCGATGAGGACGAAGAAGTCGATGACATCGGCTCGCTCGCCAGGTCGGCAGAAGCGCTTCGCCTGACCGCTGCGGCGCCTGCACGCAGCGCTGGCGTCGCCCGCGACTACGACCGTTAATCGGCAGGCGGGGGTTCTTCCCCGCCACCCAATACACGCATCTTTATTTGCCCGCTTTCGAGCAGTGGCGCAGCTATGGCCGCTATCCGACCCTGCCGTTCGGTTACCAGTGCACGGTTGAAAAAGGTGTTGGCGATAACATCGGCGATCTGCAGCCCGGCCAGCCTGTGACTATGTTCCAGCTGGGTTGTGCCACAAGGCCCTACTAGTTTGGCGATATCGGCCCGGATTGCTGCCAAGGTTTCGGGGCCATACCGTCCGTCATCGATAATTACGCTATCACAGCCTGGAATTTCGGGCAGCATTGCACCGACCACATCTTCGAGCAGTGCCGCATAGACATCAATGTCATGATCGCCACGGTCGGCATTTTTTTCCGGAACCAGTGCGGATATCGCAATGCCGATTGAAATCTTTGCTTCGCTGTCTTTGACGAGTTCGAAAAGCAGCGCGCGTTCGGCGAAATCGATGCGGCTTCCCTTCACCTCACCATGATAACCGGTAACGGTGCGGAAACGGGCAATCAACGCCTCAGCCCTGTCCTCTTCAATGTCAATTGCGGCCAGCGTCATTACCCCGCGCCCGACACCACCAGATTCATCACAATATATTGGCATGGAGCGATGCTAGCGCGCGTTCAGGGGCACGGATAGCGCTTCTTCATCGCATCGAACATCGCGGTCGTGATCGTTGTCTTTGGTCGGACAGCTGCCGGATAGGTGCGCAAATGGGCAAGAAGCTGTTCGGAATTTAGCGATGCCGTTTTCGGCGGGCAGCTGTGCGGTGTACGCCCGGCCTTCTTGTCGGCGGCTATTGTTTCTCGATAGGTTTTGCCAGCTGCATTTGCTTCGCCATAAAGGATCTTGATATCTGGAGAACCAAGCGCCCCCATACCCCTGGCCTTCAGTGCGTCTGCTTTGGCTAGGAATGTCGCAACGTTCATGTCGCCAGAACCAGCAACGGCGGGGGGCGCGGGCCCCCCCCCGACAAAACACACAAAAGCACCGATATTCCGCCATTTCCAATCTCCCCTCAGTTACCCGCCGGACGGGAGGCCCGCCAATTTGAATGGCAAGTGAATCAGCGTACTAGTCCGTGACCTCACGCACCTTGCGGGCTGGTTCCACCAACGCTTGTCCGCTTGCCCCGACCAGCCTTTGGAATCGCGGTACCAACGGTCGGGATATCTTTCGGTTGCACGGTCTTGCTGCCATCGCGCTCGAATTTTCCGGTCTCAAGCAGTTGCTTGATTTCGTCGCCCGACAGCGTTTCAAACTCGAGCAAAGCTTCGGCGAGCAGGTTCAACTGCTTGCGATGCTTTTTCAGTAGCGCGGTAGCTTTGGCATAGCCGCCTTCTACCAGTTTGCGGATTTCGGCGTCGATCTTCTTCGCTGTCTCGTCCGACATGGCAGAGCGCTGGCTATAGCCATAGCCTAGATAGCCATCCTGCTTTTCTTCATATTGCAGCGGGCCCAAATCGTCCGACATACCCCATTGGGTCACCATGTCGCGCGCAAGACTGGTAGCATATTGGATGTCACCCGATGCACCGCTGCTGACCTTGTCATAGCCGAAGACCAGTTCTTCGGCGACGCGGCCACCCATGCTGACCGCCAGGTTGGCGTGCATCTTGTCACGGTGGTAACTGTAGTTATCGCGCTCCGGCAGGCGCATCACCATACCGAGGGCGCGGCCGCGCGGAATGATGGTTGCCTTGTGGATCGGATCCGAGGCCGGTTCGTGGATCGCGACGATGGCATGGCCAGCTTCATGATAAGCCGTCATGCGCTTTTCGTCTTCGGTCATGACCATCGACCGGCGTTCGGTGCCCATCATCACCTTGTCTTTGGCATCTTCAAACTCTTTCATGGCGACAAGGCGCTTGCCGCGACGTGCTGCGAGCAACGCGGCTTCATTGACGAGGTTGGCCAGATCTGCACCCGAGAAGCCCGGCGTTCCGCGTGCAATCACGCGCGCGTCAACATCGGGAGCTAAAGGCACCTTCTTCATATGGACGCCCAGAATCTTCACGCGGCCGTCGATATCAGGGCGCGGAACTACAACCTGGCGGTCGAAACGGCCCGGGCGCAGCAGTGCCGGATCGAGAACGTCGGGGCGGTTGGGCGCGGCGATGATGGTAGTGCCTTTATTTGCTTCAAAACCCTCCATTTCGACCAGCAATTGGGTCTG
>NZ_CALMSV010000248.1 GCF_937872355.1 uncultured Sphingorhabdus sp. | reverse complement strand
CCCGCGACCTCCGGCGTGACAGGCCGGCGCTCTAACCAACTGAGCTACACCCGCTTGATGCGGTGACGGCGCTACTAGAAGCGGTCACTGCAACTGTCAACAGCGCGAATGAAAGAAACGAAATTTTCTTGCGCAATGCGTTTGGTGGCCACCAATCGGTTCCAGCTAAAACTTTCGGTATAATTTACCATTCTCGTTTGATTTTACAAGATTCGACAAGTTTGAGGCCATATATATCTAATAGATACAATATGTTGGCTCGTTAACAGGCTGGTCCTTGGCTTAACCATTTCTTGACCTCGCTCTGCCATAAGAGCCAGCATGTTGAGAACCAATACATCCCGCTCAAGCCACGCAAACGCTTCGATGCGTCTTCGCTGCGCATCGGCAATGGCAGTTGTTGCCGCGACTTCGGCCTTCGGGTCCACGGCCCATGCCGCAGGCACACTTGCAGGCACCAACATCGAGAATATCGCCACCGCGAGTTACGATGCGGGCGCGGGCCCGGTCGATATTCAATCGAACGTGGCCGTCATTCTCGTCGACGAACTGCTCGACGTCACTGTCGTCAGCAGCAATCCTGGCGACGTCGGCACCACCAATGGTGCCACCAACGCGGTGCTGACCTATCAGGTGACGAACAACGGCAATGGTCCCGAAGTCTTCACGCTGACTCCGAATGTCGCCAACAGCGGCGATGATTTCGATCCCGCCCTTTCGCAAGTGGTGCTCGATACCAACAACAATGGTGTCTATGATGCCGGTGTCGACACTATCTATGTCGCGGGCACTAACGACCCCCTGCTGACACCTGATCAAAGCATCAATGTCTTCGTCCTCACAAATATACCGGCGACGCAAGCCAATGGTGATCGGGCAAATGTCAGCCTGGTCGCTGCTGCGAACACCGGAACCGGGACACCGGGAACATCATTTGCAGGTGCGGGTGAAGGTGGCGGCAATGCCGTGGTCGGAACCAGCGGCGCAGAAGGTGAGGCAAGCGGCTTTCTTCGCGTCGACGCCGCTTCTGTAGCCTTGGCAAAATCAGCTGTTGTTGCCGATCCCTTTGGTGGCACGACTGCTGTTCCGGGGTCGACCATCACTTATACGATTGTGGCGACGATCAGCGGCGCAGGCACGCTGAACAACCTCGCCATCAACGACCCCATTCCGACAGGCACCACTTATGTTCCTGCCAGCCTCACCCTTGAGGGAGCGGCGCAAACCGATGCGGTCGATGCCGACGCTGGCAACTTTAACGGCACCAGAGTGAACGTGTCGCTGGGAAATGTCCCCGCGGGACAAACTCGCACAGTCACCTTCCAGGTCACTATTCAATGAGCTCCGCTATGAAACACATGATCGCAGCATTGCTAGCCTTGGCCATCGCCGTTCCAGCGATTTCAGCACCGGTTGAACTCGCCAGCGACGTCTTTGTTGAACGTGAACACAAACGTGCCGATGGTACCGTAGCGACAGTGCTTGAAGCACCCAAACTCGTAGTACCCGGCGATCAATTGGTCTTTGTCGTGCGCTATAAGAATGTCGGAACGCAACCGGCATCGAACTTCATTGTCACCAACCCGATCCCCCGAGCAGTTGCCTTTTCGGGCACTATGGATGGCACGGAAGTTGTTTCGGTCGACGGCGGCAAAAGCTGGGGTGTTATGTCGCAGCTCAAAGTTGCGAAGCCTGATGGCACCTTTCGTCAGGCTTTACCCGCCGACGTAACCCATCTGAAATGGAATATGAATCAAACGCTTGCGGCAGGATCTGCCGGCAAGCTCGTCTTTCGCGGGGTCGTACGATGACCTCCAAACGAAACCGTAACGATTGCTGCGGCACAAGCGATCAAATCCAATGCAACCGGAGTATAAGCATGACCAGTACGCTTAAATCCCTCGTTGCCTCAACTGCGCTTGCCGCAACGCTCGGGGTTTCCGCTCCGGCCTTTGCGGTGGGCACAACCCAGGGCACCGACATTACCAACAGTGTGACTGTAAATTACACCGTTGGAACCACGGCACAGACGCCGGTCACCAGTAACACCGATACGTTCAAGGTCGACCGCAAGGTCAACTTTACCGTTGTCGAACGTGCGACCATCGGCACCACCACAGTCAATCCTGGGCAACTTGCCCAGCAAACAGCATTTACGTTGACCAATCTGTCGAACGATTTGCTCGACTTTGACCTGACAGCGGCCAATTTGTTGACAGGTGCTGCAGCACCGCGCGGCACTGATGCATTCGACGTTTCCAATTTGCTGATCTGCTTGGACGCGGACAACAACAATGTTTGCGATGCGCCTGCAACCGCAACGCTGACAGTAGACGATCTGTCAGCGACAACCGGCAGCAACAGTGTCAACATTCTTGTCTTGGGCGATATTCCGGCCGCAGCCACCAATGGCCAAATTGCGGGCGTCAGCTTGCAAGCCACCGCAAAGCTGAGCAATGGCACCGCCTTTGTTCTTAGCGGTATAGGCAAGAACGTCTCGACCGACACCGACGCCAACGTTGCTGGCGCTGTCGACACCGTTCTGGCTGATACCGGTCGCGATGCTGTTGAATCCGCACTCGACGACTACACCGTACAGTCGGCATCGCTGGGTGTGTTCAAGTCGAGCCGCGTTGTCAGCGACCTTGTTAGTGGCAGCAACCCGAAAGCTCTGCCCGGCGCGACGGTGGAATACTGCATCGCAGTCCAGAACACCGGTAGCGTCGCTGCAACCAGCGTCGCGATTGAGGATTTGATTCCTGCGAACACGACGTTTGTTACAGGTTCGATCCTGTTGGGTGCAACCGTAACCGACTATGGTCTGGCAACGCAAAGCTGCTCGGCCGGTTCGGCAGGCGGTAGCTACACCACAACGCCGTCACCGCGCGTCAACGGAACCCTCGCCAGTGTTGGCGCGGCTTCGACGAGCGGCCTGATCTTCCGCGTTACCATCGACTAAAGAAGCAAGGCGGGGACGAAGGCTCTCTTCAACCCCGCCTTTTTCTCTAAAAATGCTGTTAACTAAACATCTTATCAAACGCGCAGGAACGCTGGCGGCAGCTGCCCACTTGGCTGCCGCCTGCCTTCCCGCGCATGCGCAAGTGTTACCGAATATCATCAGCAACACAGCGCAGGCGGAATGGACATCCGGCGGACAGCCGCTGTCACGGCCTTCAAACAGCGTCGATATCGTTGTCGACCGCTCCAATCCGCAACCGGCGACACTTGAGGTGTTCCGTTTCACCAGTGCGAGCGGTTCTACCCAAGCCGTTTTGCCGCAGACGATGTGCCGGGGCACCAACGGGATTCAGCCGGTCAACCTTCAAGGCGTTTTTGCCGGTCTTTCAACCAATCCGGCGTCAATCACCTCGGCATCTTCCATTCGCGCGGGTGAACCATTGGTTCTGAAGGTGACGGCACCGGGTCAAAACAGCAATCCAGGTACGATTGACAGCTTCGAAGCTGAAATTTCAACCGACACTGGCGATATCGAGCGGGTCATTCTGACCGAAACGGGTGCCAATACGTCGGTTTTTCTGGCTCTGTTGAATACCAAGGCTGCACCGCCTGCGGCAATCCAGGGCGATTGTGTCCTTTCGGTTCGTCCCGGCGATCAGCTTCATTTTGACCTCGACAATGCCCAAAATGGCAATCCGATTGCCGGTGCAGATGTCGAAATTCTCGTCGATCCGTTCGGATTGACCTTTGACAGTGCCGACGGCACTGCAGTCGATGGCACCCGGGTGACTATCGTAGACGCGGTAACCGGCCAGCCTGCACAGGTGTTTGGCGATGACGGCGTCTCTAGTTTCCCAAGCACCATCATCGCGGGAAGCACGGTTACCGACAGTGGAGGGCAGATTTATGCCTTCCCGACAGGCTTTTACCGCTTTCCCTTCCTCCGCCAGGGCACTTACAGGCTGATTATCAGCGCGCCAGCGCCCTATACGCACCCTTCAGTCGCCACTCCGGCTGAAATCGCGCTGTTGACGCGCCCCGATGGCGGCCAGTTTGTTATCGCAGACGGCTCCTACGGCGGAATCATTACACTGGATGACCCTGCACCGGTGCGCATCGACGTGCCTATGGACCGGCCCGGTGGCAGTTTGCAGCTGCGCAAATCGACATCAAGCGTCACAGCTATGCCCGGCGATGTCGTTCAATACCGCGTTGAGGTGCGTAATCCCGATCGTGTCCGCAACAGTGGCCCGATAACCGTCACTGACATATTGCCCGCTTCCATGCGGCTGCGCCTGAACAGCGTGCGCTACAATGGTTCCCCGGTCACGCCGGTCACAACGGCGGACGGCAGCGAATTTTCGGTTGTTGTACCGCCCCTAGCAGGCGGTGCGTCGGGCCTACTGACTTATCTGGCCGAAGTTCGCGTCGACGCCCGTTCGGGAGATGCCGTTAACCGCGCCTCTGCCCGCGATAACCGCGGTGCGACCAGCGATACGGTCGATGCCGCAATCCGCATCATCCGCGATGGGATAAGCGAACGTTTCACCATAGTTGGTCGCATTACCGAAGGCGGATGCAGCGTCGATCCGCGTAAAGCAAAGGGCATCAGCGGCGTGCGCGTCATGCTTGAAGATGGCAGCTACGCCATCACCGACATTGACGGCCGCTATCATTTCGAAGGCGTGGTCCCCGGCCTGCATGTTGTGCAAGTCGACCCGTCAACTTTCCCGCTCGATCAGGCCCCGGTCGATTGCGCCCAGAATACGCGCAGTGCCGGAAGTGCGATCTCGCGCTTTGTAGAAGGTCGCGGTGGCAGCCTGAAACGCGCAGATTTTCGTTCGAAACAGGTCAGCCCCCGTCGCGAAGCCACTCAAATTGCTTCCAAACCGTTTGCACCGAACGCCGAAGAGCGCAGCATTGCTGGCGGTGAAAAAGATTGGGTTGCCGGTCAGACGCCGGGCCTGGAATTCCTGTTCCCCGGCACCGATCACAATCCGCCTGTGCCCGCGATCCGCGTTGCCATCAAACATGCTGCCGGCCAGCGCATCGAACTCAGCGCCAATGGAAAGGTCGTTGATCCGCTGAATTTCGATGGCGTCAAGCGCAGTGGGGATGGCCAGGTCAATGTCAGCATCTGGCGCGGCGTTCCGATTGTTGCAGGCAACAATGCGCTGGTTGCGCGCGTGCTGAACAGCGAAGGTCAGGAAGTCGCCAAGCTGGACCGTCAGGTCCATTTTGCGACCCCCGCAATTCAGGCGCAGTTCCTGAAAGAAAAGTCGCTGCTGCTTGCCGACGGTGTCAATCGCCCCCGTATTGCAGTGCGATTTACCGATCGTTCGGGCAAACCCATCCAGCCCGATGCAGTCGGCGATTTCAGCGTGACCGAACCCTATCGTCCCGCTGTCGAAATCGATGCCCAGCAGGCAAGCCAATTGTCCGGCCTTGAACGTGCGGCACCGGTGTGGCGCGTGATCGGCGAAGATGGCGTTGCCTATATCGAACTGGAACCAACTACCGCTTCCGGTGCCGTCGCAATCAGCTTCAACTTCCAGGATGGCCAGGTAAAACGTACCCAGCGTATCGAAACCTGGCTCGATCCGGGCGATCGCCCCTGGACCGTGGTTGGCTTTGCAGCCGGCACCCTCGGTTTCAACAAGCTTGAAGAAGGTCTTCAGGATCTGGCTGGCGAAGATGATGCACTCAATGTCGATGGACGTATCGCGCTCTATGCCAAGGGTCGTGTCAGCGGCAAATGGCTGATGACCATGGCTTATGACAGCGACAAAAAGGCAGATGATGCCCGCTTCGCCGGAACCATCGATCCGCGTCGCTACTACACCGTTTATGCCGATCGCAGCGAGCAGCGTTATGACGCGGCTTCAATCCGTCGCCTTTACCTGAAGCTCGAACGCCCGCAATTTTATGCGCTGTTCGGCGACTATCAGACCGGCATCGATGAGCCTGAACTCGCCCGCTATCAGCGCAGCTTCAACGGCATCAAGGCCGAATATCGCAGCGACGAGGTTCACGCGCAGGCATTTGCTGCAGACACGCCCTATCGCTATCGTCGTGAGGAAATCCAGGGCACGGGATTAACCGGCCCATATGCACTCGCCGCGCCCGACATCCTGGCGAACAGCGAGCGCATTACCATTGAAACGCGGGACCGTCTGCAGTCGAACATCATCATCGAACGCAAAAACCTCGTGCGCCATATCGATTATGACATCGATTACCTCGCCGGAACGCTGCGTTTCCGTGAGCCAATCCTGTCACGCTCGAGCGGCCTGAACCCGCAATTCATCATCGCCGAATATGAGGTCGATGGCGTTGGCAAGCGTGTTAACAACGCCGGCGGTCGCGTCAAATGGCAGTCGCCCGACCAGAAGCTGCAGATTGCAGCAACCGCGATCCACGACGAAACCGATACCGACAAGACCAACCTCGTCGGTGCCGACGTCCGCTATCGTCCGACCACCAACACCGAATTGCGCGCCGAATTTGCCGCAACCGATGGCAAGGCCAATGCAGGCAGCGCAACCACCGATGCCGGTGGCGCTTCCGCAGTGCTGCTCGAAGCCGAGCATCATGGTTCGAAGCTTGACGTGCTGGCCTATTATCGTCGCCAGTCGGCCCGCTTCGGCGTCGGCCAGACCAACCGCAGCGAAGTTGGCACCGAGAAATTCGGCCTCGATGGCCGCTATCGCCTGACCGAAAAATTGTCGATTTCGGCCATAGGCTATCAGGAGGATTATATCGAAACCGGTGCCCGTCGCATCGCGGGATCGACCGAACTCGAATATCGTAACGACAAGGCCTCGCTGCGCGCTGGCATCACCCATGCGGATGATAAACTAGCCGATGGCACGACCAACAAGTCGACGCTGGCACGCATCGCCGGTTCGTACAAGCTGAGCAGCAAACTCGAACTCGACGCTCAAACCGAATTCGCACTGGGTGGCGAAGATGAGAGCATCGACTTCCCTGCCCGCCACCGTCTGGGAGCTCGCTATGCGATCCGCAACGATATCGCGCTGGTCGGCGGCTATGAAATTGCCAAGGGCGAGAATATCGATGCACGCACCGCGCGTATCGGCTTTGACATCGCTCCCTGGGCCGGCGGCCGCATCGTTGCGAGCGCCAACCAGCAGGATATCGGCGAATTCGGTGCGCGCAGCTTTGCCTCTTATGGCCTCGCGCAATCGTTCAAGATCAACGACAAATGGTCGGTGGATTTCACGCTCGATGGCAACCAAACCATAGGTGGCTTTGACCGCAGCGATGTCATCAATCCATTACAGCCCGTTGCATCAGGCGGTTTCCTGGGCAGCGACGGCACGCTGACCGAAGATTTCGTCGCCGTCACCGGCGGTGCCAGCTATCATGGCGAGCGCTGGAGCTGGACCGGTCGTGCCGAATGGCGCGATGGCGATACTACGCAGCGTTATGGCCTGACCACAGCTATCCTGCGCCAGATTGGCGAAGGTAAGGCTGTCGGCGGCGCGCTCAACTGGTTCAAGGCGAAGCAGGATGGCGGCGCATCGACAACGACCGCGCAGGCGGAAGTCAGCTGGGCCAATCGTCCCTCGGGCAGCCAGTGGTCGTTCCTAAACAAGACCGAATATCGCTATGACTCGGTCAAGAATGCAACCGCAGGTCTTCCCGGTCCGGTCGGCGGTGCGCCGTTGCTTGTCAGCGGTGACGTCAAATCGACCCGCATCATCAACAGTCTTTCGGTCAACTACACCCCGATCGACGAGCGCGATGGCGGTTTCATCGAACGCGGCGAATATGCCTTCTTTTGGGGCACCCGCTTCAACACCGACCGCTTTGGCGCGGACGATGTAAAGGGATGGAGCAATGTTGTCGGCGCGGATCTGAAGTTCGACCTTTCGGACGTTGCCGATGTAGGTGTTTCGGGGACGGTACGCATCGGCACCTCGGGCAAGAATATCGCCTGGTCGGGCGGCCCGACGCTTACAGTTACGCCGTTCGAAAACGCCAATGTTACGCTCGGCTATAATTTCGTCGGCTTTGAAGATAGGGATTTCGAAGAGGCACGCTACACCCGCAGCGGCCCCTTCCTGACCTTCAAACTGAAGTTCGACCAGACCAGCTTTCAGGGCCTGGGGCTGTAAGCCTTAGTCTGCGAACAGCAGAACCGGCGTTTCGACCAGCTTCTTGAGCGCCTGTACATAGCTCGCCGCATCCCAGCCATCGACCACACGGTGATCGCAACTGATCGAGAGATTCATCAACTTGCGCGCCTCGATTGCATCGCCGACGAAAACCGGGCGTTCGACAATCTTGTTGGGGCCGATAATGGCCACTTCGGGACGATTGATGACCGGTGTGGTTGCGATTCCGCCCAGCGGGCCAAGTGATGTAATCGTCAAAGTCGACCCGGATAGTTCTTCGCTCTTTGCAGAACCATTACGAGATACTTCCGCCAATCGTCTGATTTCATGTGATAACTGCCAGACATTTTTGTCTTGTGCGTCACGGATGACCGGTACCATCAGACCTGCGTCAGTTTGTGTTGCCATCCCGAGATGCACCGAACCATAGCGCGTTACCACACCGGCTTCGTCGTCATAACGGGCGTTGATCATCGGAAAATCGGGCAATGTCTTGCAGATAGCCACGATCAGGAAAGGCAGCATCGTCAATTTGGGACGACTGCCGCGGTTGGCGTTCAGATCTGCCCGCATCGCCTCCAGCGCCGTGACGTCGAATTCCTCGACATAGCTGAAATGGGGAATGTTGCGCTTGGACGCAGCCATATTCTCGGCAATGCGCCGACGCATGCCGATCACCTTAACTGTTTCATCGGCCCGCTTGGCCGATGCGCCGGCGGCACGATAGCCCTGCCCCGAACCATAGTTCAGATAAGCATCCAGATCGGTGTGGCGAACATGTCCGCCCGACGTCTTGACGTCACTTAGATCAACGCCAAGCTCCTTGGCCCGCGCCCTAACTGCTGGAGAAGCGGTGATTTTTTCGGGCTTGGTTGTAACCGGTGCTTCGACAGCCTCCACTTTCGGCGTTTCTACTGGTGCAGGCGCTGGAGCAGGCGGTGGGGGAGCGGCTACCGGCTCCGCTTCCACTTTAGGGGTTTCAGCAACAGGCTTGGGCGCGGCGCCTTCATTGCCCGCACCTTCGGTCTCAATCTCGACCAGCATCGATCCGATGGCAATCACATCGCCTTCTTCACCCGCAACAGCCGTCACGACGCCAGCCACCGGGCTCTCCATCTCGACAGTGGCCTTATCGGTCATCATGTCCGCCAGCGGCTGATCTTCTTCGATCCGATCGCCGACCTTGACGTGCCAGGCGACGATTTCAGCCTCGGCAATGCCTTCGCCAATGTCCGGCAGCTTGAATGTGAACTTACCCATGACGTCAGTCCTTCATGATCTTTTCAATGGCACTGGCAATACGAACAGGGCCCGGAAAATAGGCCCATTCGAGGCTGTGCGGATAAGGCGTATCAAAGCCGGTGACGCGCCCGACCGGCGCTTCGAGGTGATAGAAGCAGCGCTCCTGGACCAATGCCGCCAGTTCCGCACCAAAACCACTGGTACGTGTAGCTTCGTGAACAACAAGGCAGCGTCCAGTTTTTTTCACCGATTGTTCAATTGCTTCTACATCCAATGGTAGAAGTGTTCTTAAGTCTACAATCTCCGCATCGACGCCCATTTCGGCAACGACGGTCTGCACCACATGCACCATGGTACCATAGGTCAGGATGGTCAGCGCCTCGCCTTCACGGACGATCCCGGCCTTGCCCAGTTCGATGCGGTAATAATCTTCAGGCACATCACTTGCTGCATGTTTCGACCAAGGCTCGACCGGACGATCATAATAGCCGCTGAAGGGTCCGTTATAGATACGTTTGGGCTCGAAGAAGATGACCGGATCGTTATCTTCGATGGCCGCGATCAGTAAGCCTTTGGCGTCATAAGGGTTCGACGGCACCACGGTTTTGATGCCGCACACATGGGTGAACAGGCTTTCCGGCGACTGACTGTGCGTCTGACCACCGAAAATGCCGCCGCCAAAGGGGGACCGAACCGTCATCGGGCAGATGAAATCGCCAGCAGACCGATAGCGCAGCCGCGCCGCTTCGCTGACCAACTGGTCCAGACCCGGATAAATGTAGTCAGCAAACTGGATTTCCGGCACCGGACGCAGACCATAGGCAGCCATGCCAACGCCAGCGCCAATGATGCCGCATTCGCTGATTGGAGTATCGAACACGCGGGTTTTGCCATGTTTGGCCTGCAAGCCAGCAGTCGCGCGGAAAACGCCGCCGAAATAGCCGATATCCTCACCCATCAGGACGACGTCGGGATCACGTTCGAGCATGATGTCGAGCGCACTGTTGATCGCTTCGATCATGTTCATGGTTTTGGTGTCGCCCATCATTTCGGCTTCCACTCAAGGCCGAATTTGCGGTGCTGCTCGTCGATCATTTGCGCGCACTGCTCTTTTAGATGCCAGGGCATTTCCTCAAACACATCTTCGAACATCGTTTCGAACGGCTGGTGCATGCCATGCCCCAATATGCCGTTGGCCTCGGCCTCTTTCTGGGTTTTCTTAACCAGTTCGGCCAGTTCGTCATGCTGTGCCTGATGCCGCTCCTCACTCCATTCGCCCAGAAGGATGAGGTGCTTTTTCAACCGGTCGACCGGATCACCCAGCGGCCATTTTTCGAATTCCTTCGCAGCGCGATAGGCGCCCGGATCATCTGAAGTTGAATGGCCTTCGGCGCGATAGGTGAAATATTCGATGAAGGTGGGACCGTTATTGATCCGCGCCCGGTCCGCTGCCCAGCGCATAGCGGCATAAACCGCCAGCGGGTCATTGCCATCAACCCGCAGCGATGCGATACCATAACCAAGCCCGCGCGCCGCAAAGGTCGTCCGTTCTCCGCCTGCTATGCCCGAGAAAGAGGAAATCGCCCACTGGTTGTTCACCACCTGAAGGATGACCGGCGCGTTGTAGACCGCCGCAAAAGTCATTGCGCTGTGGAAGTCGCCCTCTGCTGTCGAACCTTCACCGCACCAGACGGCGGAAATGCGCGTGTCGCCGCGCGAAGCACTCGCCATAGCCCAGCCTACAGCCTGCGGATACTGCGTCGCCAGATTGCCCGAAATCGTGAAAAAGCTGCACTCTGGTGCCGAATACATGATCGGAAGTTGGCGGCCTTTCAAATGGTCCTGACTGTTCGAATAAATCTGGTTCATCATCCGCACGATTGGATATCCGCGCGTCAGAAGGATGCCCTGCTGCCGATAGCTCGGGAAGCACATGTCGTCGCTGGCGAGTGCCATCGCTGTCGCAACCGAAGTCGCCTCTTCACCCGTAGATTTCATGTAAAAGCTGGTTTTGCCCTGCCGCTGTGCGCGGAACATGCGGTCATCGAAGGCGCGGGTAAGCATCATGTTGCGGAGCATCAAACGAAGCTGCTCGGCATCCAGATTGGGATTCCAACTGCCCTTGGCTTGATGGTCGTTGTCGAGCACCCGAACCAGCCCGAAAGCCAGCGATTGTATGTCCGCCGGTAGCGAAGCTTCATCGGGGCGCGCTATAGAATCGACCGGCGGTACAGCGACATCGCTGAAATCTGCCTCATCGCCGGGGCGGAATTTGGGTTCCGGAATGTGCAGCCGCAATGGCGCAAGATTGGACTTTTTGCCTGTCATCGCTTCCTCTTGTTCCCTTCACAGGGCTCCATGCGAATCACATTTGTTTGTTGTCCGCTCTTGATAGAATATTTCAAACTCCTTTTTAGGTCAATATCACTGACCTAAACCGCGACAGGCGCGGAAATATGGGCTTGCGGGTGATAATCGAGCACCTCGAAATCCTCGATCTCATAGTCGAAAATGCTGTCCGGCTTGCGCAACAAGTGCATTTTGGGATCGCCTGCAGGCTGACGCGACAATTGCTCTTCGACCAGTTCCGCATGGTTGAGGTACAAATGCACGTCCCCACCCTGCCAGATCAATTCTCCCGGCTCATAACCGCATTGCTGCGCCAACATCCGGATCAACATCGAAGCCGCAAAGACGTTGAAGCCAAAGCCCAGCCCCAGATCGCACGACCGCTGGAACAACAATCCGCTCAACACGCCGTCCGCGACGTGGAACTGATAGGTTTTGTGGCAGGGTGGCAGAGCCATCCGGTCGAGCTCGGCAACATTCCAGCCTTCAAAGATGTGACGGCGCGAACCGGGATTGTTTTTCAGGCTTTGAACGAGCAGCTCAATCTGGTTTATGCCTTTTTCGGCGCGGCGATACAGCCCCTGCCCTGCCTCTTCATATTTTGGCCAGTTCACCCATTGCGCGCCATAGACCGGACCAAGATCACCCCATTTTTCGGCGACATTGACATCGTCGACAATGCGCTGCTCGAAATCCTCCTGGGAAATCTGCTCGCCAGTTTCACGCCGATAACGTTCAAGTGGCCAGTCGGTCCAGATCCGTACCTTTTGCTTCAACAGATTGCGAATATTGGTGTCCCCCGTGAGGAACCACAACATCTCACGTGCCGCGGTTTTCCAGAATATCCGCTTGGTCGTCAGGAGGGGAATGGCGTTATCGGCGAGCGAAAAGCGCATTGTCGCACCGAATAGCGAGCCCGTGCCTACGCCTGTGCGATCTTCCTGTACCGCGCCTTCGGTCCAGATGCGGCGCATCAGGTCCAGATACTGGTCTTCATAATGGCTCATTCAGAGCGCCTTCCCGGTCGAGTCTGTATGCCGTGAAGCTATTCGCAGAACGGGCAATCGGCAATGGCCAGATTATTGCATCTTTACGCTTGAAAGGCTGGAACCGCCCTTCTATAGGCACCGCCTGCCTTGCCGGTCTTGCGCCGGCTTCAAGCATCGGTCGGGGAATAGCTCAGCCTGGTAGAGCACTGTCTTCGGGAGGCAGGGGCCGGAGGTTCGAATCCTCTTTCCCCGACCATTTTTCAAGCAATCAAACGGGCACCGCCGGCAGGCTGGGTTTCGATAATCATCGGCGGAGCGCCATCGGGGGTTTGATACCCTTCGCGCACAGCATCGATAACGTACGACAGACGACTCCTGATCGTAATTGCGACGACACAGCCACCAAATCCTCCTCCAGTCATACGAGCACCGCCTTCAGAGCCAATCGCCTGCTGCAAAAGCTCAACCAAGCGATCTACAGGCTCAACGGTTATTTCAAAATCGTCACGCATGGATTGATGAGACTGGGCCATCAGGCGGCCCATTTCGGAAAGATCGCTCCTCGCGAGCGCACCGGCGGCGGCGAGTGTTCGCGCATTTTCAGAAACAACGTGCCGCGCTCGCCGAAATTGTAAATCACGAATGTTGGGTTGGTCTGCAACGAGTTGTTCCATGCTTATGTCACGAAGTGCCTTCACTCCGAAATGATGCGCAACTTCGTCACACTG
>NZ_CALMSV010000247.1 GCF_937872355.1 uncultured Sphingorhabdus sp. | reverse complement strand
CCCGTCATCGCGCGGGCAAATTCGGTAACATCTGCTTGGCTATAGGCGGTTCGGTCGCCCAGTGTATGGAGTTCCAGAATTTCGCGGGCGAGATTCTCGTTGAGTCCAATTTCGCGGTCGCGCCGCGCGCTTATGCGCTGTGCGAGCATGCTGTTGGGTCCGATCGATTGCGCCTGATCGAGATAGAGCAGCATCGCTGGATGCCAGCTTGCCGCTTTCAGTAGATCGGCAAACCGGCCGAAAATATGCGGTCGGATCGCTTCGAACTCGAAATTGCCCGCAAGTCCCACCGTCACAATCTTGTCGATCGAGATCGCAAAATGGTTCGCCCAAAAATGCACCAGTCGCTCGGCAAAATCCTGCCGCGAAGCAAGCGCGACGCCGAGGCGGGCATCAACTGCCGCGACATATTGATCGCGCAACGCCTTGCGATATTCGTTGAATTGCATTTCGGCTGCATCGGCTCCTTCGGCCTTTGCAGCCTTGCGTTCCCGATTTTCGACACGCAAGTCTTTGATGGCGGTAATCAATTCGCTTCGCGGCGGCAGAGCCGAAATGGCAGCGGGCCTGGGATCGAATTTCGCCATCTGGTCGATCAGCCAGCGTTTGGGATTGGCAAGCGGCACAGCGTCGGGCCGCGCACCCAACCCAAAGCGATTCAGGGCAATTGCCGTTTCGACGGCCATCGACTGTCCTCCTCAATCAAGGCTGCCCCTAAAATATGTGGGGGCATTCCCTCAACGGACGAACTGACGAAACCCTTCGCTGTTTATTTGGCTTTCGCGCGCACCCGCCAGATGATGTTGCCGACATCGTCGCTCACCAGCAGGGCGCCGCTCTTGTCGATGGCGAGCATCGTCGGGCGGCCCTGTGCTTTCTCCTCCTTGTCGAGGAATCCAGTCAGCACATTGAGTGGTTGGCCGGTGGGCATTCCGTTTTTGAACGGTACGAAAATCACGTCATAGCCGGATTTCGGCACACGGTTCCAGGAACCGTGGCGTGCGACAAAGGCGCCGCTGGCGAAAGCGCCGCCCAGCTTTACCCGGTCGGCAAAGACCAGGCCAAGCGGCGCGGTGTGCGCGCCAAGCGCATAATCGGGGCGACGTTCATATTCGCGCTTCTCGGGCTTTCCGGGTTTGACACGATGGTCGGTATAACCGCCCCAATAATGGTGCGGCCAGCCATAGTCTGCGCCAAATTCTACCAGTGCCAGATAGTCGGGCACGGTGTCGGACCCCAGCATGTCGCGTTCGTTGACGACCGTCCACAGCTGCCCTTGGCTATCCCAATCGAGTCCAACGGGATTGCGAAGGCCAGAGCTGTACGCCCCGCTCTTGCCGGTAACGAGATCAAGCTCGATCACCCGTGCCCTACCAATTTCCTGATCAAGGCCATGCTCGGCGATATTGCTGTTCGAACCGACGGCGATGTACAGTTTTTTGCCATCCGCGCTGGCCGCCAGGTTGCGGGTCCAATGGTTGTTCGGTGCCTTGGCATTGAGTTCAAGGATCTTGTTGCCCTTGGCCGTAATCTTGGTGTCGCCTTCCTTGTAAGGGAAAGCCAAAACGGCATCAGTATTTGCGACGTAAAGGATGTTGCCAACCAAGGTCATTCCAAAGGGCGAGTTCAGCCCTTCGAGAAACACGCTCTTCACCTCGGGCTTGCCGTCGCTGTCGGCGTCACGCAGCAAAGTAATGCGGTTGGCAGAAGGTACGGCTGCGCCAGCCTTGGCAAACAGCTTGGCTGCGATCCAGCCTTCGATGCCCTTCATCCGGTTGGCGGGGGCGTTGGTCTCGGCGACAAGCACATCGCCATTCGGAAGCACATAGATGTTTCGCGGATGGTCAAGACCTTCGGCAAAGCGCTCTACGACTAGTCCTTCAGCAGCGGTCGGGGCCTCTCCCGCCTTCCAACGATCAGCCTCGGCAACCGAAACGGTCGGGATCATCTGTTCGCGCGCTTCGGTGATTTCAGGCTTAGGGCCGGTGACCTGATCGAGCGATAGTTGGGCGACATCGGGACGGGTAACATACCATCCACCAATTCCGATAAGGACAAGCAGAAATGCCAGGAATCCAAAGATGTGCTTGCGCATGTTAACGCCCTTCCTCTGCACGTTTGCGATCGAATATCCAGACCAGTATCGCCAGCAGGCCACCAATCCCGAAGCCTGCAACCATCCCGATCGAAGCCTCGTTCATCGTAATGCCGACAATTGAACCGATCAGCAGGCCGAGAAACAGAAAAATGCCGCCGCCAAAGCGCGGGCGATCGGATGAGGGTTTATTGTCTGGATTGTTCATATCCCGGCCTTTGCCACCATATGGGGGGTAGGAGCAAGCCTTCAAGCCAACACATCTGTTTCGAATAGATCTGGCTAACGCTTCGGTAACCAAGTGCTGGAAGGCTTCATCTACGGATTGCGGGTAGAAGCGTCTTTGCAGGCCGGCCACACCCCGGTCAGCCTGCCACTCAACAACCAAGAGGTCGCACTCGAACATGTATCTGCCGCTTTATGTCAACGCCCGCGATGTAAGTGAGGCGCAGGCCCTGATTGCCCGCTTTGGGTTTGAGGCCGGGCTTGAAGCGGCAGAACGTGCCGAAAAGAGCCGCAATGTTGGCAACCATTTGCATTATTGCCGCTGGCGTCAAATTGAACGGTTGGTAATCCTGCTCAATCTTGAAACCTCATTGGGCACTATCCACTGAAAAGCGCCAACAGCGCGCTTCCATTTCCGGAACAGAATCCCTAACAGGGCGGCCATGTGGCAGCTCCTGCAATTTCCCTTATGTCCGTTCTCACGCAAGGTGCGCCTGCAGATGGGCGAAAAGGGCATTGCCTATAGTCTGGTCCGGGAAAATCCGTGGGAGCATCGTGACGAGTTCCTCTACATGAATCCCGCTGCGCGCACGCCAGTGCTGATCGACCCCGCCCGCAACCTGACGCTTTGCGATTCTGTTGCTATTGGCGAGTATATTGAGGAAGTCAGCGACACTGCGCCGATGATCAGTGGTTCGGCCGCCTATCGTGCCGAAATACGACGTCTGACGGCTTGGTTTGACCAGCAATTTTACGGCGATGTCACCGCGCCATTGCTCCACGAGCGGATGAAGAAGCGGCTGGTGCATCGCCAGCCACCCGACAGCACCGTGCTGCGCGAGGCGATGCGGCTGGCGAACGGGCATCTCGATTACATCGATTATCTTATCGATCACCGTGCGTGGATGGCTGGCCCGACGATGAGCATGGCGGACTTGGCAGCCGCCGCGCAGATTTCGGTTGCCGACTATCTGGGCGGAATTGACTGGAGCGGGCATGAGCAGACCAAGAGCTGGTATGCGATGTTCAAAAGCCGCCCGAGCTTCCGGCCTTTGCTGTCCGAAAGAATGGAGGCAATTACGCCTCCACCCTATTATGAACAGGTCGATTTTTAAGCTGGAGCAGTGTCGCGTAGCGCGCCGCTTTTGATCAGCGGTATCAGAAGCAGCGCAACGAGCAACGTGTTCGAAACGATGTTAAGCGCAAAGCCGGTCGCGTACGAAATATAACCGTCGATCACATACCATCCTACCGTTGCCGCCAGCACGGCGCGCCAGAAAGGGGCGGCGCTATCGCGGGTCAGGCCGAATATGGCCTTGAATACACCGAGCAAGGTCAAACCCCAGCCGATGCTAACGGCGCCCATCAGTCCTAGCGAGAAACGATGATGTGCGTCAGGCGCGGCCGGGAAGGGGTTGCCAAGCATGTCGAATACCGGTCGCACTAGCCCTTCGGTTGCCGCAAATGCGCCGCTTGCCAGCACAACGCCGAAGATGATTACACCCCATGCCCATAGTTTGAGCCAATTTTGCCAGAAACTTGTCATCGCATTGCCTTTCCTGTTCGACTATTAATGTAGCATATGCTACATTAATGTAGCAGTCGCTACAAGCATTAATTGCGCCTAAGCAGGTCTGGATGGAACTGAGCAAAACAGAAGAACGGCGTTCCGCAATTGTCGACCGGCTGGCCGACCACGTGCTTGCGCACGGTCTTGTGCCGGCCAGCCTGCGTCCGTTGGCGAAGGCTGCTGGCACCAGCGACCGCATGTTGCTCTATTATTTTGCGGACAAATCCGAGTTGCTGGCTGCCACGCTGCAACGCATTGCCGAGCGGATGACCGGTGCGATGGCGGATCACGCCGCGACCGAACCACAGCCGCTCGACGCGTTGCAAAAGCGGCTAGCAGGTTTTTTGTTCGAAGACCGTTTTTGGCCCTACATGTGCGTTTGGATAGAACTGGCGAGCAGGGCTGCGCGAGGCGATCCGCTCTATACGCCGATCGCGGCTGCAATCGGACAGGGCTTTCTCGCATGGGGCGAAGCGCAGCTGGCAGCCGACAGCGACGAAGCGCGCGCGCGAGACGCAGCCAAATTGCTGGTCGCGATAGAGGGCATGGTATTGGTCCGCGCAATCGGATTGCGCGAAGTCGCCGACCGAAGCTTGGATTAGCTATTTGAGTCCGCGGTGCGCTTCCGGTTCCAGACTATTATTCCCGCTAGCGCTACCAGGATCAAAGTCATCGTACCCAATATTGGCAGCAGCAGAGCGGACGCCATCAACAGCCAGAATACCCAGCCAGTTTTGCCATTTTTGGCTGGATCTTCGCGCCCGCGAACCATGTTGATTAAGGCGGCAACACCCAGAGCCACTGCGACCGGCAAGTATAAAGCGGTCAGCAAGAACAGCCAAAAGGCAACGCCCATCTCATAGAGCGTCTGGCCATAATCCTTGCCCGCGATCACGCATCGGTGCGCCATGCCCTCATTTAACTGGCATCCTGCCAATTGCGCGATGATAGCTGCGGCAAAGGTTATCAGGACAGGGGCTACCGCAATGAGCAACGCCAACCCGGCACTCACAAACAGAGCAGTCGATAACCTCAAACTTTCACTCCCTTGATCAGGTCAGTGAAAACTTAGACCAAGTGGTTACTAATGCTATCGCTGCGTTGAACCGGTGCACATAATGCTGCGGTCAGGGCTCGTGCTTGCTCGCCCGCACCGGCTTTATCATTCCCGGCGTAACGAAACCCATGCCTTCGGGCACCAGCGCCGCCTGCTTGAGTTTGGTCTCCATCGAACGATACTCCTCCTCCATTTCGGGAGAAACGGTCGCCCGGCTGGCATTTAATGCCTGGCTAAAATGGGTCATGCGCACTTCGTTGGCATCGCTCCCGCCTTCGCGTAGCGCAAACAAGCCGGCACGACGGACGAGGTCTTCCAAATCGGCACCGGTATAGCGTTCGGTTCGCTCAGCGATTTCATCAAGGTCTACGTCTTTACCGAGCGGCATCTTTGACGTGTGAATACCCAAGATGCGGCGACGTCCACCCTTGTCGGGTACGGTAACATAGACCAGTTCGTCGAAGCGCCCCGGACGCAGCAGGGCCGGATCCATCAGCGTCGGCCGATTGGTTGCACCGATGACGACGACGGATTGCAACTCTTCCAGCCCATCCATCTCGGCGAGCAGCGTGTTCACAACCCGCTCGGTTGCTTGGGGTTCGCTCGCACCTCTTCCCCTCGCGGGCGCGAGACTGTCAATCTCGTCAATGAAGATGATGGTCGGCGCCACCTGTCGCGCTCGGGCGAATAGCCGGGCAATCTGCTGCTCGCTTTCGCCATACCATTTGCTGAGCAGGTCGGATGATTTGGTAGCAATGAAATTGGCCTCGCTCTCCCGCGCAACGGCTTTGGCGAGCAAAGTCTTACCGGTTCCCGGCGGGCCGTAAAGCAGGAAACCCTTGGCCGGGCGGATGCCGAGGCGGCGGAAAGCTTCGGGATTTTTGAGAGGGAGCTCGATTCCTTCCTTCAGCTTCGCTTGTGCCTCGTCGATCCCGCCGACATCCTCCCAGCGGACATTGGGGGACTGCACCATGACCTCGCGCATCGCCGAAGGCTGGACGCGTTTGAGCGCTTCCAGAAAGTCGTCGCGGGTCACTTTCAGCGTTTCGAGAACATCGGCAGGAATCGTGCCACTGGACAAGTCGAGCTTCGGCATGATCCGTCGCACCGCCTCGATAGCAGCCTCGCGGCTTAACGCATTGAGATCGGCACCGACAAAGCCGTATGTCGTCCGCGCAAGCTCGCGCAACGAAACCTTGCTGTCGAGAGGCATGCCACGCGTGTGAATGGCAAGTATTTCCCGCCGCCCGCTTTCGTCCGGCACTCCGACGATGATCTCGCGGTCGAACCGGCCGGGACGGCGCAGGGCTTCGTCGATGGCCTCGGGCCGGTTGGTCGCGGCAATAACAACAAGGTTGGTCCGTGGCTCCAGTCCGTCCATCAGCGTCAGCAACTGTGCGACCAGCCGCTTTTCGGCCTCGCCGTGGACTTTGTCGCGCGACGGTGCGATCGAATCGATCTCGTCGATAAACAGGATCGATGGGGCAGCCTTGGTCGCTGCAGCGAAAATTTCGCGCAGCTTTTTTTCGGACTCGCCATAAGCCGACCCCATGATCTCGGGACCGTTGATGACGAAGAATTCGGCTTCGCTTTCATTGGCGACCGCACGGGCGAGCCGGGTCTTGCCGGTTCCCGGCGGGCCATGCAGTAACACGCCGCGGGGCGGATCGACGCCCAGCCTTGTGAACAGCTCTGGATAGCGCAATGGCAGTTCGACCATTTCACGCAATTGGCGAATGGTATCGGCCATGCCGCCAATATCGTCATAAGTCACATCCGCGCGACGCACATCGCCGTCGTCGCTATATTCAGGGCGCAACTCGACCTCGGTTTCCTGATCGATATGCACGATGCCCTTGGGCGTTGTAGAAACCACCGTCAGGCGAATTTCGGCGAGCGCAAAAGCAGGGGCGGCCAGCATCTGTGCAAGCTGCGGCGGCATGTTTTCAGGCGCCACGCGCTGTTGGCCATGGGTGGCAACGACATCGCCCGCGACCAAGGCCCGCCCGATGAAGTTGCGCTTGAGGGCATCACCCGGGCCCTCCAGCCGGATTTCCGGTTGTGCTGGTGCAAAAACGACTCGTTTGGCAGCAACCGAGGCGTCCTTCTTCTCCTCGACATGATCACCTGCACCTGCCCCAGCGTTGGCGCGCTGCAAGCCATCGAGCCGGATGACTTCCAATCCCTCATCTTCGGGGTAGGGATCTACCGCGCGCGCTGCCGTTGTGCGTTTTCCCGTTATCTCGATTACGTCGCCCTGCTGTAATGCATGTTCGGCCATGAATTCGCGCGACAGGCGGGCAAGACCACGCCCCGAATCCTCGGGCCGGGCATTGGCAACCTGGAGTTTGCTGTTTTTCTGCTTTGCCATATCCGGTTACCTTTGGTCCAAGCCCCTGATTTTCAAGATAGGGTGGCAAGCCAGACTGGGCAACGGGCAAAAAAAGAGGCCGGGGGTAAACCCGGCCTTTGAAAAGTCTTACTTTAGGAGAGGATGCCTGTAAGGCCCGTCCTATATGCGGCGCAGCAGTTTTTTGTGCAAGTGCGAAGAAAACAATCGGGGTTGCAATTTTTGCAATCCGAATTAGCTTTCAACTCAACGAAAACAGGCAAAAATCTGGAAAGAGCGAAATCGCTCGACCATTTTGCGCCGCACAAAAAAGGTGAGACCTCCCCAAATGCGCCGTTTGCCGCCGCTCCGCTCACTCGAAGCCTTTGTCAGGATTGCAAAACTGGGCTCGGCCAAGGCTGCAGCATCCGAAATGGCTTTATCGCCGCCGGCCCTGAGTCGGCGGATCAAGGCGCTGGAAGATTTCATGGGGAAGCCCCTTTTCGAACGAAAAGCGCAGGCGATGATCCTTAACGCCGATGGCAATGCCTTGTTAAAAGCTATCGAACCAGCTCTCGAGGCGATGGCCGATGCCGTTGAGGAATTGTCGGGGCAGGGTGGCGAGTATCGGCTGCGGCTTGGCGTATTGCCGCTTTTCGGATCGCAACGCCTGATTCCGAAATTGCCGGAGCTACGCAAGTTGTTCCCCAAGTTGCATATCGATGTCGACACATCGGCGCATGCCGAAAATCTGCTTGGAGATGTTGTCGATGCTGCGATCATCATAGCCGATCAGGTTGATCCGCGACTCTATGCCGTCCGTCTCGATCGCAACAATGTTTATGCCATCGCCTCGGACAGCATGGCCAAAGAGCACAATCTGAAAAAGCCGGCCGATCTGAAGGATCAGACAGTGCTGGTGCACAGCGATATGCCGCTGATTTTCAACGCTTGGCGCGATGCTGTGGGCGAACCGCGTCTCAAGCCGGCGGCGATCGATCATATCGACAGCGGCCCATTGATGCTCGAAGCAGCCGCCAACGGACTGGGCGTGGCAATCATGCATGGCAGCCATTTTTCGGACGCTAAAGACCCGCGGCTGGTTCGGCTTTTCGATACTGAGGTTGAGAGCCCTTACAGCTATTGGTTCGTCTGTCGACCGCGTGCACTAAAGCAGCGTGCCGTTCGTATTTTCCACGATTGGCTGCTTAAATCCGGGGTTTGAAATAAAAAGCCGAGGCGCGGGGTGGTGTGAACCCCGCCCTCGGCAGGATGTTGGCATAGGGAGATCCATGCCAACCGGGTCGCAACGCCCGATTGGCAGGGGAATCGATTCTCAACGCGTGACGCGCGTCACGCCTTTCAAATTTCGGTCTCGGATTTTCAATTCAGCGCCAGATAGCAGTAGCGTGGGCCAGGCTGTTGTTGTGGTGATTGCGGTCATTGTCGATTATCCAGCGAATCCTCTCGAGTGAACGAGTGTCCAGTGGTTCTTCGAACGCGACGCCACATCGTTCGCCCTTCACCCAACTGACCGAACCCAGCGCTTCGATCCGCTCGACTCTAACCAGGATGGTTGCGCCGATGCGTGGAGGCTCAATTGTCCGTAAGCGACAGCCGTTGCGCGACACGTTTTCAAGCGTACAACGCGCTGTACGTTCTGGCAGCACGAAACCCGCATCCAACTCGATTGTCAGCCGAGCAACCGACCGCTTCCCGAGTTTTCCAAAAGTTTTGCGCATACTCATTATGGGATGAGTTTAGAGCATTTCGGTGAAAATTTGATTGAAGAGTGCAGCAATTACAGAGTGTGAAGCCGTAACAGCCGCTGAAATGGGTCGCCAAAAGATAAATGGGCGCTGGTATTGCTACCAGCGCCCACTGCGCCTGATCCTGGAAGTCCTTGGCCTCAAGGGCCATTCTTTCCGATTTCCGGCGTCCGGCTCGCTGGCGGCCCCGAAGGGTCGCCAGTTTGCCTGACTGCTTTCGGTATCCTGCCCGGCGTTGGCTTTTGGCGGTGAGGCCTCGGCCCGCACATGACGTTCGTTGTCCGGCAGCAACCTCTGCTTTCCTGCTTCTTCCACTTTCGCTTCTGAAACGCTCTGGCGAGGTATCTGACAGTTCTTTCGTTCCGCTCTGCTTTCCGTTTCCGTTCCGCTTCGCTTTCCGGCTTTCCTGCCTGACAACTGAAAGGTCTCATCGAACCCTGAGTCGGGCAACGGGAATCTTGCGACTTATCCACAGGGCGAAGGGTTTGCGGTGGACAAAATGGAGAACAATCATTGCTGTTGCTAGCGGCTGAAACAAAAGGATTCAGGTCGGCAATTATCGCACAAACGAATACGGCCTCCACGCGGTGCATGAAGGCCGTTCGTATCGACGGGCGGGCGGGGGAGAGGAGGAGGAGAGTGCCCGGCCCATCAATGTCTCGAAAGTTTCGCTTTCGTTGAGAGCCATTTGGCGATTGGTGGTTCATTGTGCAATTGCGAAAAGAAAAAGGTCAGTTGCAAAGAATGCAACTGACCTCAAATTGCGTTCTTTGCAATTTCGTATCAGGCGGCCATCGCCTGCCACATCGTCATGACCAGCGCGAATCCGCGTGCGTCGCCGGTGGTCGTGCCCTCCATCCGGTTCATCACATAGGAAAAGGTCGTTTGCGCATCCATGTCGACGATAGCGATCGATCCACCATAGCCACCCCAATAGCAGCTATTGGGATTGGGCAACGGCACCATGCCGCCTGGCAGGCCAAATCCCATGCCGAACCGCACGGGGATGCCAAGGACAAGATCGGTGCCCTCAACCTGACATTCGAGCGCCCGTCGGCAACCAGCCTCGGAAAGGAAGCGCTTGCCCTTGGCCATGCCGCCATTTGCAAGGATGGCATGGATTTCCGCTACTGAGCGTGCATTGCCGGTGCCGCCAGCTGCTGGAATTTCCGCCCCGCGCCATGCCCTTTTTGCGGTTTCACCGACATCGATGCCGGGATTGGTCGCCATATTCTTTTGCAGATCGGATGCGGCTTGCGCGGCAACAGCCACTGGCGGGGGTTGCAGCGTGGCGACGCGGCTATCCTCTGATTCGGGAAGGCCTATATGGAAATCGGCACCCAATGGTTCGGCAATTTCCTCGCGGAAAACGGTACCAATGGTTTTACCCGTCGCGCGCCGCACAACTTCACCGACCAGATAGCCCTGGGTCAGCGCATGATAACCGGGTGCAGTACCCGGTGCCCAAAACGGTGCTTGCTGTGCGAGCAAATCAACGCATTTGGACCAGTCATAAAGGTCCTCGCGCTGCAACGATTCCTTCCAGCCGGAAAGCCCGGCGGAATGGCTCAGCAGTTGGGCAATGGTGACGCCTTCCTTGCCCTCGGCAGCAAACTCCGGCCAGAATTTTGCTACCCGGTCGTGGAGGTCGAAAACACCACGGTCGGCAAGCAGCAGTGCGGTGAGCGCGGCCATCGTCTTGGTCGTCGAATAAACATTGACGATGGTGTCGCGATCCCAACTGCTGGTCTTATCCGGGTTGGCATGCCCACCCCAGATATCGACCACAGTTTCACCGTCGCGGGTTACGCAAAAGGAAGCCCCGATATCGGCACCACTTGCGAGGCTGGCTTCCATCACGGACTTGACGCCCGCAAATTTGCCCTCCGCAACGCCGTGGACGCTCACGCGTCGATGCTCGGTGAACCGATATTGGCGTGTGCCACGCCGCCATCGACGGTGATGGTATCTCCGACCACATAGTTGCCCGCATCAGAAGCAAGATAGATTGCTGCGGCTGCCATATCCTCAGCAACGCCGATGCGTTTGTTCGGAATGTTGCTGGCAACCGCATCGCCATGGTCGCGAGCGGCCTTGTTCATGTCGGATGCAAAGGCACCCGGGGCAATCGCGGTGACATTGATCTGATCCTGCACCAATCGCGCAGCCATTCGCTTGGTCAGATAGAGGATCGCCGACTTGGAAGCGTGATAGCTATAGGTTTCCCACGGGTTCAGGCGGATGCCGTCGATCGAGCCGATGTTGATCACCTTTGCCGGGTGCGCCTTGGTCGCCGCAGTCTTCAGCAGCGGGTACATTGCCTGCGTCAGGAAGAACGGGCCTTTGACATTGAGGTCCATGACCTTGTCCCAGCCACTTTCGGGAAATTCCTCAAACGGGGCGCCCCAGGCTGCGCCTGCATTGTTGACCAAAATGTCGAGCTTCGATTCGCGTTCTGTCAACGCTGCTGCCAGCGCCTTGCAGCCCTCTACCGACGAGACATCCATTGGCAGCGGAATGCAGTTCGGGCCCAATTCGGCAGCGGTCTTCTCGCAGGCATCCGCCTTGCGCGAGTTGATATAGACCTTTGCGCCTGCTGCGATGAAGCCTTCTGCCATGTGGCGGCCCAAATTCTTGGAACCGCCTGTGACGAGAGCTACGCGGCCTTCGAGGCTGAACAGTTTTTGTAAGTCCATGATCAATATCCGTTCAGCTTGGCCACGCGGTCTGCATGGAAATAGATGTCGCCCATGAACTCGGCCAAAGCGCGGTCGCGCTTCATATAAAGGCCGATGTCATATTCGTCGGTCATCCCGATACCGCCATGCATCTGTACGCCTTCGCGGACGGACAGGCTGCAGGCGAGGCCTGCCTTGGCCTTGGCAACCGAAGCGTAAAGCTCGGCACGCGGATCTTCCTCGTCGAGGAAATTCTGCGCCTTCAAAACTGCCGAACGCGCCATTTCCATTTCGCCATAGAGATGCGCGGCACGGTGCTGCAGTGCCTGGAATTCCCCGATGACGCGGCCAAACTGCTTGCGCTGTTTGAGATAGTCGAAGGTCAGGTCCATCGCGCCAGTGCCGACGCCAACCATTTCGGCGGCGGAACCGGTGCGTCCGGCGTTCAGCATTTTGGACAAGACAGCCCAGCCGCCATCAACATCGCCAATCACGGCGTCGGCGGTTACTTCGACACCGTCAAATGCGACACGTGCAGCCATTGCCGAGTCAACGGTGCGCGCTGCGTCCAGCGACAGGCCGGACGCGCCTTTCTCAACCGCAAACAGCGTCAGGCCATCAGTTTCGCCAACGGCGCCACCAGTGCGCGCGGCGACGATCAGCATATCGGCAGAGCTACCCTGCACGACAAACTGCTTTGCGCCGCTCAGCTTGAAGCCATTGCCGCTGCGTTCGGCCTTGAGCGCGATCTTTTCGGGA
>NZ_CALMSV010000246.1 GCF_937872355.1 uncultured Sphingorhabdus sp. | reverse complement strand
CCGGAAATGACGCATCCCGGTGAAGACCATCGCCAGCCCTGCTTCGTCAGCGGCGGCGATGACTTCTTCATCGCGCATCGATCCGCCCGGCTGGATCACTGCCGTCGCTCCTGCCTCTACCGCGGCCAGTAGGCCGTCGGCAAAGGGGAAGAAGGCGTCTGAGGCGACCGCCGAACCAACGGTGCGCGGGCTTTCCCAGCCATAGGTCTCGGCCGCCTCGCGTGCCTTGATCGCGGCGATGCGTGCGCTGTCGCGGCGGTTCATCTGGCCAGCACCGATGCCTGCTGTCGCGCCATCCTTGGCATAGACAATCGCGTTCGATTTCACATGCTTGGCAACCGTCCAGGCAAAGCGGCAATCGGCAAGCTCCTGTGCTGTAGGCGCCCGCTTCGTCACCACCTTGAAATCGCTTTCGGGCACGAAACCATTGTCGCGTGACTGCACCAGCAAGCCGCCGGTAATCGGTTTCACCATCAGTCCACCACGTTTCGGATCGGGCAGGTCGCCGGTCAGTAGCAGGCGCAAATTCTTCTTCTTGGCGAATACCGCCTTGGCTGCCTCGTCAGCAGCAGGTGCGGCAACAACCTCCGTGAAAATCTCGGTAATCGCCTCTGCAGTCGCCCCATCGAGAGGACGGTTGACCGCGACAATGCCACCAAAGGCCGAAACGCTGTCGCATTCAAGCGCAGCGCGATAAGCCTCGATCAGCGTATCGCCCGTGGCAACGCCGCACGGATTGGCATGCTTGACGATAACAACCGTCGGCGGCCCATCACGGAATTCGCTGACCAGCTCGAGCGCGGCGTCGGCATCGTTATAATTGTTATAGGACAGTTCCTTGCCCTGGATTTGCTCCGCCTGTGCGATCCCCGATCCGTGCGGACCTACCGGGACATACAGCGCCGCGCGTTGGTGCGGGTTTTCGCCATAACGCAATTCTTCGGCACGATTGCCGTTGATCGCCAGCATATCGGGGAAGAATTGCTGCTGGTCGGCAAAGGCGAACCACTGGCTTATCATGCTGTCATAGGCCGCCGTTGCCGAATACGCCTTGGCCGCACATTTGCGACGGAAGTCATAACTGGTCTTGCCGCCTGATTCTTCCATCTCGGCGATGAGATCGTCATAGTCAGCAGGGTCGGTGACAATGGTGACAAAGGCGTGGTTCTTCGCCGCGCTGCGTACCATCGACGGGCCGCCAATGTCGATATTCTCGATAATCTCGTCGCGGCTCGCGCCCTTGGCTACCGTCTGCGCAAAGGGGTAGAGGTTGACGACGACCAGATCGATCGCGCCGATGCCATGTTCCTTCATCGCGGCGGCATGTTCGGCATTATCACGCACCGCTAGTAGCCCGCCATGCACCTTGGGGTGCAGCGTCTTGACGCGGCCATCCATCATTTCGGGAAAGCCCGTGAGGTCGCTGATGTCCTTCACCTTCAGCCCGGCATCACGCAGCGTCTTTGCCGTGCCACCGGTCGACACCAGCTCGACATCCCGCTTCGCCAATGCATGGCCCAGTTCGACCAGCCCGCTTTTATCCGACACCGAAAGCAGTGCCCGTTTGATCTTCACATCGCTCATTTTGTTTATCCCAAAAACTTGAGGGCCCAGCCAATGGTCATGCCGCCCTTTGGCGCATTGACGCCAATCACGAGTTGGCGGGTGGGGTTTGGCCGGCCATTTTCATCCACCCATAAACTGTCATCGACCTCGATCGTACCGAGCGCGGTCATGAAGGTCCAACTGCTGCCGTCGTCGAGACGCATTACGACACTGCGTTTATCGTCTGCGAGCAGCAGCTCAATATCGGGACCGAGATGGAAGCGGAGATGCGCAGGCACCTCTTCGCGGCCCTTAAATTTCACATGCGGCAGGAGCGTATCCTCGCCGCGCAACTCCATGCCGTCCGAACGCAGTATAAGCACGCGATTGTGGATGAAGCCATAGCTGCGCGCATAGCCATCATGATTGGCTTCGATCCGCGTCGCTTTTTCAATATCGCGCCGTTCAAGCTCGACATCGACAACACCCGCACCCAGCTGACCCTTGGCCAAAAGAGCGGTCGAATTGCTGTCGTCTACACATAGGGTCGAATGTGCAGCAGTGGTGCGCAAACCGCGCGCCAGAGCCGCCGGTATGCTCGCCCCGGCAAGACCGGCCCCGCCACAGTTGATCACGATCCGCTGCCTGCCAAAACTGAATTCGAACGCGAGCGTTGATGCACAACCAACCAGCGCCTGTTTCGCATGCGGAGGGGGCCCAGCGTCAACTTGCAGGACAGCAGGCCCCGCACTGACCCGTTGATAGCCCCAATCGAGTGCTTGTCGCAGTGGGCGAGCGCGCACACCACTGGCCTGAACCAAGGCCTCGATGCGCTCTGCTCCCAAATGGCCGCATCCCTGCCAGGCGCCCAGTCCGCCATCGGCGTGCGTCAACCCCAACAGCGCCGGAACGTTGCGACTGAGCGTATCGGTAAGGAAATCAGGAACAGCTTCCTGCCGCGCTGTGTAACACTCGCGCAACGTCGACAGCAGCGCAATCAGTTCCATCAGTTGCTGCGGCGCGCGCGACAATAGCCCGCCATCGGGGAAAACCAGATCAGAAAGTGCGGCCTCAAGGCTGTGCTCGCCCATCGCCCGCCGCGCCTTGCCTTCAGGGAGCAAAAGCGAGGCGGCCACAACACCTGTCCAGCCGCAGACCTTGTCAAAAGGCTTGGTCGCACGGACCGCCGACTGGTCGAGGTGCCTGGCGGTGCGCGCAAAATGGTTCAGGATTTTGGAGCGATAGATGAGGTCAGTGCTGGTCAGCAAATAAGGCGCGGCGCTCGCCATATTGAGGAAGCGCCACGCGCTATTGTCGATCCGCCACGCAGGCATGCGCGGTCGGTCGCCATTGGCCGCCAGCCATTTTTCGGCAATCGATGCGGCAAGTGGCGCACCTTCGCCGCGATTGACCGCAGCTGACAAATCGCGCAGCCAGTCGAAGCGATGGACATAGTCGGCAAAGGCGGGAGGCAGCGTCGACTTGTCATAATCGATCGCATTGATCGACTGCTCCATTCCATGAAACAGGAATTTTCCGATGCGGATCGCGGTGCCGCGTGCTTCATCGCCCGGGAGCGGATCGGTCGGTACGGCCAGCAGTTTCATCGGCAGCTTGCCGGTGATCCGCATCTTGTGCAGCGGTGTGCGCCAACTCAACTGATAGAGCATCAGCGAAACACGGGCAGCCAGATTTTCAAGGCGACCTGCCGGACGCACGACCAGCGCATTTGCACCAATCTTTTCGTCCGGGCGGTCGGCTTCGGCCATTATCCCCTCAGGGCTGCGATATTGGCGGCGTAAGCGCTTGGTCCGCCTTTGAAAGTCGCGGTTCCGGCAACCAGCGTATCCGCGCCTGCCGATATCGCAAGCGGTGCGGTTTCAACCGTGATCCCGCCATCGACCTCGAGGCGGATATCCTTGCCGGTCTTTTCAATCATCTTTCGGATCGCCTCGATCTTGCGCAGTTGGCTTGAAATGAAGCTTTGCCCGCCAAAGCCGGGATTGACACTCATCACCAGCACGAGGTCGATATCCTCAATCAGATAATCGAGCATCTTTGCCGGCGTATGCGGGTTGAGCACGATGCCCGCCTGCTTGCCGAGCGATTTGATCAACTGCACTGTGCGGTGCGGGTGCGGCCCTGCTTCCGGGTGGAAGGAAATGATATCGGCGCCTGCGTCAGCGAAGTCTTTCACATATTGGTCAACCGGCGAGATCATCAGATGGACATCAAAAGGCTTTGCACTGTGCGGGCGCAGCGCCTTTACAACGGCGGGACCGATGGTGATGTTGGGGACGAAATGGCCATCCATCACATCGACATGGATCCAGTCGCATCCGGCCTCGTCAATCGCGCGCACCTCCTCGCCCAGACGCGCGAAATCGGCGGATAGGATCGACGGCGCAATACGGATAGGAGCGTTCATGGCAGGCGCTTAGCGGGACTGCGCAGCAGGGGCAAGGCAAGCACCCCTTCATGCACAACTAATCCACTGTTTTATCCACCGCGTTGTCGCGAAAAAAGCTCGATACGGCCCATCGCTTCGTCTGTGGCCTCCAGAAAGCGGAAGCCCAGCTTCTCTGCAACCCTTCGCGACGCCCGATTCCCCGGATCGATGATGCAGCGAATTTCGGGTGCCTTGAGTTCGTCGTCAGCCCATGCCAGCGCCGCCCCCATCGCTTCGGTAGCAAGTCCTTTGCCCCAGGCCTCCGGAATGAAGGCCCATCCAGCTTCGGGCACACCTTCCAGTCCGGCAACGCCGCGCTCGAACCAGGAAAGGCCGCCATTGCCCAAAAATCTTCCGGTGGCGCGGTCTAGGAACGACCAATAGCCATAGCCCATGAACTGCCAGAGCGCCGAGGCAGCAAGGAATTTGGCCCAACTTTCGGTGCGCGTGCGCGGCTTGCCACCTATAAATTCAGTCATCGCCGGATCGGCCCATGCCGCGGCATAGGCTTCCCAATGGTCCTTGCTTATGGGCGCGAGGGTCAGGCGATCGGTAGTCAGGGTCGGGGCTTGCATCCCCCGACCTTATTGTGCGTGGGTGAAGCAGGCAATGAAGAAGCCGTCCAGCCCGCCCTTGTCGGCGAGCATACCGGGCAACGTGCGAACATAGCCGTCTGTCGGCGTGATGCCTTCAGGCAACAGGGTGGTGTTGATCGCCGACTTGGCGAAATTGCCATGCCGCGCAAGGAAGGCATCGGCCTGTTGCTCGCCCTCTTCGGGTTCGAGCGAGCAGGTTGCATAGACCAATGCGCCGCCGGGTTTGACCATGGCCGCGGCCTTGTCGAGCATCGCCGCTTGCAGTTCTACCAGTTCGGTAATTTGCTTCGGCCCTATCCGGTGCAGCACATCGGGATGGCGGCGGAAGGTGCCGGTTGCCGTGCAGGGCGCGTCAAGCAGCACGGCGTCGAATGGCGCTTCGGGCTCCCATGTCAGCACATCACCGATGTTGGATTTCGCAACCAGCCCGGTGCGCTCCAGATTGGCCGACAACCGCTCCATCCGCTTCGCCGACTTGTCGAGCGCAGTGACATTCCAACCCTGGCTCGCCAACTGCATCGTCTTCCCACCCGGGGCCGCACATAGGTCAGCTATCTCTCTATGATTCCCCTGCCCCAATAGCCGGGCTGGTAGACTAGCCGCCAGATCCTGCACCCACCAGGCGCCTTCGGCATAGCCGGGCAACATCTCGATCGCCGACCCGCGTGCCAGCCGGATTTGGCCCGGTGCGAGGCTGGTACCTTCCAGTTCTTCAGCCCATTTGGCGGTCTGCGAGGGATCGGACATAATCAGGTCGAGCGACGGCGGCTCGGCCAAGGCAACACGCGCCGCCTCGATCATCTCCGCGCCCCATGCTGCTTTCCAGCGATCGGCAACCGGATGCGTCAGGCTGGGAGCCTCGGGCAAAGTTGGTTGCAGACGCCAGAGCGAGCCGAGCACACCATGCACCAGCCGCCTTGGCCCTTTGTCGAGCAGCGGCAGGGCCGTCGAGATGGCGGCGTGCGGCGGTGTGCCCAACCGCAGCATCTGCGCAAGGGCCATGCGCAGCACCATCCGCGCCTTGGCATCCTCCGCCAATGGCAGGCGGGTCTGGCTGTCGATCAGCAGGTCGAGGTCTGGGAGCCAGCGTAGCACTTCCTGCGCAATGGCAATCGCCAGCGCCCGGTCCGAAGGCTCCAAACCTTTGGCCATCGCGCTCGCTGCCTGATCGAGCGGTTGGCCGGTGCGCAGGCAAGCGTCGAGCATCCGCAACGCAGTGC
>NZ_CALMSV010000245.1 GCF_937872355.1 uncultured Sphingorhabdus sp. | reverse complement strand
CAAGCTGCGCGATATCGACCGGTTTGCGCGCGACCGGCAAAGCGCCCGCCTCACTTTGGGTGAAATCCAGAACAGCATTGATCTGCTGCCCAAGTCGTTCCGCCGACTTGGAAATTGCATCAACATAATCTCTCGCTTGCGGAGGAAGTTCGCCGCCAATGCCGTGCTGCAGCAATTCGGCATAGCCGCTGATCGAGGTCAAGGGTGTGCGGAACTCATAGCTCATGTTCGACAGGAACTTGCCCTTGATCGCATCTGCTTCGGAAAGCGCCGCATTGCGTTCGCGCAGCGCTTGTTCAATCTGCAGGCTATCCGTGACATCCAGCATTGCAAGCAATGCGTTGCCATCGGGTAATGGAACGGTCGAAAGCTGGAATATACGGCTATCGGCAAAGGCGATGCGGCTCTTGCGCGGCTGTCTTGTGCTTATCGTCATCTGCAACAGTTCGCGTAGAATCGAGACATGCGAAGGTTTTTGCAGGCTGGGCCCTAAACGCGGGAGCAGCTCATCAAAACGTGGATGCTGTGCAAGCAGTTCCTCTTCAACGCCCCAAATTTCTTCAAACCTGCTGTTCCAGATGCTCAGGCGTGTATCGGCGGAAAAGACCGAAACAGCCTCAAACAGATTGTTGAATGTAGCTGTGCGGACCCGCAGCAAAGTATCGCGAGCACTTGCTAGCTGTGCCTGCTCCGTTCGATCCTCAAAGATAAGCAGCAGCCCATTGTCTGCCGTGGGTTGGCCCACAAGACGCAAATGGGTGCCATCGGGGAGCAGCCAATTCTCTTCGACCGGTGCGGCAACATGGAACCAGTTTTCCCGTTCCGCCCGCCATTCGGGGAAGTCGCGGACGTCGGGCATTTTGCCGCTTTCGCGCATACGTTCCAGCACACGAGCGAATTCAGGCGATTCCGCCAGCCATTCCTCGCGCATGCCGAACTGCCGTTGGAATGGCAGGTTCCAGAAAGTCAGCGAACGATCCGCGGCAAATTGGGCCACCGCCGCAGACATTTTATCGAGCATGTTGCGTTGTGCCTCAGCTTGACGACGGGCATCTGCGCGAGCGTTGATCAGTTCCTGCATGTCGATGGCTATGCCCCCGACACCCACATCCCCCATCGGGATGTCATAGACTTTGATCTGGCGTCGTTCGCCTCCAATGGTCGCAGAAACCAGGCGTTCGACAGGTTTGCCAACGTCCTGCGCCTTGGCCGCTGCGCTGATCGCGCTGACGCCATCGACAGGCTCAACAAGCTCAATTTCTTCGGCGACAACGACGTCCCCGCTTTCACCATCCACCGCATCGACATAAGCGGCATTTACAAAACTAAGGTGGTAGTCCGGTCCCCTGTGCCACATCGGCAGGGGTGAAGCTTCGATCAGCCCGGCCAGCGCTTGGAACGCATTACGCGCCATCATCGCATCGCCCTCGAGCCGTTCCAGTTCGCGTACTGTTTCAGTGAGGTCGAATAGCCATACCAGCGAAGCGCCATTTGGGTAAATCTGCGAGTCTGCAAGCACGACCCTTGCCATGAAACGCTTGTCCGACCCCACAATGCGCAATTTTTGCGAAAGCGTTTTGCCTGTACGCTGCGCTTCGCGGATTAGCTCCGCCAAACCGTTCCAGTCTTCCTGTGCATCTCCTTGTGCGAATTCACCCACCAGTTCGGATATTGTCGGGATTTGCCGCTCAAGTCCGAGTAGACGAAAAAATCGGTCGGAAGCCTCCAGTTTTCCATCAGCACGCACGATTGCAGGAAAGGCCGGAGAAGTCTCCAGAAGGCGGCTGAGGCGTGCAGTCTGGCGCAGCGAGGTGCGTGCCCTGCGCTGCATCGTCAAGCCTTTCCAGATGGCAACAGAAGCGCCAACTATCCAGGCTGCAAGCAGCAATCCAATCAAAGCGGTAGTCAGGCTTTCGCCCTGCATCGGGGTTTCCGTCCGAAAGAAAAATAATGTCGCTGCGGTGCAACGAATGCGGGCGAGACGCAACAAAAAAGGCCCGCACGTGGCGGGCCTTTGTCGTTATCGACGGATAAACCGATCAATAACGATAATGTTCCGGCTTGAATGGCCCTTCAGTTGAAACGCCAATGTAATTTGCCTGTTTCGACGAAAGCTTGGTCAGTTTGACGCCAAGCTTTTCCAAATGCAGCGCCGCTACTTTTTCGTCGAGATGCTTGGGCAGAACGTAGACTTCGTTTTTATATTCCGAGGTCTTGGTGAACAGTTCAATTTGCGCCAGCGTCTGGTTGGTAAAGCTTGAAGACATTACGAAGCTGGGGTGACCAGTCGCGCAACCAAGATTCACCAGGCGCCCCTTGGCGAGGATGATGATCTGCTTACCGTCGGGGAATTCCACCAGGTCGGTTCCGGGCTTAACTTCGGTCCACTTGTAATTGTCGAGTGCCGAAATCTGGATTTCGCTATCAAAGTGGCCGATGTTGCAGACGATACTCATCGGCTTCATCGCTTTCATATGCTCGGCCGTGATGACGTCCTCGTTTCCGGTCGCGGTGACGAAAATATCGCAACGCTGAACAGCTTCTTCCATCGTTACGACTTCATAGCCCTCCATCGCCGCTTGAAGAGCGCAGATCGGGTCGATTTCGGTCACCATCACGCGTGCGCCGCCCTGGCGCAACGATGCTGCCGAGCCTTTGCCAACATCTCCAAAGCCGGCGACGCAAGCAACCTTGCCGGCCAGCATGACGTCGGTGGCGCGACGGATTGCGTCGACCAGCGATTCCTTACACCCATAAAGATTGTCGAATTTCGATTTGGTCACGCTGTCGTTCACGTTGATCGCGGGGAAAGGCAGCTTGCCGTCCTTGGCGATCTGATACAGGCGGTGGACGCCGGTAGTGGTCTCTTCCGACACGCCCTTGATATGGGCAACCGACATGGTGAGATAGCCGGGCTTCGCCTTTACGAATGCCTTCAACGCGCGCTGAAATTCGATTTCTTCTGCATTTGAAGGTTCGGGTAGTTCATCGCCAGCTTCGATACGCGCCCCCCACAGTGCGAACATGGTGGCGTCGCCGCCATCGTCGAGGATCATGTTGGCGGTGCGGCCAGTGCCATCATCCCAATCAAAAATCTTGCCAACATAGTCCCAATAGTCGGCCAGGGTTTCGCCCTTCACAGCAAACACCGGAATGCCTGCAGCAGCAATTGCCGCCGCAGCATGATCCTGAGTCGAGAAAATATTGCAGGTCGCCCAGCGCACTTCGGCGCCCAAAGCCACCAGTGTTTCGATCAGCACAGCAGTCTGGATCGTCATATGGAGCGAACCAGTAATGCGCGCGCCTTTCAAGGGTTGCGCTGCACCATATTCGGAACGAAGGGCCATCAGGCCAGGCATTTCGGTTTCAGCGATAGCAATTTCTGCTCGGCCATATTCGGCAAGCGATAGGTCGGCGACGACATAATCTGCGGACACAGGATAAACTCCGGCTAGGGGATTTTGGATGGCTGGCCCCTAGCCGAGTTTTCAATCCAAGGCAATCTCAATATAAAGATTGCTTTATATGACATCCCCTATCGACGCGCAGCAATCGAAACCGAGCAGGCTTGAGCGGCCTGTTTAGGAACGCCGACAACGCGATCGGCCATTTGAGCGAGCGTGTTAACGTCGTGGCGCCCCACAGCGAGTTGCTTCGACAGCTTTTCTAGTTCGGCACAGTCAGGGTCGCCATGACCTCCGCCATAATAGTTCGACAGACTAATTATGAAGCGGTCCAATTCAGCGAATGCTGCTTTGTCCCCCATGGTTCTGGCATATCTCGCCTTTATCAAATGATGCTGACTGGCTAGGACGTCGTTATTGAACCGGATGAACTTATTATAATCACTCAAGAAATTTTGCTTTCCAAAGCGGCAGCGAAGCGCCGAGACCATTAGCATCTGGTTCATATTGGCGATGCGCGCCGCATCCTGTTCCGCGTTGTTCCAGCAAGCCTGCGCCGGCGTCGCCACCAACGAAACTGCCAACAAAACTGCTGCGATACTCCCTGTAAATTTTTTCATTTCAACACCCCTCCATCTTGTGTGGAGAGGCGACAATGCGGGATCGTATTTACCGAAATTTCAACTTGAATGATGAAGCATCATTAACCAAGCGGCCTGTTGCCCTAATGTCACGTCGTATCGACAAGCGAACCTTGGAACCGACAAAGACAATCCCTATTTGCTTGGCATACGCATCCCACTATGCGTCAGGAGACACTCAATATTTTGGCTAAGGAAGGAAATGCCATGACGATCAAAGTAGGTGACAAACTCCCCGATGTAAAATTGGTTAAGGCGACAGCAGAAGGCCCGCAGCCGGTGCAAAGCTCGGAATATTTCGCAGGCCGCAAGGTTGCGCTGTTCTCGGTTCCGGGTGCATTTACACCGACCTGCTCGGCCCGGCATCTTCCCGGTTTCGTCGAAAAGGCTGATGAACTCAAAGCCAAGGGCATTGACGAAATCGCCTGCACGGCAGTCAATGACGCGTTCGTACTCGGCGCCTGGAACAAATCGGGTGGCTCTGACGCGATCACGATGTTGGCGGATGGCAATGCCGATTTTGCTGAAGCTGTCGGCCTGACCATGGACGGTTCGGGCTTCGGCATGGGTAAACGCGGTCAGCGCTTTTCTATGATCGTCAACGACGGCGTGGTTGAGCAAATTAACGTCGAGGCGCCTGGCGATTTTAAGGTCAGCTCAGCTGATTATATGCTTGGCCAGCTCTGACATAAGGCTGAAACAAGCTATTGGCAGTGTGGTCGGAGCCATCCTGCCAAAATAAGGGCGGAGTCACTCCCGCCCTTTTTGCTTGCCAAATTGCATGAAATGGAGAATCCGCCTTCATGGCCAATAAACAGACACAAGACATAATCCGCCAAATCACCGAACATTACGACGCATCGGTTGCCCGCCTCCGCGGCGCACTAGCCGCCTATCTCAAAGACCGCACCCTACCCGACATGGCAGACCGCGCAATTGGCGCATTCGCCTATCCCGAACTGGTCATCCGCTATCACGGTACCGAACGCGATCATGCGGCAAACCTTGCTTTCGGACGCTTGGAAAAACCCGGCACATATAGCATCACTTTGACACGCCCCGAAATTTTTGGAGACTATCTCCGCAGCCAGATAGATCTGCTGGTCGACCAGTATGAGCTGGAAATGCAGGTCCGCCCCGGCAAGCAAGAAATCCCCTTTCCTTACGTCCTAGACGGGCTCGAGCTCGGCGATGTTTCCCCGACCGAACTGTCGAAATGGTTTCCAGCTACGGATCTGGCAGACATTGGCGACGAGGCAGCCGACGGCTTGCTGATTGCGGATGAAGATGGCTCGCCGTTGTCACTGTTTGACGGTTTGCGTACCGACTTCTCACTCGCTCGGCTGAAGCACTACACAGGCACACCTGCCGAGCATTTCCAGCGCTACATCCTGTTCACCAACTACAACCGCTATGTCGACGAATTCGTCGCCTGGGCCTGCCAGCAGGTCGGCAAGGGTCGCTACACAGCCCTGTCAGGCGCGGGGGGCCTGTATGTTGACGAAGCAACCGAGGATCACGCCCAGTTGGTCGCAGACAGCACATGGCGCAAGCACCAGATGCCCGCTTACCATCTGATGGCAGAGGGTGAGAGCGGCATCACGCTGGTCAATATCGGCGTTGGTCCTTCCAACGCGAAAAATATTTGCGACCACCTTGCGGTTCTACGCCCCGAAGTGTGGCTGATGATCGGCCATTGCGGCGGCCTGCGTGATACCCAGCGCATAGGCGACTATGTGCTTGCTCACGCTTATTTGCGCGACGA
>NZ_CALMSV010000244.1 GCF_937872355.1 uncultured Sphingorhabdus sp. | reverse complement strand
GTGCGGCAAGCCCGGTGGCGGTAGTGGGGCGGGTGTTCATCGCCGGGCCTTAGGCGCGTGGCCGGTCGACTACAATCCGCTTGTGATCAGCCACGGCTTAAAGGATCGAGCGCGCTACGGCGCGGGCCCGAACCCATCTGCTCGGCCAATGCTTCCAACTCGGCAATCCGGTTTTCGGTTGCCGGATGGGTCGAAAACATTTCCGAGATATGCGTCGGCACGATGTAGAGCTGGGCTGCTGAAGGGTTGCGCTCGCTGACCGGGTTGGGGATCGCCTGTGCCGCACCCGATATTTTGGCAAGCGCCGCGGCAAGGGCGAGTGGCCTACCCGATATCTCGGCGCCGGTGCGGTCAGCCCCATATTCGCGGGTGCGGCTGATCGCCAATTGCACGATCATTGCAGCGAAGGGAGCAATCAGCACAGCGAGCAAGGTCGCTAAACCATTTCGCTCGCTATCGCGGAAGAACAGCCCGAAATTGGCGAGCATAGACAGCGCACCCGCAATCGTCGCGACCATCGTCATGATCAGCGTGTCACGGTTTTTCACATGCGCCAGTTCATGCGCCATCACGCCTTCTACCTCGTCGCGACTGAGCATCGACAGCAGACCTGTGGTCGCAGCCACCGCGGCATTTTCCGGATTGCGCCCGGTGGCAAAGGCATTGGGATTGGGGTTATCGACGATATAGACGCGCGGCATCGGCATGTTGGCGCGGCGCGCAAGATTCGCGACCAGCCCGTAGAAATTGGGTTCGCTCTGCGCATCAACCTCACGCGCATTATGCATCTTGAGGACGATTTTGTCGGCATTCCAATAGGTGAACAGGTTCATCCCCGCCGCGACCAGCAGCGAAATAATCGCCCCGCCCGAGCCGCCAAGCGTATAGCCGAGCGCCATGAAAAGCGCTGTCAGCGCCGCCAGCAACATCGTGGTCTTGAGCATATTCATCTTGATATCCTCCGTATCAGGGCCAATGTGGGGGGACGTTGTTCTGCTTTCAAGAATGTCCTTAGGAGCCTCACCATGGGCAAGCGCCCGCCGCATGTGAAACCGCCAGCCTATCTTTCGAAAAGTCCGCCTGTGCCCGAACCCAAGGCGGTGGAGCACAAGCCGCTGCCCGACGAGGAGCGTCCTGACCCTGTGCGCTATGGCGATTGGGAACTAAAAGGCATTGCCGTCGACTTCTGATTAATCACCCGATTAAATCGGGGCTTGCGCTCGCCGCGTTCGCCTTTATGCCTTTCTCTCGAGAAGAATGTGAGGAGAGGCATGTATTATTCCGAGCTGCGCCAGGTGCGCGATGAGTTGACAGGCCCCGGTGGTCCGTTTGAAATCGTCGAAGCCGATATCCTAGGCAACCGCATCCGCACCTATAAAAATGCCCCGCCCAGCGTCCGCGAGCTGTGGTTGTCGACGGTGGTATTCGCCGAACGCCCCTATCTTATCTATCAGGATGAGCGGATCACCTATGCCGAAGCCCATGCGCAGGTGAATGCCATCGCCGCGTGGATGGCCGAACAGGGTGTGCAGCCGGGTGATCGCGTGGCGATCGCGATGCGCAACTATCCCGAATGGATGCTGATCTATTGGGCCTGCGTCGCAAGCGGCGTCACTGCGGTCGGTATGAACGCCTGGTGGACGACCGAGGAAATGGCCTTTGCGCTCAAGGATTCTGAACCCAAAATCCTGTTCCTGGATGCCGAACGACTGACGCGCTTTCGCGAAAAGCCGGAACTCGCCGGAAGCGTGAAACTGGTCGGCGTGCGGCTCGATAAGACGGAACCGGATATCACGCCCTGGTCAGAAGTCATCGCACATGGTGGCGAGATGCCCGCAGTGACGGTCGACCCAGAATCGGATGCCTGCATTTTCTATACCTCAGGTACCACTGGCTTCCCCAAAGGGGCGCAGCTGACGCACCGGGGCTGTGTCGCGAACCTGTTCAACATGCTCTACGCCGCCGCCTCATCCGCGCTCGCGGTCGAACGGGCGACCGGTGTGGCACCTCCGGCGACTCCGCCCGTCCCGGTGACTTTGGTGACGACCCCGCTCTTCCACGTCACCGCAAATAACTGCGCGGCTTATGGTGTTACCGCTGCCGGCGGTGCGATGGTGCTGATGTACCGTTGGGATGCGGGCGATGCGCTGAAGATCATCGAGCGCGAACGCGTGACAGGGATGAGCGGCGTACCAATCATGGCGCGTGAACTGATCAACCATCCTGATTTCCCCAATACTGACACCTCGAGCCTGCTCGCCCTTTCCGGCGGCGGGGCGCAAGTGCCGCCCGATCAGGTGCTCAAAATCGATGAAGCGGTTGAAACCGCGCGACCGACCACGGGATATGGCATGACCGAGACGTGCGGGATCATCACCTCTCTCGGCGGCGATTTTTATGTCGATCGTCCAGACAGCGCAGGCCCGGCCATGCCGGTCTATGAAGCGAAATGCGTCGACGATGATGGCAATGAAGTGCCGCTCGGCGAAACAGGCGAATTGTGGGTGCGCGGTGCCGCTGTGATCAAGGGCTATATCAACCGCCCCGATGCGACCGCCGAATCGATCACTGATGGCTGGCTGCACACCGGCGACATTGCGCGGATGGACGAAGACGGCTTCATCTACATAGTCGACCGCAAGAAAGACATGGTGCTGCGCGGCGGCGAGAATGTCTATTGCGTCGAGGTCGAAGCCGCCATCTATCGCCACCCCGCAGTCGCCGAGTGCAGCGTATTTGGTGTTCCCGACGACCGACTCGGTGAGGAAGTCGCCGCCGCCATTTTCCTGAAGGAGGGCGAAACACTCGACGCCGACGCCCTGCGCGAAGAAATGGCGAAACATGTTGCAAAGCACAAACTGCCGCGCTTCGTCTTTTTCGTCGACGAGCCGCTGCCGCGCAACGCCAGCGGTAAATTCCTGCGGCGCGAACTTCGGGAGACTTTGGCCCCGGCTACGGCCTGACCGTCAGGGCAATAATATCGTCGAGCCTATAGTTTTGCGCGCCTCCAGATCGATGTGCGCTTGAACAATGTCATCTAGCGGATAGCGCTGCCCTATCGAAACGGTGAGCGCCCCGCTGGCGAGCATCTCGAACATGCGCGCGCTGCCAGCCTCGCGCTCGGCGGGGTTCCGATAATAGTCGAACAGAACCGGGCGCGTCACGAACAGAGAGCCTTTCGCGGCGAGCTGCCCTAGAGCAACGCCCGTGACCGGTCCGCTCGCATTGCCGTAGCTGACAATCAGGCCTCGCCGCCCAACCGAATCGAGCGAGGCCGCCCATGTGTCCTTTCCCACCCCATCAAAAGAGACGCGCACACCCTGCCCGCCCGTCAGTTCACGCACCTGCGGCGCAACGTCTTCTTTGCCGTAGACGATGACATGGTCAGCCCCAGCATCACGGGCCAGCCTGGCCTTTTCCTCTGTGCTGACAGTACCGATAACATGCGCGCCGATCGCCTTCAGCCATTGCACCAACAGCAGGCCCACCCCGCCTGCCGCCGCATGTACCAGTATATGCTCGCCGGGTTTTACGAAGGCACATCGTTCGACAAGGAATTCGACAGTACATCCTTTGAGCAAGGCCGCAGCGGCCAGTTCATCGGAAACATTGCCCGGCGTCTTCAACAATGCCGAGGCGGCGATGTTACGGGCACTGGCATAGGCGCCGCGTTCAGGGCCGAAAGTGCAGACACGGTCCCCTACCACGAAGCCTATGACCCCTTCGCCCACAGCCTCAACCACACCAGCCGCTTCCACCCCCAAACCGCTGGGTAATTCGATCGGGTAGAGACCGCTGCGGTGATAAGTGTCGATGAAGTTGAGGCCGATGGCCGTGTGGCGCATCCGTACTTCGCCGGGCCCGGGCCGAGGCAGAACGACATCCTCAAGCTCAATCGCATCAGGACCGCCAAAGGCGCGGATGAAGGCACGGCGGGAGGTATCGGAAGACATAGGCAAACTCCTTTTCCCGTCACCTATGACGTGCCTCGCAAACCGGCAACCGCAAAGCACTGCGCTTGACCCGCAGCGCTGGGGCGTTAGCGTGCGCCGCATGAAAAGATTTGCCAAACATGTCGCCGCGATGGCGCTCACTGCGCTCAGCCTCCCTGCCGTCGCGGAAAGCTCCCCTGCCGCTTCCGCGCAGACCGCAGACTTTCAAGCACTCGACGCCGACTTCGCCAAATGGATGGCCGAGGCCCATGTGCCGGGGCTTGTCTGGGGCATCGTGAAGGATGGCAAGCTTGTCCATGTGAAGGCGATGGGCGTCCAGACCATTGAGGACAATGTTCCTGTCACCCCCGACACAGCATTCCGCATCGCGTCGATGACTAAGGCGTTTACCGGCTATTCAATCCTGAAGCTGCGCGACGAGGGCAAGTTGCGCCTCGATGATCCGGCAAGCAAATATGTGCCAGAAATGAAGGGCTGGGCGAAGAACATCACCGTCGGCGACCTGCTCCACCATACAGCCGGATTCGTCACCGACGATCCTTGGGGTGACCGGCAACAGCCGCTGCCAGAGGCGGAGTTCAGCAAGATGCTGAAAGCAGGCGTGCCTTTTTCGACTTCGCCCGGCACGCGTTATGAATATTCGAACTTCGGTTATGCGACCTTGGGCCGCATCGTCAGCAATGTGTCGAAGCAGGATTATTCCAAACGTGTAGATGCAACGGTTCTGAAACCGCTCGGCATGATATCCACCCGATATGAAGTGCGCGAAGTACCGACCGGTAAGCTTGCCATGGGCTATCGCTGGGAGAATGATGCCTGGTCGCGCGAACCGGTGATGCCGCATGGCGCATTTGGCGCGATGGGCGGGCTGGTTACAACTGGTCAGGATTACGCCAAATGGATCGGCTATCTGCTCTCGGCTTGGCCTGCAAAAGACGGCGAGGCGCAAAGCGCCAAAACGATCCGCGCGATGCAATATGGCGGTGGCATGCTCCATGCCCGTCGTCGTCCTGGTAAGGAAGGTGACAATTGCCGCCTGTCCGCGATTTATGGCGCGGGACTGGTGCAGGCGAATGATTGCGTCCTCGGCAATGTCCTTTTCCATGGCGGCGGCTTCCCCGGCTATGGCAGCCATATGCTGTTGCTTCCCGAAGCAGGCGTCGGCGTCTTTGCTCTGACCAATCGCACCTATGCCGGGCCGACCGCGCCAGTCTGGGATGCGGCGACGGCACTTTTCAAATCGGGCTACATTGCACCGCGCGCCATTGCATCTTCACCTGCGCTCGAGACGGGCTATGCCGCCGCACGCCGCATCTGGCAGTCGGGCGGGGTCGAAGGCGAGGGCCAGTATCTGGCAATGAACTTCGCGATGGACCGCAGCGCTACCAACTGGCGGCAATATCTTTCCGAGATTGCCGCCAAAAGCGGGGCATGCGATGCCAGCCCGCCTTTGATCGCAACTGGCAAGCTTTCGGGCCGATTTAGCTGGACCTGCGCGAACGGGGTGGTCGAGGGCAATGTGCTGCTCGCGCCGACATCAACACCCCAAATTCAGGCGCTTGGATTTCAACTGACAGCCAAACCCTGAAGCCTAGCTATCGACTCAGGCGACAGGCATCGGCATAGGGGCGGCGATGACAGACGATATCCTGACTCGAATCGAGGGGCATGCGGGGTTTATCAGCCTCAATCGCCCGGGCGCGATCCACGCTTGACGCTGCCGATGGTGCACGCGATGACAGCGGCGTTGCTCAAGTGGAAGAATGACGACGCAGTCAAATGCATCATCGTCGACCATGCCGAGGGTCGCGGTTTCTGCGCTGGCGGCGACATCGCTTTCCTGCGCAATTCGGCGC
>NZ_CALMSV010000243.1 GCF_937872355.1 uncultured Sphingorhabdus sp. | reverse complement strand
AGATCGCCATGGTCGCCGCTTTGCGCGTCTGTCCATTTGCCTGCGCCTCCCCGGCTCTCAGCCGTGGCCGACAATCTGACGTAGAGGCTGCGACCCGGCGAATTGTGAACATCGCCGACCAGCCAGTAGCGGCCTTCACGGCGGCCATTGGACAGGTAACGACGGCAGACCGCCTCGGCTGAGGCGGCAAGGCGGCGGGCGATTTCGGTGGCGGGACTGTCCATGCGGGGCTCCTTCAGGCGGCTTTGCGTGCCGCGATCCGCTGGATCGGAAACCGGTCCAGCAGCTTGGCGAGCACATCCACCCCGACAGCCCCTGTCGGTATGTAGAGCTTGAGTTTCCACGAGACGATCTCGGAGATCAAGCCCATTGCCTTCAATCGCTCGATACCAAGATCGTTGAAGCCGGTCAGTTCGATCCGCCAGTCATTCATGGCGCGGACGCGGGCGAGCGTCTGATCTTCGGTCAGATGCAGTTTGGCATCTCCGGCACACAGCATCGCCCAAGCTTCGGCAGGCACGACGGACGCCGTGTCCTGCTCAATCACCGTGGCGACCCAAGCGGGCGAAACCTTGCGGCCGATGACGCGCTCGCCAGCATCGGTTTGCAGGCGGTAGACGCGGGTCGATTCATTGGGGAGCCGCCGCCAGATCGGCAGCAGCAGGCCTGAAACCATATGCAGGGTCGAGGTTTCGAACTCGGGCAAGTCGGCAAGTTCGGCCTGCCAGACTTCTCTGAACCGCTCACGGTCCACCGGTTCCCAATGACTCGTCGCAAACGCCTCCGCGAGGATGTTGGTCGCCTCCAAAGGCCGGACGAGGCGGATGCGTGGGTGAATGCCGCCATCATCGTCGATCAGACTGCGCGCGCGCAATTTGACTGCCGCGCGCCCGGAGCGGGTGTTGATCACGAGTTCGGCATCGCGATCCACTGCCATGGCCAGCGCCCTCTCGAGCACAACCGGCTCGATCCGGTCTTTGCGTTCGATGGTCAGGAGGTGGGTCACAGCTCCGGTGCCGGGATGGGTGTAGATGGTCTTGCGGTCGGAGACCGAGAAGCTTTCGGCGCGCAGGGTTTCGAGGCCCATTTCATAAGTGCCGCTGGCGATTGCGCCTTCGACCCGGGCCGTCAGCAGGCCCTCGAAGGCCTCGAACAGGATGTTCTGCATGGAAATGGTGAGCGCCAGCATCCGGTTGAGGAAGGTCGTGATGGGCGGAAGCTCGTCCTTGAGCCCGCCGTCACTGTCGAGCAGCGACAGGCCGGTGGCCGTTTCGAATTGCCCGAGCGAACAGCCATCGATCTTGCCGCGCACCAGCAATTGGTAAAGCTGGCGCAGGGCATCGCGGGCATAGTAGGATTCTAGATTATCGCTGGCGCTGAACATGTTCTGGCCGCCGGTTTGCCGCTGGCCGCGCGTGATCGCCCCTAGACTGTCGAGCCTTCGGGCGATCGTCGAGATGAAGCGCTTCTGCGCCTTCACGTCGGTCGATACCGGGCGGAACAGCGGTGGCTGCTTCTGATTGGTGCGGTTGGTGCGGCCAAAGCCCTGAATGGCGGTGTCGGCCTTCCAGCCCGCTTCGAGCAGGTAGTGGACGCGGCGGCGCTGGTTCTTCACGCCCAGGTCGGCATGATAGGATCGCCCCGTGCCGCCAGCCTCGGAGAAGACGAGGATGTGCTTCTTGTCATCCATGAACGCATGGGTTTCAGCGATGTTGGCAGAGGCTGGCCGGTTCTCGACAGCAAAGCGGACTGAACCATCGCTGTTGGCGCGGGGCACAATACGACGGGAACGTCCGGTCACCTCGGCAACCGCATCGCTCCCGAAATGCTGGACAATCTGGTCAAGCGCGCCGGGCACAGGCGGCAAAGCGGCAAGTCGTTCAAGCATCGCATCACGGGCACGGCAGGCTTCGCGGTTGAGGATCGGATTGCCGTCGGCATCAAAAGCAGGACGCGAGGCGAGATTGCCCTCGCTGTCGGTGAAAGGCTCATAGAGCTGCACCGGAAAACTGTGCGCGAGATAGTCGAGCACATATTCACGCGGCGTGATGTCCACGGAAACGTCATCCCATTCGTCGGTCGGGATTTCGGCAAGGCGGCGTTCCTGCAGGGCTTCGCCCGTCGATACGATTTGCACGACGCAGGCGTGACCAGCCTCAAGATCGCGCTGCATCGCCTGAATGGTGCTTGGCGTCTGCATTGCGGTGATCAGGTGGTTGAAGAAACGCTGCTTGGCGCTTTCGAACGCTGATCGCGCTGCCGACCGGGCCTGTGCGTTCAAGGTCCCATGGGATGCACTGGTGACGCCCGATGCTTCGAGCGCCGCATCGAGATGGGCGTGAATGACCTGAAATGCTCCGGCATAGGAATCGTAAATCCGCACTTGCTCAGGGGTCAGTTGGTGCTCGAGCAGGTCATATTCGACGCCGTCGAATGACAATGAGCGGGCAGCATAGAGGCCAAGCGCCTTAAGATCGCGGGCCAGCACCTCCATGGCAGCAACGCCGCCATCCTCAATCGCGGCCACGAAGTCGGCGCGTGAGACGAAAGGAAAGTCTTCGCCGCCCCACAGCCCGAGCCGCTGGGCATAGGCGAGGTTCTGCACCGTCGTGGCACCGGTGGCAGAGACATAGACGATTCGAGCATTGGGCAGCGCATGTTGCAGCCGCAGGCCCGCCCGTCCCTGCTGTGAAGCCGAGACATCGCCGCGCGCGCCCTTGCCGCCTGCGGCATTGGCCATGGCGTGCGCCTCGTCAAAGATGATGACACCGTCAAAGTCACGGCCAAGCCATTCGACGATCTGCTGGATCCGGCTCGCCTTGCCGCCCCGCTCCTGCGAACGCAGGGTCGCATAAGTCGTGAACAAGATGCCTTCCGCCAACTTGATAGGGGAACCCTGCCGGTAGCGTGACAAGGGCGTCACCAGCAGGCGTTCCTGCCCCAAAGCCGACCAGTCGCGCTGAGCATCCTCAAGCAGGCGGTCCGATACCGAAACCCAGAGCGAACGACGGCGGCCTTTGAGCCAGTTGTCGAGGATGATGCCTGCGACCTGACGGCCTTTGCCCGCGCCCGTGCCGTCACCCAGAAACCAGCCGCGGCGGAAACGGATAGCAGCATCGCTTTCCTCAGCTGCCGCCGAGACGAGATCCCATGTGTTGTCAACGGTCCATGCCCCTGCCAGATGCCCGGAATGGGCCTCGCCAGCGTAGATTACGGATTCCAGCTGCGCGTCGGACAACACGCCGTCACGCAACAGGCGCTCGGGCAGGTGCGGGCGATAGGTTGGTTTCGGCGGGGCTACCGAGGCCATCGACGCCGATTGAACCAGCGGCGTCGGGTGCGGCAATGCGCCGGGAATGACGACCGATTGAAGTCCATATCGTTCGTAGATGCTGTCACCGAGTTGCCCCTCGGGCGGAGACCAGTCAGCAGTCGAATAAGTGAGTTCCGGCGCATCGGCATCGACCATGGGATTGATCGGAACAGTCCGAGCAACCGCGCGGCTCACGGGCGACGACGAAGCGCAATGCAGTCCTGCACCGGACAATGGGGTCATCGGTCCGCGCGGCGGCACCTGCGCTTCGACCCATTTGAGCAAGGTCGCGGTATCAGGAGCGGTTCCTGCGCTCGGAACGAAGGTCGTGGGTTCGGAAGCGGGCAGCTTATCGATTACCGTCAGTCGGATGTCGATCGTTGTGCCGTGCTTGCGATAGACCTTGCCGTCGATGGAGGCTGTAAAGACCACACGTCCGGCCCCCTGCAACCGGATGAAAGCATCGCGCCATGCTGGAGCATCAGGAGAACAGCCAGCGCCGGTAATGACCACCAGCCGACCCCCATGCTCGAGCCGGGCCAGGGCGGAAGCAATGTGGCGAAGCGAGGCGTCCTTCATCGTCCGCTCAACATGCGCGACGGCCGAAAACGGCGGGGTTACCAGAAAGACGCTTGGGCGTGCCGAAATGGGCATGCGATCATCAATCGACGCGGCGTCATGTCTGCTGACAGCCACGCCCGAGAACAAGTGCGACAGCAGCGCTGCCCGGCCTTCAGCGAGTTCATTCAGCACGAGCTGTGCACCGGCCAGTTCGGCCTGAATCGCCAACATGCCTGTGCCAGCAGAAGGTTCGAGCACAGTTTCGCCAACGCCAATCGAAGCAGCGACAACGGCCACGAACGATAGACCCGCAGGCGTCGAATATTGTTGCAAGGCCTGGCTGGTTTCAGAGCGCCGGGTGTGGGTTGGCATAAGAGCTGATACCCGCTCAATCAGCGCAAGGGAGTGAGATCGGGAGCCACTGCGCGACAAGATTGCCGGGCCAAAACGGCGCAGGAAAAGGATTTGAGCAACCTCACAGGCATCGTAGGCGCTCTTCCAATCCCACGCACCTTCAGCGTCGGTGCCGCCAAAGGCTGCCGTCATCCCATTGCCCAGATATGCGGATTCAACGGGCCGCCCAATTTCGAGCAGGGGAAGAAGCGAGGTAGCTGCGGCCAGTAGCGCACGAGCCCGCGCGTCAAATGAGCAATGCGATGCGAGCGACGCAGCGCCAAGCGCTGCGTCCGTAAGGATATGGGCCATTGATGGGATCTCCGGGAGAGCAGGAAGGGCGGATCACGCCCGGACACTCTCTCTCAAACCCGGGCGATTCGCCCGCTCCCGGCGCCGCTCTCACTGGATTTCCGCCCGAACGACGCAGGGAAGTGTTAGCATATTTTAGCAAAAGAATGGCCGAGCAGCGGTCGGTTCCTGTCGGGATCTTTCCGATGTGATTGTTGATTTCGTCGCCCGAAGCTCGCCGTTCAATCAGCTCAGCGTGAACGCCTCTAATCAACCGGGAGAGGACGCTAAATCGGTGGCTTGGCGGCGTAAATTTGGATGATTCCCGCCAACTCGGATTATGATCGATCCAATCGGCTTAATGATAAAAATCCTCGCCGGCTTCGGGCGTTAGCAGGCCGCGTTCGATCGTTTGTAAACCTACCTTGTTACCGGTTTGGACGAACAGTGACCGGTAGTCATTGATAGTCGCTTCGCTCGGAAGGACAGGACATGAGTCTTCCTGCATCATGTATTGCCGAAATCGCTGCCGCATCGTTATATCCAAACGGCGCTGGTGGCGATCAGCTAGAAGGTCTGCAGCAGAAGCCGGCGCTGCCATCGCCAGCTCAAGCGGCGCAAAAACTGGCGTGCCGCGCTCAGCGAGCCTCGCGATGAGGATCGTGCGAATACACCAGACCATGCGGCGCACGACTAAGTTAGAATTTAGCGCGCGAGCGTGATGGTCGAGGAACCACCCTAGGTCACGAGCGTGCGCGATTTCGCGGGCATAGCTTGTCCGCAGCCTGAACTTCGACCGCAACTGATCCAGCTGGCCTAATGGGTCGAATACCGGCTTGGCTTCGCGCACGATGTGGCACACGAATAAATCTCCTTCGCGCGCATCGTTTGTCAGCTTCTCCCATGGATAGAAGAACATCGAGAGGTGGCCGATCGAACTGTGTTGTGGCGTGCCGGGTGGGCTGATGAGCAGGAGATCGGTGTCCGAACCCCTGCCATTGTCCTCACGGGCACGGCTGCCGAAGAGCAAGATCGCGGAAACCCCTTGATCTCCAATACCCATGTTCAACGGGAAGCTCGTTCGATCGCATCAATCGACAGCTTGCGCGCCGTGGTTCGAGCATTGACGACCTCCTCGCGATTTAGGAGCACCAGCTGCTGCTTCCCCGGCGGCAATGTGTCGGGCGCAACGTCGAAGTTATGCTCGGTCATCAGGTAAAAGGTCTGGCTGAGCCGCTTGGTAACGATGAGCCTGCCGCCGACCATCTCGTACTCGGCCTCAAGTGCCGCTTGCTGGCTCTTAGACAGTGCCGGATTGGGCGCCAAGATGAGGTCGATCTCGTGCATCCACTCAAAATCGAGTGTGGGATCGATCGAGGCCCTGGTAATGTCGCCGACTTGATCAATGCGAAAGAGATTATAATCACGAAAATCCGAATGTTCTGTTGACCAAGCCCGCACATACCAACGACCGATGGCGTGAAAGAGTGCATGGGGCGCGATCACGCGACTTGGCTCGGGCGACCCGGTGATTGACTTGTACTGGATCTCCAGCTGGCCACGCTGGTTGATAGCGTCGAGAATATGAAGCAGGATTCGCGCGTTCGTGTGCTTGCGCAGCAGCGAAACATTCTCGATCGGCGGCCGATCGTCAAACCAAGTGTCCTCCTGGCGCATCCATCGATTCTCGATTGCGACAAGTTGAAGCAAATAGCGTTCGGCTGAGGCGTGCATCAGCTTCGGCTCGTAGGTCGGAGCCCGCAGATAGGCCTTCAGGGTTTGGTCGTACACGAGATTACCGGGCGCCAGCACGGTGTATTGGGATATGTCGGATGAAGCCTGTTGTGCCGAGATTCCAAAGGTTTCCGACAGATCACGGCGATTGAAACGCCCGTCCCAGAACAGCCGGAAATCGATAAATTCGAGCCGCCGCTGCACGCCCCAGCGTACTGTCTCGCGTGATTCCTCAGCCACCTAACCCTCCAACAACTCGATTCGAAAAAAATATCCCATCGCATTTCTTGACGGGTAGTGCTATCGTTCCCATATTCAATGGACGCGATGATCGCGGGGATCAACGCCTAAGGTCGACGAACAGACGCAAAGGGCCGAAAAAATGGCGAAAAATACTGGTGACGGGTTCCGACGCGGTGCCGTGACAGGGCGCACACAGTTTCAGCGGCCCGATGGACTCTGGCAGAAGCGCGATGAGCGCACCGGCCACCTCATGAGTGTCAAGGACGATGGCGAACCATTCAAGGGTGTTGCCCGCGAACCGGACGGTCGCGACACGCCCAACGCATGAGTGTCAAGATCAGGTGCTGTCAGATCGCTGCGCGCACTTGGCAGCCGCCGTTTGACCAAGAGGGATTAGTATGACTGCTTCAATCACATTTTTCCCCGTCGGCAACGGCGATATGACGCTCATCACGTTCGACAACGACCAGAAGCTCCTTGCCGACCTGCATGTGCGCAACGCGGCAGACGACGAGGATGACGAAACGCCGAATGTCATGGCAGATCTGCGCGAACGGCTTTCCCGCGACGAAAAGGGCCGTCTTTTTGTTGATGGTTTTCTTCTCAGCCATCCGGACAAGGATCATATCTGCGGGTTGGAAACCCATTTTCACCTAGGCCCGCCCGATGAATGGGTTAAGTGTGACGACAAGATCTTAATCCGAGAAATGTGGTCGTCGCCCATTGTATTCCGCCGTGCCTCCAAGAATCACGTTCTTTGCGACGATGCCAAGGCATGGGCAAAGGAGGCTCGGCGGCGTGTCGCTCTTTTTCGAGAGAAGGGCACCGCCACGGTCGAGGGCGATCGTATCCAAATCATGGGCGAAGACGACGACGGCAAGACCGACGATATCCTTGCAATCGTTGTTAAGGCGGGCGGCCTTGTCAGCAAGCTCAACCGGATCG
>NZ_CALMSV010000242.1 GCF_937872355.1 uncultured Sphingorhabdus sp. | reverse complement strand
GTTGAGACCGGCACGGCCGAGCGCAGCAGCTAGCCCTTTGAAATAGTCGCTGTGCATCGCTCCCTCCTCTGCCGGGCGCAGCAGCATTGCACCCGCTCCCGCCGCAATCAAGGCGCCGCCGCCGATAAAGAAGGTGCGGCGCTTCATCCGAAAATGCGTTTCAGGAATGGATTGAGCATCCGGCCATCGGCGTCGACCGCGCGCCGCACCGCATCCGCCTCGGTAAATTGCGGATAGAGCCGCTTGAAATCCTGCGCGCCGAGCGAATGGAGCTTGCCCCAATGCGGTCGCCCTCCGGCTTCGCGGAACACCGGCTCGGCAAGTCGGAACATCCAGTCATGGTCTTCCTTGTACCAGGCGTGCACCGCGATCGACCCGCTTTCGCGTTCGTGAAAGGGCGACAGCCAGGCATCATCGGGCGCAATGATCCGCGCCTCGATCGGGAAGAATACGCCGCGCGCGTCGCTTTCGATCCGGCGTATGATTTCGCGCAGCACGCCGACCTGCTCGCCAATCGGCAGGTGATATTCCATTTCCTTGAAACGCACCGGGCGTTCGTTCGACAGCAGTTTCCAGCCTTCATCGATGGCGATATCGGGCGGGATATCGGCCATCGCCGATTGCGCAGCTTTCCGGCGCAACTCGGGCGTAAATTCGAACAGGTCACGCAACGATTTAAGGTCCATCAGCGTATCGGTATCGCCGTCGGGCCCGCGCGGACTAACTGGTTCGGTCGTTGTGTCGTGGGTGATGAGCGCCGATTTGCCAGTAAAGGGCAGCACCAGGAACTCGGCGTTGCGATGCTTTTCGGCGAGTGCAGGCCATTGGCGCAGCATGTCTTCGGTGTCGACCAGCGACACCACCTTCTTCACGCGTTCGAGCGGACGGTTTTGTAAGGTGACTTCACTCAGCACGCCAAAGGCGCCGAGCGAAACGCGCGCGGCGTGGAACAGCTCTGGCCGCATATCGCGGTTGCATTCCGCAACTTCACCATTGGGCAGGACGATCCGCATACCGGTGACTTCGCCGTGGATCGCTTTCACCCCTTTACCGGTGCCGTGTGTTCCGGTGGCCAATGCCCCCGCCAGCGTCTGTTTGTTGATATCGGGCAGGTTGGGCATTTCCTGCCCGATGCCCGCGAGAAGCGGACCGAGCGCGGAAAGTTTCGTGCCTGCCCGAACGGTCGCGGTCATCGCCGCCGCATCGTGGCGCACCAGCCCGCTCAGCCGATCGAGTGAAAGCAATGTGCCTTCGGTAGGAACCAGTGCGGTAAAGCTGTGGCCGGATCCTACGGGCCGCACCGGCGTCTGGGCCTTGGGCAGCAGGGCGGCGAGTTCGGTCTCATTGGCCGGTGCAGTGCGGGCGACGGGATAGGAATGTTCATTTCCGGCCCAGTTTGACCAAAGCGCGCGACCCTTTGCATCAATGGGCTCGGGCAGGTCAGGCTCCCGGCTTAGCCACATGCGTCGACCGGCCAGCCCGCCGACGCCCAGCGCCAGCAACCCGGCCCCTCCCAATAATGCGCGACGGCCCAGTTTCATTGTTTTTCCTCCCGGCCAGCCATGAAGCGGATCAAGGCTTTCATGTCATCAGGTGTGCAGCTGAAGCATTGCCCTCCCGCAGGCATACCCTTCTTGCCCTGGATGGCGGCCGCAAGAAGAACATCCTCGCCTTGCGCCCAGCGTGCGTCCCAAACAGTGCGGTCGCCGGTCAGCGGCGCGAGCGAGTCTTTGACGGTATGGCATGCCTTGCACGATCCCGCATAAAGCTCGGCAAGTTTCGGGTCGGCTGGCGACAGCATCGCACTCTCCGCCTCGCTCAGCGGCTTGGGCGGGGGCTCTCCGCTGCCACAGGCCGCAAGTGGCAGTGCCAGAATTGCCAGTGCAATTTTTCGCATGCTTTCCCCTTCCCATGCAGAGAAATATAGCTATAACTATATTTCGTCAAGCAGGATAGTGGAATGCAGCGCAGACCCCTTCAGAAACGATCAATCGCGACACGGGAAAAGCTGCTCGATGCGGCAGGTGAACTGCTGGCTGAAGTTGGCGTGGAGCGGCTCAGCACCAATTTGGTGGCGGCCAAAGCAGGGGTCACGCCGCCGACGCTCTACCATTATTTCGACGATAAATATGTGTTGCTCGCCGCTGTAGGTGCGCGGCTGATGGAGGCGCAAAATGCGCTGGTCCCGTTAGATCCGGGGCAGGCGGAGGATGCAATCGCTAAGTCTCTGCTCGACCATGTCGACCTGACGCGGCGGAGCCCCGGCGGACCTTGGGTGATGCGGATGTTGCGCGCGGTGCCGCAATTGGCCGAGGTGCGGCTGGCGTCGCATCGGACGTTGGCAGAGGCGTTGGTGGAAAGTGCGCTGGCACTGGAGCCGCGGCAGGATCGGGCCAGTCTGGAGCGCCGTGCGCGGCTGGCAGTCGATCTGGGATATGCGGCTATCGAACTCGTCTTCGACGAACCCGAGCTCGATAGCCGGGAAATCATGCAGGATGCGGCCCGGGCAATCCGGGCCCTTTTGGCTTAACCTGCTTTTGCCTGCAGCAGTTTCATCGCCTGCATCGACTGTTCGCCACCCGACTGGGGAACGATTTCGCCGGTGCGGTCGCTGATTTTTGCAAAGTTGGCAGCAACGCCCTCGGGCGATAGATCGTCACCTTCAAGCAGCGCGCCCTGCGTCATGGTGACATTGGCGGTGTGGAAGAAACCGGCACCCGCACCCATGATGACATTGGCCGGGGCATCTTCCGAAACGAGGAAGAGAGCGGCCGGAACGACATTGACCGGATCGAACATTGCGAAAGCCGCGGGCGGCAATATGTCTTCGGTCATGCGGGTCGCCGCGATCGGCGCCAGCGTGTTGCACTTCACGTTATACTTTGCGCCTTCGAGGTAGAGCGACTTGGTGAAACCGGCGAGGCCGAGCTTGGCGGCGCCATAGTTGGTCTGGCCGAAATTGCCGTACAGACCGGTCGACGAAGCGGTCATCAGGATGCGGCCGTAATTTTGTTCGCGCATTGTATCCCACACCGCCTTGGTGCAGTTGGCCGAGCCGTTGAGGTGGACGTCGACGACCAGTTTCCAGTCGGCCATTTCCATCTTGGTGAAGCTCTTGTCGCGCAGGATACCGGCATTGTTGATCAGGATGTGGACGCCGCCCCAGGCTTCTTTCGCCTTCGCGACCATTTCGACCATCTGCTCATATTCGGTGACGCTGCCGCCATTCGACATCGCTTCGCCGCCAGCGGCCTTGATTTCTTCAACCACCTTGAGTGCGGCATCCGAGTGGCCGGTGCCATCGCGTGATCCGCCGAGGTCGTTCACGACAACCTTCGCACCGCGCTTGGCGAGTTCGAGCGCATAGGCGCGGCCCAGTCCACCGCCTGCACCGGTCACAATGGCGACTTTATCCTTGAAGTTGATGGTCATTTTCATGCTCCAGAATTAAGGGGTACACAGACGCCGAAAAGCGACTCCAAACCCCGGGAAATTGCGGGGCGCGGATTGGCACGCCCTTTACGTTTACGCAAGCGTAAAGCGGTGGAATTTGGAGACTGTAACAAAAGCTACTTATTGCCGTCATAAAGGCGACGCGAATTGGCAATCATTTTGTCACGGTGATTCGGGGAAGGAAAAGGAACCGTCATGAAATTCGCACGCAAATTGCTGCTTGGCAGCGCCGCCACAGCCGCCATGTTGGTTTCCAATCCGGCGCTCGCACAATCGAACGACGCCGAGATGGAGGCACTGCGCGCCGAAGTTGCCGCGTTGAAAGCGCAGTTAGCAGAGCTGTCGGCCAAGGTTGAAAAGGTAGCGGCGACGCCCGCCCCTGCACCCGTCCCGGTGGCTGCCGCTGCCACTGAAAAGAAGCCTGCTGCCGAAATTTCCTGGAAGGGCGCGCCCGAGATAAAGGGTGAGGGCGGTTGGAGCTTCAAGCCGCGCGGTCGCCTTCAGATCGACGCCGCTTCGATCAACCCGTCGGACACCATCGCGACCAACAGCCTTGGCACTACGGCGCGTGTACGCCGTGCACAATTCGGTATCGACGGCACAATCCCGGGCGGTTTCGGGTACCGCGTCGAAGCTGATATCGGCAGTGGTTCGGCCGAACTGACCGATATGTACCTCACCTACAAGGCGAGCAAGGAGCTGACGATAACCGTTGGCCAGCACAAGCCTTTCTGGGGTCTGGAAGAGTTGACGAGCGACCTGTTCACCAGCTTCAACGAGCGCGCTGCCTATCATGGTGCCTTCGGGTTCGAAAGGCGTGTCGGCTTGTCTGCGACTTATACGGGCAAAAATGTGCTCCTACAGGGCGGCATTTTCGCTGACAATGCCGCGGATCTCAATGGCGATGGCTCCAACAACAGCCGCAGCTTTGACGGCCGCATCGTGTTCATGCCCAAATTGGGTGACACGCAGCTGCCCCTCGGGGCGTGGGGCCACAGCCGCCGCTTCAACGATTTTTCGAGCACCGCGCGCTATCGCGCCCGCCCCTTCACCCGCACCACCGACACGCGCTTTGTCGATACCCGCGGGTTCCTGGCGAACGGTGAGGACAGTTTCGGCGTTGAAGCCTTGGCGAGCAATGGCCGTTTCCATGCAAGTGCGGAAAGCCACTGGCTGACTGCCAAGCGGATCGGAGCCTTTGCCGACCCGACCTTCAATGGTGGCTATGCCGAAGTCGGTTACTTCCTGACCAAGGATTCACTCACCTATAAGGGTGGCGTGGTTGACCGGACCAAACCCTCTAACCCGCTGGGCAAAGGCGGTATCGGCGCAGTTCAGGTCAACGCTCGCTATGACTGGGTCGACCTTTCGGACGACGTCATTGTTGGCGGCAAGCAGCAGACTTATGGCTTGTCACTAGTCTGGACCCCGACCGAATATGTGAAGTTCATGGCCAATTACGGCCACCTCGTACTGACCGATGCCGCCGTGCTCGCAGGCGGTGACGGCGATTATTCGGCGGACGTCTTCGGGATGCGTGCCCAGATCGATTTCTAAGCCACTGCGTTTAACTTTCTTACAAAGGCTGTCCCGTTCCAAGACGCGGGGCAGCCTTTACAATTCCGGCAGTGGATTCCACCGTCGATATTGCTAAGGACATAGCATGAGTGGCGATACACCCGAAGATAACGACCCGATCCATATGCCGACGCGTCGTCGTGCGTTGATGCTGGGTGCCGCGGGTGTTGCGACGGTGGTGTCGGTGCGTCCCGCGCTTGCCCAGACCGCCGGCTCGGTCCTCAACTGCGAAATTCCGGTTCCGGGGCCGCATGGTACGGGCATGAATATCGACGCAACGGGAAATCTGGTCGCGCCCGATACGCCTGGCTCGTTTGTTGCTACCGGTCAGAAATTCAGTGGTGAGGAAGTGAAACGTGCGCTTTCGGGCCAGACGCTGCCCGGCACGACCTATGAGCAGAGCCAGGCCTATGTGAATTACATCCGCCGCCTGCAGGCCGGTCAGAGCGGATTTACCTGTTTCGCCTCGCTGCAAATGCCGCGCTGATCCTTGCAGATTGAATTTTAACGCGGCTGTATTAGGCCTTGGCCGTGGCCGATCCCGAAACACTCTATTTGGCAGAACCCGCTGAAGCCCGCATTGTCGATCCGCTCGACATGATAACGCTGATCTATCAGCGGCGTTCGGGCATCACGCATATGGTTGGTGAGCCGGTGCCGCAGATGCTCGAGGCGATGGGGAGCGATGCGGTTGATGCTGCAACGCTGGCATCGAGGCTGGAAGCCAGCTTTGATCTGGGCGGGCAGCATGATGCGGTCGCCTTGATCACCGAACGGCTGGAGGAACTTGCCGAGCTTGGGCTGGTGGAGCGCAGCAGCAATGCTTGATTTTCGCGTTCAGGTGGGGCCTGCAGCCTTCAGGATCGGTTCGGCATGGCGGGCACCTATCGACCAAATGGTGGAGCTTTATTCCGACTATCCTCAGCCAGATTTCACCGACTTCACTGTGCGGCTGGAGCCTACCGGCTGGCTGCGGAGGTGGCTGCGACCCTCGGTGGCGATCGGCGGCGATTATATGCTTCCCGATGCCGCGCCATTGCCGCTGGAGCAGGGATTGCTCGCTGCCGAGATGGCGATGAACCTGCAAATGGCGCTCGGCTGGCGGCGGCATTTGTTGTTGCACGCCAGTGCAGTCGAGCGCAACGGGCGGGTGCTGGTGATGACGGGACAGTCGGGTTCGGGCAAATCAACCCTCTCGGCTTTGCTCGGCTCGAAGGGTTGGCGATTTCTGGGCGACGAATTTGTGCTACTCGATCCGGAAAGTGGTCATGCGGTGCCATTCCCTCGTCTAATCAGCCTGAAGAACGGTGCGATTGCCGCCATGCAAACGGCGCAGCCCGATGCGCGCTTTGGTCCGCTTTTGGCGGGCACACCCAAGGGCGACATCCGCCATATGGTTCCGCCAGCGGATGCCATTGCGCGGATGGGGCAGAGTGGCACCCCTGCATTGCTGCTCTTTCCCCGCTATGGCTATCCGGGTGCGGTGCGAGAGGTGGCTCCTGGCGAGACTTTCATGCGGCTGACCCAAGCCTCGACCAATTATGTCGCATTGGGAGAGGCAGGCTTCGCGACGCTTACCCGCTTCGTCAAATCGGTGCCGTCGCGGGCGATTGATTATCAGTCGGGTGAAGAGGCTGTCGCATTGGTCGAAAAGCTGTGGGAGCGGTTGGCATGAGCCGCGACGCTATGCTGCTGGTCGATGCGCTCCGCGATCCTGCTTCGACGCGCGCCTTGGATGCACAAGGCTGGACCGAATTACTCTCTATGGCACGCGCCGAACAGTTGGTTGGAACGCTGGCAGAGCGACTCAAAATTGAGTCGGTGCCGCCAAAGGCCGCAGAAATCCTTGCCGAAGCCCGGATCAATGCCGACTATCAGCGCCGCTCGGCTTTGTGGGAGGCCGATTGCGCGCGGCGTGCTTTGGCAAGTTATGGCGGGAAGATCGTGCTCCTGGAAAGCACCGCCCATGTCGCGGCGGGGGTGGTGGCGGGGGGGGGGCGGGCGGTAGGAGGCCCCGCGATTT
>NZ_CALMSV010000241.1 GCF_937872355.1 uncultured Sphingorhabdus sp. | reverse complement strand
ACCCCGCATGCAGTAAGTTCCGCGACGTCTCTCATCACGACAGCCAAAGTGAATTTGTTGTCCGGTCGAAGAACCCTCTGCATTCCGATTATCTGTCTTGCCGTTTTCCCGGTCTTCGCCATAGACGGAATCATCCCGAAGCCAACGACTGAGGGGGAGGTCGCGTCATGGAGCCGCTGCAAGACTGGCGCTCACCGCAATTCGAGGAACAGTTGAGCCGGCTCGACCGTGGCGGCATCACGTTCGAGTTCCTGCGCCGCAACAAGCAATATCGCAAAGACTATCATGCCGTGGCGGAAGCCGTCGTCTCGGGAAGGCTTGAGAAGCGTGAGGCGATAGCGCGCCTTTCACGCCGCTGGGGGCTGGCCTTTCGCGGCGGACCCCGCTGCATCGGCTTTGGTCGTGCAGCCGATATGGCTGCCGCAGCTCAACCCTGCCACGCTCATTGTCACGGCCGCGCCGGAAGGCTTTGCCGCGCGTTCCTTACCTGACCCCGCAACGCTATCCATTCGCGGAGAACCGAGCAGCGACGGATTGCATGGTGTCGTCGAAGACGTACAAGGCGATCTCGGCGTCTGGCTTCCGAGCGGTGATACGGTCGTACAGGCAGGCGTTTTTCTGCCGTTCGACGAGCATTTCCATTGGCGCAGGAAAAATGCGCTTCGACTCTACCGGCACATCAGTGGCGAGCGATCCGGACCTCCGCCGCGCGAGGAACGCCTGACCCGTTTCCAGCTTCACCGGGCCGCGCTGATGCTGCGCGTATGGGACGGCGTGGAATCCGGCGAGCCGCGTCGTTTGATTGCGAGTATCCTGATCAACGAGAAGGTCAGGACGTTGCGCGCGCTCGACTGGAAGAACGCGCCGGAGCGACGGCGGCTGGCCCGCATTCTTGCCGCCGCCCGTGAACGCATCGAAGGCGGATATCTGCGCTGGCTCGCTCCCCGGGCGAGACACCAGCGGCACAATGTTGATCGCAAGACCTGACACGTCATCCCGATCCTGATGCGCAGCGGCCCGGCCATCGGCACCCACGCATGTCGCGCCAGGCGGGAAGGGGGGACCCTTCTGTTAACGGCTACGAATTTCGTCACTCCTCCGAGCCGCGAATTTTTCGCCATCGTCGCACCCGACTCGCCGCCGTGATGGCGGCTGCGACGGAGGTCCGCAATGCTGGAGAAGACCGATAAGAATTGGCCGCGTTTCGTGCGAACGCCCGAGGCTGCGCGCTTGCTCGAGCTGTTGGAGGTTGGGCAGCTGGGCGAACTGCGACGGCACCGGGCCGGTCTATCACAAGCTCGGCGGCCGCGTGGTCTACGCCGTCGCCGATCTTGAGGCATGGGTTGACGGTTGCGCGCGGCAGTCTACTTCGGAATCCGCGGCTGGTCATGCGGCCGGCACTGCGCGCTGAGCATCGCTATGTCGGCGAGCCGCTCATACGACAGTCAGCAACTCGAACTCTTCCGGGCGCGCGCCGGTGACATCGCTGCCCGCGACGCGCAGGACTTGATGTCCTGGCCGTTCTTTTCCCTCGCCAAAGTGCGTCGTGTGACGCCGATCGACTTCCGCATGGGCGAGGTATCGATCCGCGTCGAAGCGACCGCGGAGCACGGCATGGCCACGATCTGGGACGCCGACGTGCTGATCTGGGCCGCCAGCCAGATCGTCGACGCGCGCGACCGCGGGCTGCGCACGTCGCGCCTGATGGCCGCCACACCGTATGAGATCCTCACCTTCGTCGGCCGCAGCGATTCCGGCCTGAGCTACGACCGCCTGAAGGCGGCGCTCGACCGGCTGCAATCCACCACCGTCGTCACCTCGATCCGCCAGCCGTCCGAGCGGCGGCGGCACCGCTTCTCGTGGATCAACGAATGGAAAGAACGTCTCGACGCGACCGGCCGACCGCTCGGGATCGAATTGATCCTGCCGGACTGGTTCTATGCCGGCGTTCTCGACGACGCGCTGATCCTCACCATTGACCGTGCCTATTTCCACCTGACCGGCGGGCTCGAGCGCTGGCTGTATCGCCTCGTGCGCAAGCATGGCGGCCGGCAGACGCACGGCTGGAGCTTCGATCTCCCGCACCTGCATCTGAAGTCCGGCAGCCTGTCGCCGCTGCGCGCAGGAATTGCGTCGTGGTGGGCGATCGAAGGG
>NZ_CALMSV010000240.1 GCF_937872355.1 uncultured Sphingorhabdus sp. | reverse complement strand
AGCGCGGCGGTTCCAGGGTTCTCCCTTTTCATCCTCGTTGACATGGGCATAGAGCGACAAGTTGGGGAAGTTGGTGGGCGCCCACAGCCAGTAAAATTGCGGCATCGTCGCGGGGGTGGTTGGTTGCGGGTCGGCTGCACCGATCGGACGCACGCCCCAACTCCGGTCACGCGTGCCAAAGGCTCCTTCATAGGCTTCGCGCTTGCCATCGACCTCGACCCAGCCCGAAACATTGCAATTCACGGTGAAGCGGGTGAGGTCCATCATCATCCGCGTGCCGTTGCGGCGGGTGAAGCGCGGCTCCTGAATCGGCGCAGAGCGGACTTCGAACGTCAAATCCGCAGAAATGCCCTCATGATTGTCGACGACGAGACGGACGGTCTTGAGCGGCTCGACAACCTCGATGCGGATCGGCCCGCAATGCATGTCCATCCGTTCGAAACCCAATATGCGCGATGCATGGATGCAGTGTTGCGTACCATCCCTGATGATCGAGAAATGTGCATCGGCGATATTCAAGTGCGGATATACGCCAAAGGCTGCACCGAAATAGCCCGACCCGTCGGGACGGTAGCCACAGAAAAAGAAGCGGTCATAAAAATTGCGGTCGGTGCCTGAAAAGGCAATTGGCTCAGCCGTCTGATGGATCGGGTACTCGTCGCCCTTGGTCAGCATCTCTCTCTCCTTAACTCTCTCGCACAAGTTGTTAATCGCTCGATTAAACAAACGCAACAAGGCTTGAACGATGTGGCGTTGCAACTAAGAGAGAGCGAAAGGCGAGACAGGGAAGGGGAAGCCATGGCGAGTACAGCAGAGGCTAACGAAATTGTAATTGATCCCAAACGCGATCGGCTGGTGATTACCGCTTCGTCACTGGGCACCGTGTTCGAATGGTATGACTTCTTTGTGTATGGCATTTTGGGCGCGCTGATCGGGAAGCTATTTTTCCCATCAGATAACCCGACAGCCGCCATGCTTGCGAGCCTAGCCGTTTTTGGTGCCGGTTTTGGCGTGCGGCCGCTTGGCGCGATTGTGTTCGGTTATTTAGGGGACAAGATCGGACGCAAATATACATTCCTGATCACGATATCACTGATGGGCGGGGCGACGGCTGCGATCGGTTTTTTGCCGACATTCGCCTCGATAGGCGTCACTGCTGCCGTTTTGCTACTAATCCTGCGCTGCTTGCAGGGCCTGGCATTGGGCGGCGAATATGGCGGGGCAGCCATTTATGTTGCCGAGCACGCGCCCAAAGGGAAGCGCGGTCAGTATACAAGCTGGATTCAGGCATCGGTTGCTGGCGGGTTTCTACTCGCGGTGTCTGTTGTGCTGCTGACGCGCACGTCTATGACCACCGAAGCGTTTGAGGCTTGGGGTTGGCGTGTACCTTTCCTGATTTCGATTCTGCTGCTCGCCATTTCACTGTGGATACGGCTTAAGCTTTCCGAAAGCCCGGTGTTCAAGGCGATGAAGGAAGCCGGCACGATTTCCAAAAATCCCTTTGTCGAAAGCTTCCAATATCCCGGCAATGTGAAGCGCATCCTGGTTGCTCTCTTTGGCGTCGCAGCCGGTCTGACAGTGATTTATTACACATCGCAATTCGGAACGCTCTATTTCCTTACGGGGACCGCGCGCGTTCCGGAAACCGACGCGTTGGGCTATATGGCTGTTGGCGCATTACTTGCTGCGCCTCTATATGTCGCCGCCGGTTGGCTATCCGATCATTATGGGCGCAAGAAGATTTTGTTGATCGGCTATGCGCTGTCGATCGTAGGTACCTTTCCCCTATTCCATATGATGGCAGATGCGGCCAATCCAGCGCTGGCGAAGGCGACAATCAGCGCGCCTGTCACGCTGGTTTCGCCGGCTTGCGACTTCAACGTCTTTTCCAGCAAGCATGAAAGTGATTGTGCCAAGGCGCTCAACTTCCTTTCCAAACGCGGGATCAGTTATTCAAAAGCACCCGGCACCGAGCTGGCGTTGAAGGTCGGTTCGGCAGAGATCAAGGGCTTCGACGACAAGGCCTATATTGCTGCGCTGGAAAGCGCTGGCTATCCTGACAAATCCGATCCTGCTCAGCGCAAGCCGCTGGTTATCATTTTTGCAGTCGCGATATTGGTTGCCCTATCGGCCATGACCTATGGTCAGGTGGCTGCCATATTGGTCGAGATGTTCCCTGCAAAGATACGCTATACGTCCATGTCGATACCCTATCATATTGGCACCGGATATTTCGGCGGCTTCCTGCCGTTCATTTCGCAGTATATCGTGGTGAAAACAGGCGGCGCGTTCATGGGGCTTTGGTACACTGTCGGTGTGGTGAGCATGGCCTTTATTGTCAGCCTGATCTGGCTGCCTGAAAACAGGGACAAGGATTTAGATTGAGTTTTACCGCCCCTTCGCGTTTGCGTCTGGACAGCAGCGCACTGATTGCCAATTGGAAGACCATGGCCCGCATGAGCGGAGCGGCTGCTACAGGTGCAGCGGTAAAGGCAGACGCCTATGGCTTGGGCGCTTGCGAAGTCGTGCCTAGGCTGTGGGAGGCAGGGTGCAGGGATTTTTTTGTAGCTCATTGGAGTGAAGCGGCCGCAATCGCCAAATTGGTACCTCCGGGAAATATTGCCGTCCTCAACGGCATATCATCAAATGACATGGCCGCAGCACAGGAGATCGGTGCCATACCGGTCCTGAACACGGCGAAACAGATTTCGGCTTGGAAGGCGGGGGGTGGAGGACGATGCCACCTGATGCTCGATAGCGGGATCAACCGGCTTGGCCTAGGGCTGGACCAGATTGATGCCCAATCGTTGGAAGGTTTGGAAATAGACATATTAATGTCCCACCTTGCGTCGGCCGATGAGGATGTTGACCAAAATCACCGCCAACTCGCGATGTTTCACCAAGCTGGCCAGAGTATTTCGGCCCGGCGCAAAAGTCTGGCGAACAGCGCAGGTATAGCATTGGGTAAAGATTATTGCTTTGATCTGACTAGGCCGGGACTAGCCGTTTATGGCGGTGTTCCGCGAAACGAATTGTCGCCTGAAATAAAGCAAGTTGTTTGGCCGGAGGCTCGCATCTTGCAGATCAGGCAACTCGATGAGGGAAGCCCTGTCGGGTACAATGCTACTTACACAACGCGAGAATGCTCGGTTCTGGCCACTATTTCTGTTGGCTATGCTGATGGCTATTTCCGAGGCTTCTCCAATACAGGTTTTTGCCGATTTGGCGTGGATCGCTTTCCAGTGGTTGGGCGCGTATCAATGGATCTGGTAACCGTAGATATTTCGAACAGCAGCAGCCAACTTGCTGAGGGCGATTGGCTGGCTATGGAATTTGAACTGAGTGGTGCCGCGGCAGCATCGGGTATAAGCCAATATGAATTGTTGACCGGTTTGGGGCGTCGATATTCCCGGCACTGGATTTAGGGCTTCTCGCTCAAATGTTGCAGTGCAAGAAAAACTGGTGCAAAGCGGCTTCATACCAATTTCACCGGGAACGCATGAATGGCACGGAAATCCGCAACGAGTGAAGACGGCCCGATCATCATCAAGAAATATGCGAACCGGCGCCTGTATAACACGCAGTCGTCCAAATATATCACGCTCGACTATTTGGCCGAGCTGACCCGCAAGGATATCGAATTCAAGGTTGTCGATGCCAAAACGGGCGAGGACATCACGCATAGCGTGCTGACGCAAATCATCATGGAAGAGGAAAATGGCGGCAAGAGCATGTTGCCAGTCAATTTCCTGCGCCAGATTATCGCTCTTTATGGGGACTCTATGCAGGGTCTAGTCCCGCAATTCCTCGAAAATTCAATGGATAACTTCCGCAAGAACCAGAAACAGGTTCAGGATGTGATTGAGAATGCGCTGACCTCGGGCCCCTTCGGTCATATTGCCAAGCAGAATATCGAAATGATGCGCGCTGCGCGCGATGCGTTCGTGCCTAATCTGGGCAATCTGGGTGGCAAAAAGGAAAAGTCCGACGAAAATCTTGATGATCTGAAACGCCAGATGGCCGAGCTGCAGGCGAAGATAGACAAACTCTCCAAAGAGTGAGCCGCCGCACGGTTGCGGTTGAGCCGTCAAGCCGCTAGGGGCAGCGCATGAAACACGCGCTTTCCGTAACCCGCCAACAAAATTTCGCCGCCTGGTATCAGGAGGTTATTTCTGAAGCCGACCTTGCTGAAGAATCGGGCGTACGCGGCTGCATGGTTATTCGCCCATGGGGCTACGGTATGTGGGAACGCATCCAGAAATTGATGGATGCGGAAATCAAGAAAGCCGGCGTCGAGAATTGCTATTTCCCGCTCTTCATTCCGCTTTCCTTCTTCGAAAAAGAGGCCGACCATGTTGAGGGCTTCGCCAAAGAAATGGCGGTCGTCACACACCATCGCCTCGTCGGTGACGGGAAGGGCAAGCTGATCCCCGATCCCGAAAGCAAGCTGGAAGAGCCTTTGGTCGTCCGTCCCACCTCTGAAACCGTCATCGGTGCAGCGATGAGCCGCTGGGTGCAGAGCTGGCGCGACCTGCCTTTGCTGGTCAACCAATGGGCGAATGTCGTGCGTTGGGAAATGCGCTCCCGCATGTTCCTGCGCACGAGCGAGTTTCTGTGGCAGGAAGGCCATACCGCGCATGTCGATCGCGAAGATGCGATGAAGGAAACGATGCGCGCAATGGAAATGTATCGGGCCTTTGCCGAAGGTCCGCTGGCAATGCCGGTGGTTGCGGGTGAAAAGCCCGAAAATGAGCGCTTCCCCGGCGCCGTCGCGACTTATTCGATCGAGGCGATGATGCAGGATGGCAAGGCGTTGCAGGCCGGCACCTCGCACTATCTGGGCACCGGCTTTGCAGAGGCGGCGGGCATCAAATATCAGGATAAGGAAGGGGGGCAGCAATACGCCCACACCACAAGCTGGGGCGTTTCGACGCGCATGATCGGTGGCGTCATCATGACACATGGCGATGATGATGGATTGCGTTGCCCGCCGCAGATTGCACCCTGGCAGATCGTGATCGTGCCTATGTTGCGTGACGATGATGGCGATGCCGCCGTGCTAGATTATTGCCGTGAACTCTGGAGAGAACTGGGCGCGTTGTCGGCCTTTGGCGAATCTGTGCGCGTGCTCCTCGACACCAAAGCCGCCAAAGCGTCGAACAAGCGCTGGGCCTGGGTAAAAAAGGGTGCGCCGATAATAGTAGAAGTTGGTCCTCGCGATGTATCCGAGGGCAAGACCGCCGTGCTGCGTCGTGACCGGCTGTACAAGGACGATGGCAAGCTCAACACTGCTTTTACGCCCAAGGATGATTTCGTCGCGCAAGCAGCGGCTATGCTTGAGGAAATCCAGACGACGCTCCACTGCGAAGCCAAAGCGCGGCTCGAAGCCAATATTGCGCGTGACGTCACCGATCTCGCGGCGCATTTCAAAGGTGACGAGGCCAAATTTGCTGGTTGGGTAGAAGTGCAGTGGGCGCGTCCCAGCGGCGTCGCGCTCGACAAGATTGTCGAGCAATTGAAGGCGCTCAAACTCACCATGCGTAACAGCCCGCTGGATGCGGCGCCTGTTGATGGCAATTGCTTCTTCACTGGAGAACCGGCGGTCGAACGCATCCTCATCGGACGGACCTACTGATTTGGCGCGAAAGCCGCGCCATCAGCCGGGACTTCCGACACGCGAGCAAATCCTCGAGTTCATTGAGCAATCGAAAGAGCCTGCAGGCAAGCGGGAAATTGCCCGGGCGTTTGGCTTGCATGGCAGTGACAAGATCGCCTTGAAGGCCCTTCTCAAGGATATGACCGACGAGGGGCTGATCGACGCTGCCCCGGGCAGGGCGTTCCACAAGATGGGCGGTGTTCCGCGCGTTACTGTGCTCAAGATTGTTGATGTCGACGGCAACCAGTTGATCGCCATTCCGGAGCGCTGGGAAGCGGAGGGCATTCCTTTGCCCAAACTTCGCGTCATCGAACGTGGGCGCAAAGGCGCGCTTGGCATCGGTGATCGCATCCTTGCGCGCACCGAAGAGGCTGGCAAAGGCTGGGTCGCGCACCCGATGAAGAAGCTGGCCAAGGCGAGCGAGCAAATCATGGGTGTGGTCGAGGAAAGCGACAATGGCCGTTTCTGGCTGAAATCGACTGACAAGAAGGCGCGTTTCGATATTCCCTTGTTCGAAATCGGTGAGGCGCAGCCGGGTGATCTGGTGCTGGCCGAACTTGGCGGTCGGGCAGGGCAGAAGAAAGCACGTGTTACCGATGTTCTCGGCGATCCCTTTGCTCCACGCAGCTTCAGCCTGATTGCCATCCACAAATTCGGTATCCCGTTTGAAATTCCGGAAGAGGTGGAGGCCGAGGCAAAGAAGGTGCATGACCTGCCCGTCACCTCCGAAAAGCGCGAAGACCTGCGCCATTTGCCGATCATCGCCATTGATCCACGCGATGCGCGCGACTTTGACGATGCGGTCTGGGCAGCGCCGGACGACGACGCTAAAAATGCAAATGGTTTCAAAGCGATCGTCTCCATAGCGGATGTAAGTTACTATGTGCGTCCGGGCAGTGCGCTTGACCGCGAGGCTGCCAAACGCGGGAATAGCGTCTATTTTCCCGATCGCGTTGTCCCGATGCTGCCGCACGCGCTGTCATCGGATAAATGTTCGCTGCGCGCAGGGGAGGATCGCGCGGTTCTTGCATGTCACATGCAGATCGACGCGGGAGGACAAGTGACGTCATGGCGTTTCACCCGCGCAATTGCTAGGATTTCCGCCAATATTCCGTATCAAGATGCGCAGGATGCGATTGACGGGAAACTTGATCATCCGATGCTTGAGAGCGCGCTGAGGCCGCTTTGGGCCTGTTGGGGCCTGCTCAAAAAAGCGCGCGACCGGCGCAATCCGCTCGAGTTGAACCTGCCCGAACGCCGCATCACGCTCGATGATCATGGCAGGGTAGTCGGCGTTGCCGTGCGCGAGCATCTGGACGCGCATCAGGTTATCGAGGATTTCATGATCGCGGCCAATGTCGCGGCCGCAAAGGCGCTCGAGGAGAAGAAATCGCCGCTGATCTATCGGGTACACGAGCCACCGGCGCGCGAGAAGCTGGTCGCACTCAAGGACTATCTCAAGACTTTCGACCTTGAATTTGCCCTTGGGCAGGTGGTCCTCCCGTCTACCTTCAACGCGATTATCGACAAGGTGCAGGAACATGACGAAATCCTGCCACAGATCATGGAAGCGGTGCTGCGCAGCCAGACGCAGGCTTATTATACTCCGCAAAATGCCGGGCATTTCGGGCTGGCATTGGGCAGCTACGCGCATTTCACTTCGCCGATCCGCCGTTATGCCGACCTGATCGTGCACCGTGCGCTGGTGAGCGCCTATGATCTGGAAATGCCGGCGCCCAAGGACGGTTCGATCAAGCCGGTGACTGGCTTGTCGGCCAAGGATTTCGAACGGCTTGACGTCACGTCTGAAATGATCAGCCGTGCGGAACGCCGCGCTATGGAGGCCGAACGCGAGACCACCGACCGCTATGTCGCGGCTTTCCTCTCATCGCAGATCGGCCAGATTGTCGATGTGCGTATCACCGGCGTGCAGAATTTCGGCTTTTTCGCGACGGTAGAGTCTATTGGCGGCGATGGTTTGGTTCCGGTCTCAACTTTGGGGGCAGAACGTTTTTTCTACGACGAAGCGAGCCAGACGCTAACCGGCGAGGATAGCGGCGATGAATATCGCCCCGGAATGCGCCTCAAATTGCGTCTGGCCGAGGCCAATCCGGTATCCGGCTCGCTGCGCTTCGAATTGCCCGAAGGCGGCAGCTATGCCCCGGCGCGCATGCAAAGACCGTCGGGCGTGAAGCATAAGGGCAAGCAAATGGCCGGAAAGCGCGGGCGGCCTTCGAATATCCGGCACCAGGGGAAGAGGCGGCGCTGAATTTTGTTCACGCAGAGGCGCAGAGTGCGCAGAGAATTAGCGACTGCGGCGGAGCCGCTTTCAAGTTGATCGCGTCGTTAAGCTTCAACGGAAGATTTGTCGAATGAGCCTTTGGCTCTGGAAAAACGCTCTGCGAACTCTGCGCCTCTGCGCGAACAAAATTCAGCTTAATTCATCCAGCGCTGCATCGCTGAGCGATCCCGGAATCACCATCACCGGACAGCGCAGCGAACCCGCATTATTGCCGGTGAAATGTGAAACCAGCGGCCCCGGTGCGCCCTGTGCCGCTGCACCCAGCACCAACGCCGCGATCTCCGGATGCTCGTCGAGCATTTCCTTCACCACATCCACGCCTTCGCCATCCTTGATAGTGATGCTGGGCTGGATACCGAGTTCGTCAAAGATCGAGCCTGCGGCGACGCGCACCAGTTCTTCGGCCTTTTCGCGGTTCTCGGCTTCCATTGTTGCCTGCACGCCGCCCCAGGCAACGAAATCCGCTCGTTCGACCAAAGTCAGGATATGCAGGCTGCCGCCAGTTTTGGCGGCACGGCGCGCGGCAAAGCGGAGCGCGAGGCGCGCTTCTTCGGTCTCATCAATAACAACCAGATAGGTGCGCATCGCCGTTTCCCCGTCGCGGCATTCATGTATTCGTATGAACCTGCGTCATTTCCAATCGCAGTGCAAGCAATAGCCGCTTGACGCTGGGGAAACCAAGCCCTTATGCCGCTTCGACAAATCCAGACCATAAACAGGATGCCCTGATGCCCATCGAGCTCAAAATGCCCGCACTGTCCCCTACCATGGAGGAGGGCACGCTTGCCCGCTGGCTGGTGAAGGAAGGCGACAGCGTGTCGTCGGGTGATCTGATTGCCGAGATTGAAACCGACAAGGCGACGATGGAGTTTGAAGCGGTCGATGAGGGCGTGATTTCGCAGATTTTGGTCGCCGAAGGCACGGACGGGGTGAAAGTTGGCACCGTGATCGCGATGATCCAGGGCGAGGATGAGGGGGCAGCGCCGGTAAAGGCCGTTGCACCTGCTCCGGCACCTGCGAAAGCCGAGACACCTGCCGCTCCTCCGCCACCGCCG
>NZ_CALMSV010000239.1 GCF_937872355.1 uncultured Sphingorhabdus sp. | reverse complement strand
ATTTCTGCAACTCGGTCGATTGTAATCCCGTACTGCTGTTCCATTGCCAATGGATGATCGGTCGCTTCCAGCTCAATAAATGGGCGTGTTCCCGGAGCACGTGGATGGACATGTGTTCTCAAATTTTCAGTTTCGGGATAGATGTCCAAACTCGCCGATAGCCAACCAAAATACGGCCCCAAACTAACTCTATTCGGTGAGTCAAAGTTTTCCATATACTCTTTATAGCTGTCTCTGCTGAGCGACACCCACAAGCCCCAAATGAAAGGATCTTCTTCGCCGATTACAGGAAGCTCGAGCGAACCACGAACAAAGAAAAACTCATCATCAACGATACATGTATCACTTGTCAGCTCGCATCTTTCCCGTCGCTCTGCTTCGTTGATCGAGTAATAATATAAGGGCGCATTGATTGAAAAACCTGGCACGCCGTCATGCCATTCGTCGCAGCTAGAACATTTGAAGCGCATTGTGCCTCCCGATTTTGTTACATACTATCTTAGAACTAGGTTATGTCCAAACGAGGAAAGATTGTTGAAGCCTTGATGCAGCATCGCTACTGCCGCCTGTATGACCAAACTCGCCCACCTCATGAAACGCGGCACCGAATTTCTAGGCTGCGACGTTGCCATTATGTGCGGCGCTATGTCTTGGGTGTCGGAACGCAATCTGGTTTCGGCCATCTCGAATGCAGGCGGGTTCGGGGTGATTGCGTGTGGCGCGATGACGCCCGAATTGCTGGATGCTGAGATTTCCGCGACCAAGGCGCTTACAACCAAGCCCTTTGGCGTCAACCTGATCACCATGCACCCGCAGATCATGGATCTGATCGCGGTTTGTGCGAAGCATCAGGTCGGCCACATCGTGCTCGCGGGCGGGTTGCCACCCAAGGGCAGCATCGAGGCGATCAAGGAAGCGGGTGCCAAAGTGCTGTGTTTTGCCCCAGCGCTGACGCTCGCAAAGAAATTCGCCCGTTCGGGTGTCGATGCGCTGATTATCGAGGGCAGCGAAGCGGGCGGACATATTGGCCCGGTTTCAACCAGCGTATTGGCGCAGGAAATCCTGCCCGAACTGGGTGAGCAGTTGCCGATTTTTGTCGCGGGCGGGATAGGCCGAGGCGGGCTGGTGGCCAGCTACCTCGAAATGGGTGCAGCGGGCGTGCAGCTCGGCACGCGTTTCGTCTGTGCGCATGAGAGCATCGCGCACCCGAACTTCAAACAGGCCTTCCTGCGCGCCAATGCCCGCGACGCGGTGGCCAGCGTGCAGATCGACCCGCGCCTTCCAGTCATCCCAGTCCGCGCCCTCAAGAACAAGGGCACCGAGGAATTCACCAAGAAGCAGATCGAGGTCGCCGGCAAACTCGACCGCGGGGAGATTGACATGGAAGCCGCCCAGCTCGAGATCGAAACCTATTGGGCAGGTGCGTTGCGCCGCGCTGTGATCGATGGCGATGTCGAATATGGATCGGTGATGGCCGGTCAATCGGTCGGCATGGTACATGTCGAACGCCCGGTAGTCGACATCATCGCCAAACTAGTGCGCGAGGCGGAGGAGGCTTTGGCGCGATAAGACAAACTGTCTTGCCAAAGCAACACAGTAGCCGCATATCCGGCGCATGGAAGAACAGACAGAGCTAAAGCCGCTCGATCCCGCTTATGTTTCCGTCATGCGCTTCAGCGCGGCAATTTTTGCGGCGATCCCGTTGATCGGCGCACTGATTCTCGAGACGGCACAACTGACAGCGACCGGCATATTCATCATCCCGGTTACACTACTCGCCGCATGGTTCGTTTTTTTCGTTCCGGGACGGCGTTTTGCCCGCTGGCATTATGCGCTGGGAGCCGACCGGTTGCGGATCGTGCGCGGCTATCTCTTCTATAGCGACACTGTCGTACCGCTTGGGCGCATCCAGCATATCGATGTCCATCAGGGGCCCATTATGCGGCGCTACGATCTGGCCACTCTGACGGTCCATACCGCTGGCAACCACAATGCTTCGGTCAGCCTGCCCGGCCTGCGTCATGAAGATGCTGTCGCAATGCGCGAGACGATACGCGAATACATCAAGGCGGCGCAGGGTTGACCGACGCACTTCAAGAGACCGAAGATCATGTCGCCGACGGCCAGCGGCTGCATCCGCTTGGCCTGATCGTCCATTTCGTTACGGGCATCCCTCAACTCCTGTTCCCCATTGTTGCAGCTACCTTTGGCGTGCGTGCGTCTGACAATCCGGCGTTCATACCGCTGATCATCGCAGCAATGCTGCTGATAAGCCTGTTCTTCCGCTGGCTGGCATGGATGCGATTCCAATATCATCTTGGCGAGGACGATATCCGTATCGAAAAGGGTATCATCAGCCGCTCCGCCCGCTCGATACCTTATGATCGTATCCAGGACGTCAGTATCGAGCAAAAACCCCTCGCTCGCCTACTGGGCCTGGGTGAGGTCAAGTTTGAAACCGGTGGCGGTGATGGCGAGGATGCCAAGCTGAGCTATGTCTCGCTGGGCGACGCCGAGCGGCTGCGTGAGACGATCAAGGCACGCAAGGCTGGCCAAGCAACAAACATAGGCGCGACGGAAGCCGTCGAAGAGGAAGGCGGTGCGACGGTTTTCGCGATGGACACCGGTAGATTACTGACACTTGGCTTATACTCGTTCAGCCTCGTGATTTTCGCGGTGCTGGGTGGTATCGCACAGCAGTTCGATTTTCTGCTTCCATTTGATTTCTGGGATCTTAGCGGCTGGATTGATACAGCAGAGGTCAACGGCGTTTCAATTGACGACATCGATGTGGCGACGCGCATTTATGGAGCGATCGCCGCTCTTGTTGGGCTGGTTGCCATCGGTATTTTCACTGGTATCGTCCGCACCTTCCTGACCGACTATGGTTTCCGGCTGGAACGCACTTCCAAGGGGTTCCGGCGGCGGCGCGGGCTGCTGACGTTGACCGATGTGGTGATGCCGGTTGCGCGCGTTCAGGCGGCGATTGTCGAAACCGGGCCGGTACGCAAACGGCGCGGTTGGCACGCGCTCCGCTTTGTCAGTCTGGCGCAGGAGAGCAAGCAGGAAAGCCATCATATGGTTGCCCCGTTCGCGTGGCTCGATGAAATCTGGCCGATTGTTACCGAAGTGGGAATTGCGCCTCCGGGAGAGTCTGCCCAAATGCAGCACGGCAAGTTCAACTGGTGGCTGGTTCAAGTGCTGCCATTATTGCCTGTCATCCTTGCGGCTATGGCGGCGGTGGTACTGCTGGCGGAAAGTTCGTGGATGCGCGCATCCCTTTTACTTTGGTTGATA
>NZ_CALMSV010000238.1 GCF_937872355.1 uncultured Sphingorhabdus sp. | reverse complement strand
TGATCGAGGCGCTTGACCTCGAATTTGACGCAGGCCTCGGCGTGCTAACAGGCGAGACCGGGGCAGGGAAATCCATTCTGCTGGATGCGCTCGGACTCGCCTTGGGTGCGCGTGCCGACAGCGGGCTTGTTCGCAATGGTGCAAACAAGGCGCAGGTCACTGCGAGCTTCGATGCGCCGTCCAATGTCGTCGCTCTGCTTTCAGAGAATGACATTTCAATGGAAGCGGGCGAGCCGTTGATGATCCGCCGATCGGTTCGCGCCGACGGTGGCAGCAAGGCGTTTATCAATGACCAACCCTGTTCGGCTGCATTGCTTCGCGATGTAGGTGGTCTCTTGGTGGAAATTCACGGCCAGCACGATGATCGCGGCCTGCTCAATCCACGTGGACACCGGGCGCTGCTCGATAGTTTCGGACGATGCGAAACGGCATCGGTGGCGACGCATTTTGCCGCATGGCAAGAAGCAAAGGCCCGGCTCGATAGTGCGCGCGAGGCACTCGATAATGCCGCACGGGATCGCGAATGGCTGGAGCATGCAGTCACCGAATTGCGCCGCTTTGCTCCCGAGGAAGGTGAGGAAGAACAGCTCGCGACTGAACGGGCCGACATGCAAAAGGGCGAACGTATTGCCGAAGATTTGCGCGCAGTGCTGGAAGCTTTTGAAGGATCAGAAAGCGGGCTCGCCAAACTGCGCAGTGCAGCACGAAGGCTCGATCGCCTCGCCGGTGAACATGCCTTACTCGCCGAAGCCCTGACCGCATTGGATCGCGCCGTCATCGAGGCAAGCGAAGCCGAGGACAAGTTGATCGCAGCAACCCAAGCCCTGAGCTTTGATCCAGAACGGCTCGATGCCATTGAAGTGCGGTTGTTTGACCTTCGCGGCTTGGCGCGCAAGCACAATGTCCGGCCAGAAGAGTTGGCGCAACTGACTGAAGAGCTCGCGGCCAAGCTGGATGCCATAGAGGCAGGCGGAGAAGGGCTGGCCAAGCTGGAAGCCGAAGTCGCTCAGCACGCTGAAGCTTACCGCAAATCCGCATCCGCCTTATCCGTCAAGCGTATGGATGCCGCCAAGCGCCTCGATGCATCGGTCGCTGCCGAACTGGCCCCGCTTAAACTGGATGCGGCGCAGTTTCAGACTGCCGTGGAAACGCTTCCGGAAGATCGTTGGACTGCATCGGGCATGGATCGTGTTGAATTTCTCATTTCGACCAACCCTGGCGCGCCCTTTGCACCGCTGGCGAAAATCGCATCGGGAGGAGAACTGTCGCGCTTCATCCTTGCGCTTAAGGTAGCGCTAGCAGAGGAAGGCGGGGCAGCAACTATCATCTTCGACGAAATCGATCGCGGAGTGGGGGGAGCCGTTGCCTCGGCGATAGGAGAGCGTCTGGCCCGACTTGCCGGGGCAGGGAAGCAACTCCTCGCCGTCACCCACAGCCCGCAGGTTGCGGCCAAGGGGCAAGCGCATTATTTCATCGCCAAGTCGAGTGAGGGTACAGTCACTCGCACTGGCGTCGTACGCCTTGATGCCGAAGGCCGCCGACAAGAAATCGCCCGGATGCTTTCTGGTGCGGAGATTACTGACGAAGCTAGAGCGCAGGCCGCACGCCTGATGGAGGGCGTATGAAGCCGCGAATTTTTGCTTTGGCGTTGGTTAGTGCAGCAATTGCAGGATGGCTCGTTTTTGATTTTGTGTCTGATCGAGCGCCGCCGCACCGCTTTCTCGTTCGATTAGATGAAGATGCCAGTAAAGTTGAACTTGCGTTAGGCAATGCTGATGGGAACGACGTAATTGTGATGAAAGGTGGACCACGGCATTATTTTGCTTCACCACACATCTCCGATGCCTCGGGGCACATCCGGATAGTTTGGGCTAATAAAACGGAAACGAACTGCGTCATCGGCTACATTACCAATGGGGAAAGGGAACCTCATGTCGTATCAGTTATTAAGCGGGTTTGTCCGCCTATAGGTAGTAATGTCTGAGATTGTAGTCACTGAAGCCCAGGCTGCCAATGAATTGATGCGCCTCGCCAAGGCGATCGCACGTCATAACAATCTTTATCATGCGCATGACGCACCCGAGATTTCGGATGCTGAGTTCGATGCTCTTGTCAGGCGGAATAACGAACTGGAGGCGGCATTTCCGCAGCTGGTGCGGGCAGACAGCCCCAATGCGCAGGTTGGTGCGGCGGTGGAGGCTTCGCCGCTGAGCAAGGTCACTCACGCCAAGCGGATGATGAGCCTCGACAACGCGTTTTCGGATGAGGATGTCGAGGATTTCGTCGCGCGTGTCCGGCGCTTTTTGAATCTTTCTGCCGATACTGAGGTCGCATTGACTGCCGAGGACAAGATTGACGGCCTGTCCTGCTCATTGCGCTATGAAAATGGCGAACTGGTGCAGGCGGCCACGCGCGGCGACGGGCAGGTGGGGGAAGATGTAACTGCCAATGTGCGGACCATCTCCGATATCCCGCATCGCTTGTTCGGCAAAGTTCCGGCGGTTTTTGAAGTCCGCGGCGAAGTGTTCATGGCGAAGGCCGATTTCGAGGCGCTCAATGCCCGGTTGCTGGCCGAGGCGGATGATCCCGAAAAGGCCCGCCAATTTGCCAATCCACGTAATGCAGCTGCGGGTTCGTTGCGGCAGAAGGATCCGGCTGTCACCGCGTCGCGGCCCTTGCGCTTCCTCGCCCATGGCTGGGGCGAGACGAGTGCCATGCCTTCAGACAGTCAATATGGCGTCATGCAGGCGATTGCCGGTTGGGGAATACCGGTTTCGACATTCCTCAAACCTGTTGCGGGCGCAACGGGGGCTTTGGAACATTATCGCGAGATCGAAAAGCAACGTGCGGACCTGCCTTATGATATCGATGGCGTGGTCTACAAGGTTGACCGGCTCGACTGGCAGGAACGTCTGGGCTTTGTCGCCAAGGCGCCGCGCTGGGCAATTGCACATAAATTTCCGGCGGAACAGGCTGAGACGACGTTGGAAGCGATCGACATTCAGGTGGGGCGCACGGGTAAGCTTACCCCCGTTGGCCGGTTGAAACCGGTAACTGTTGGCGGGGTGGTTGTCTCGAACGTGACGCTCCACAATCGCGATGAAATTGCCCGACTGGGCGTGCGTCCCGGTGATAGGGTGAAGGTGCAACGGGCAGGGGACGTCATCCCCCAGATTGTCGAGAATCTTACCCGCGATTCAGTATTGCCGGAATTTCATTTTCCCGATCATTGCCCCGAATGCGGTTCGGAAGCGGTCGCAGAGGAAGGCGAAGTCGATGTGCGCTGCACCGGCGGCCTCATCTGTCCCGCCCAGCGTGTGGAGCGGCTAAAGCATTTTGTAAGCCGCGCGGCACTGGATATCGAAGGTCTGGGCGAAAAGACGATTCAGGAATTTTTCGACCTCGGCTGGTTGCACTCGCCCGCTGATATTTTCCGCCTGCAGGAACATCGTGCTGAGATATTGGGCCGCGAGGGCTGGCAGGAAAAGTCTGTGGATAACCTGTTGAGTGCCATCGAGACCAAACGCGCGCCGGATGCCGCGCGTCTGCTGTTTGGTTTGGGCATTCGCCATATCGGGTCCGTCACCGCACGTGACTTGATGAAGGCAGCTGTTACTCTTCCAGTGCTGCGTCAAGAGATAGAGAAGTACAACCGAATGTTTCGAGTCGAAGGAGGAGCTTGGGTTTTCCCACACAGCGACGACGGAACGGGTTATTTGGATTTTCACGGCATCAACGGAATTGGAGATGCTGTAATCAATTCGCTGCGTTTGTTCTTTGATGAGCCGCACAACGTTGCGGTGTGGGAAGATGTGCTCAGCGAAGTTTCTCCACCGGACTATATCGTTGAGACGCGCGCATCCTCGGTTTCGGGTAAGACCGTCGTCTTCACCGGAGCCCTCGAAACTATGAGCCGCGACGAAGCCAAATCACAGGCAGAGGCCCTTGGGGCAAAAGCCGCTGGTTCGGTATCAGCCAAGACTGATCTGGTCGTTGCGGGGCCCGGCGCTGGGTCTAAGCTCAAAAAAGCACAGGAACTGGGTATCGAGGTGATCGACGAAGCCCAATGGGCGGCGATTGTCGCAGCCGCCGGTTAATCGAACCAGCGCATAACCCCGCCGGGCATCGGCGTCCAGATGCCCATACGGACACCCGCTTTGCGCAAAACTGCTCCAGTCCATTCGTTGCACGTAGTGTAAGCCGAGTAATGGCCCTTGCTGTCATAAAACAGGTTATTGGGCCCATAAGCCGGGTAGGCGTTGCTTCGTCCTTCGGGCGTTAGTTTGAATGTTAACCGAATGGACGTGATGATGCTGCGATATTGCGTCTGTGAGACCAGGAAGCGCCTGCGATGTTGGGCAGGGCGCGGGTCGATCAGGTGATAGATCGGAAGAGCGTCGTGTAGGGAAAGAGTGTAGATCTCGGTGGTCG
>NZ_CALMSV010000237.1 GCF_937872355.1 uncultured Sphingorhabdus sp. | reverse complement strand
CGCTATGCATGGTGCCGTTGTTGTGTGCCGCGAGGAACGGGTTTGCGTTGATGCTTCGCTCTTCCGGCGCAGGTACAAAGGACCTGTCCCATTCGGCCTGTTGTGAAGAAGCACCCTCAATCGGCCGCGCCTCGGTTATCGCGCGATTGGCATTGACCCACCAACCGCCTGCCCCGCCAACCAAAGCGGCAAACGCAAGCAGCGCAATCCAGCGCTTTTTCATCAGTCTGCCCGCACCTTGACCTTGGGAGCCGCCTGCCCGCGGCGCATCGTTTCGATGAACTTTTCGAGCGGCGCTGGTTCTGGCACCGGACCGCCAAGATCGCCCTCACGCGCCCAAAATTCGGCGAAGCTGGGAAAAAGATTGTGGAAATTTCCTTCGACCCAATCGGTATTGGGCCAGCGCATCTTCTTATCGCCAATCGGCGGCTTGTTGAGATCGGTTGCGTACCAATAAAGCGGCAGCCTCCGGGCGAAATACCAGCGCCCGTCCACACGGACATAATTGTCCGCATACATCATCTGCATAATGACCCATTCATCGCCAGTCTCATGCTCATTCTTCGAATAGCAGATGCCGTGTGCATGATCGGGATCGTCAAATTCTATAATATGGCCGCCAATATGGTGCGAGGTACCAGTAAATGGCGAACGGAGCGTGCCATCCATATAAGCGCGTAGCGCTTGGCGCCCGCTGGCATCCTTGCCGACCCGGACATTCTCCTCGAACAGGTTCACCATCGCGTCCATGTCGCGCATGTCGAGTGCCAGCGAATATTTGGCGGCGAGCTGGCGTATGGCGTCAAGCGACTCCAGCCGATCAATCCTGGCCTCCAATGTGCTCATACCCTTCCTCTCATTGCGTAAATCGATTGCGTATTATCTACGCTTTTCGAATTTGCATTGTCGATATATTCAATATATCGTAGTCATACCATAAAATAATTACGCAATTTGCGATCAACGCATGTGTCGGGAGAGATTGCCATGCAAAGCGTCATTTTCAAAAGCCTTTTGGTATCCACTGCACTGGCCAGCGCCACCGCGAGCTACGCACAGGATGGAAGTAGCGACAGCGATGGAATAGGCGAAATCGTCGTTACTGCGCAGAAGCGGGCGGAAAACATCCAGGATGTGCCAATCGCTATTTCGGCGGTCGGATCCGAATTTCTGGAGTCGCGGGGTATCACCTCGATCGACGGGCTGGGCACCGTTTCTCCCAATGTGAAAATCGAGCGTGCGCCTTCGAGCAAGACCATTACCCAGATTGCCATCCGCGGGTCGGTGACGATCAATCCGGCCATCACATGGGAACCTGCTGTCGGCCTGTATCTTGATGGCGTCTATATTGCCAAGGCGCAGGGGTCGATTTTTGATGTTGCCGATCTGGAACGGGTCGAAATTCTGCGCGGCCCCCAGGGAACGCTCTATGGTCGCAACGCACTGGCCGGTGCCATAAACCTGATTAGCAAAAAGCCTTCGGGCGAAGCAGGCGGCTCGCTCGAACTTACTTATGGCAGCTATGATTATCGCAAGATCAAGGGTGCCATCGACCTGCCGCAAATGGGTGTATTCTCGGCCAAGGTTTCGGGCCAATATGTGAAGCGCGACGGTCTGGTCGACGTTGTTCCCAACCCGGTCGCGGGTGTCGTCACGGCCCTTCCCAATGTCGTGAACCAGACTGATACCATCGACAGCGCAAGCTTCATGGTCCAGTTGCGGGCCGAACTGAGCGACGCCATCACGGCCGACTATACCTATGATTATAATAAGCAGAAGCAGCGGCCGCCGTTTGCGCAGTTGCTGCGCGTCAACCGTAATGGCGATCCGCGCGATATCTTCGATCCAGCTTCGCCCAGTTTCGCCTTTGGCGGAGCCTTTTTCCCGCTGCACCAATATACCAATCCTGAACGGCAGAAGGTCGCGAGCATAGATGGTTCGGTATATGAACGCTCGCGCGCTTATGGCCATGCGCTCACGCTAACCGCAGACCTAGGTAACGCGACGCTCAAATCGATAACCGCTTATCGCGATCTTGCGTGGGCAGATGGGCTTGATCTTGATGGTTCGCCAACGCCAGTGGCTTTCACCCAGCGGATCACTGACTATCATGCGTTCAGCCAGGAACTGCAGCTGGCCGGCACGGCCTTTTCCGATCGTCTGAACTATGTATTGGGAGCCTTCTATTTCAAGGAAAAGGCAGAAACGCTGGGGCCGCAGGTGTTTTTTGGCGGAGGTTCTGACTTCCAGTCGGATTACGGGTCGCACACCAAAGCATTGGCCCTCTACGCCCAGATCGACTATGACCTAACCGATGCGTTGAAACTGTCACTGGGCGGACGCTACACCAACGAGAAGAAGGACATTCGCCGGTTCCTGAGAGTGAATTTTGACGCGGCCAATAGCATCTTTTCTCCGCTGGTCGTGGCGAATATCCCCTATGGCGGCGTACCCGATGCGAAGTACAACAACTTCTCCCCTGCAGCGACACTCAGCTATGCCGCGAGCGAGGATATCAACCTCTATGCCCGCTTTGCCCGCGGTTTCAAATCAGGCGGCTTCAATGGCGAGACCAATGATTTTGGAGCGCCGACTGCTGCCTGCCCGAGCGGCGCGTTCGAACTGTGCGATCCCTATGATCCCGAAAAAGTCGACAGTTATGAACTGGGCATCAAGACAAAGCTGGCTGACGGTCGCCTGATCTTCAATGTCGCGGCCTTCCGCGACGATCACAAGGATATTCAGCTTTCGATATTCCGCGCGACAGGCGCCGCATCATCAATTGTCCGCAACGCCGCATCCGCACGCATCCAGGGCCTTGAATTCGAAGCCATTGCCAAACCAAGCGACAGCCTGACGATCAATGGCTCGCTCGCACTGCTCGATGCCGACTATAAGCGCTATATCGATGCGGGTGTTGATGTTTCCGACAACCGCGCCTTCCCGCACACACCGAAAGTGAGCGCATCACTGGGTGTGGACTGGGCGGTGGCCGAAGGCGATTGGGGCAAGTTCAACCTCTATGGCGACATCAACCATGTGTCGTCCTACTTCACCTTCCCCTACCCGCTGCGCACGCCGACACCGTCAGACCAGAATGCCTTCAACACCAAATCCAAAGGCCGCACGATTATTAACCTTCGTGCCGCACTTTCCGAATTTGATCTGGGCGGTGTGAAGACCGAAATCGCGGCCTTTGTCCGTAACCTGACCAAGGAAGACGATCCCAGCAACTTCATCGATTTCGGACCCGGCTTTGGCGGATTGACGCTCGGCTATTTCCCCGATCCGCGCACATGGGGCGTTTCGGTTGGCGTGCGTTTTTAGGAGAGTGACTTGTTGAACGGAGAAAAGCGTTTCGCCATTATCGGGGCCGGGATGTCCGGAATCCTCTGTGCGATCAAGTTGAAAGAGGCAGGCCACAAGCATATCACCGTCTACGAAAAGGCGGATCGCATAGGCGGCACCTGGCGCGACAACCGCTATCCGGGGCTTACCTGCGACGTCCCGGCGCACGCCTATACCTATGAATTCGCGCCCAACCCCGAATGGTCGGCCTATCTGGTCGGCGGCGATGAAATCCAGGCCTATTTCGAAAAGGTCGTCGATGATTATGGCATCCGCCCGCTAATCCGTTTCAACAGCGAAATTGCGCATATGGAATGGAACGGCGATCATTGGGATATCGAAACCAGCGATGGCCACAAGGATCAGGCGCATGTCGCGATCATGGCAACCGGCGTGCTGCACCACCCCAAATTCCCGGACATCAAGGGGCTGGAAAGCTTTGCCGGAAAGACGATGCATACCGCGCAATGGGATGTTGATTACAGCCTTGAAGGCAAACGTATCGGCGTGATCGGCAATGGTTCGACCGGCGTGCAGATGGTCACCAAGCTGGGCAAAGACGGACATAACATCGTCCATTTCCAGCGCAGCCCGCAATGGATGATGCCCTATCCCAATTTCGAATATAGCGAGGAGGATAAGGCCAAATTCCGCGCCAGCGTCGAGGCGATTGACGCGATCCGTTATGACGAAACCTATTGGGCGAATATCCGCCGTTTCACCACCGGCATTACCGACATTGACGGGCCGGAAATGCAGTCGATCGAGGATATTTGCCGGGGCTGGCTCGAACAGTCGATCGGCGATCCGGTGCTGCGCGCGAAGTTGACCCCCAATTACCGGGCAGCCTGCAAGCGGCTGATCTACAGCTATGACTATTATGGCGTGGCGCAACAGCCCAATGTCGAAACGATTGTCTGCGGCATCCGCGAAATCGTGCCCGAAGGCGTGATCGATAACGAAGGCGTTTTGCACAAGCTCGACGTTCTGGCACTCGCCACCGGTTTCCACACCGACCGCTTCGTGCGCCCGATTTCGGTGAAGGGATTGGGTGGTCGCGATATCGAGGATGCCTGGGCCGAGCGTTGTGCGGCCTATATGGCGATTTCGATTCCCGATTTCCCCAACTTCTTCCTGTTCAACGGGCCCAGCTCACCGGTTGGCAATTTCTCGCTGATCGATGTGGCCGAGCGGCAATGGAGCTATGTCGAGCAATTGCTGAACCGCGTATCGACCAGCAACGCCAGCGGCATCGTCGCCAGCAAAGCCGCGTTCGACGATTATGAAGCCCGCCGCATCGCCGCGGCCAAGGCTACCATTTTCGGTTCCGGCTGCACCAGTTGGTATCTCGATAAAACCGGCGTGCCGATCACATGGCCTTGGGATTATGATGCCTTTGCCGACGCGATGGCGAAGCCGGATTTCGATGCCTTTGATATGGTTTGAGACAGGGGCTTAGCGCGCCCTTAATACCATTCCAACCATTTGGTTGTGTCGATCCGCGCCTCGGGTTTCCGCCCCGTCTTCGCCAGCAGATGAAAGGTCAGTCTTTCGTCCGTTGGAATGGGTCGGGCAATTTCGTAGACACGGTCATATTCGCTATGGGCGATCTTCCAGCCCTCCGCCGTCCGCGTGTAGCGATCGCGGTAGATCGCGGTCCCGATCGTGTCTTCCTGCCGGATCGGATCGATGAACCGATCCTCGAGATACCATGTGCCCTCGGCACTGTCGGGTC
>NZ_CALMSV010000236.1 GCF_937872355.1 uncultured Sphingorhabdus sp. | reverse complement strand
CCCTCGGGGTTTGGGGTTTTGGGGACGGCCGGGGAGCCGCGGTTCCTCCCTCCCCCCTAGCCAGCCGCCGCCCGCCTGCAAATCCCGCCCGGCGAGAACATGCGGTGCCTCCGCCCAACGGCCCAGAGGGTCAGCTTCCCGCGCGTGGAATTCGTCGCGGTTGCCAGCCAGCACCAGCTTCCAGCGCGGATGGCAATCAAGGGCGATGGCGACAACACACATGCCGCGCCTATCGCCCAGCCCGCGACGAAAAGCGAGAGGGGACGGCAAATGGATGCACGATTGCGGGTTCAGCCCAGGCTTTCGACAATCAGGTCCGCCTTGCCATAAGGCTTGATGAGGGCACCGGCCTCCTTCCAATCGGCTCGCAACCATTGTTCCTGCGCGCTTTCATCCAAAAGCGCCGGCATGCTGGAAGGGGCTTTGCCGCCCTCGACGGGCAGCAACGCATGGCTTGGCTCGGTGGTCAGCATTGCAAAGACCGGCATATCTGTAAAGGCGCGCCAGATGCCGGCGGCGGCAAATGCCGTCCGACCGCTTATGTGGCATCGTAAATGCCGGCCCTTAAGTCCAAGTGGCACAACAAAGGAGGTCAACGGGATCAGACAACGCAACCCCGCATGCCGCAGATTGCCAATCCAGAACGGACTTTCCAGATTGCGCACATGGCTGACCCAGCGCATCGCGCCCGGTGGTGTCATTTCCGCGGACTGGCCGGGCGCAGGATAGCCCCAGTGCATCGGCCGGATCACTTTGTGCCCGGTGCTGCCTGCACGGACAATGACCGGAGCAAACTGTCCGGGCTGGATATCCCCTCCCGCCCAAGGGTCAGGTCCGGCATCGGCCCTGAATATAGTAGCAACGGCTTCGGACGGCAGATCGAGTGAGCAAGTCAATACCATGCGCCCATTAAGCGAAGCTCGGCACCGCTGCAAAGCCTTCGCTGGATCAGCCGCGCGGCTCCGAGCGCCTATCCAACCCTGATCGGCGGTCACCACCTGATCGCCGGTCATTGCCGGAACGCCTTTCAGGGCCGCTATAGGCAGGATCGTTCACTCGGCGTCGATCTTCACCGGATCGCCGCTCTGTGCGCTGCCTGCGATCACCCTGTCGCTTGTCGTCATCACCACCCATAGTCGCCCCTCCACGGCAATACCAGAAACTGCAATACAATCTGCGACCTGCTGTTCCACCCACAATAAAGTACTAAAACCAAAGATATAGTAAAGACTGTTGCCAATTTTTGACTGAAGTCAAGGAAACCCTTCTCTTTCGAACGCATGCAAAGTGCCTTCTAAAAGGGAGTTTTTTATGTCTGACCTTTCGATTTTGCCTGTCGCCATTTTTGCCGGCATGATGGGCGCATTCATGGCCGTGATGCTGTTTGTCGTGGTGACCGACCGGGATCCTAAAAAGGGCTGATGCCTTTAATAGGCCAGTTGCACTATGACCTCGTCGCCTGCAGTCACGCCTTCTGCCTTACGCACGGCAGCCTTGACCGGCAGGAGATAGCCACCGCTCTCCTTGGAGGGAAAGACCGAGGTTTGCCATTTGGTATCGCCGATTGTCGCTGTTACGCGGATTGAGCCCCAGCCGCGCCGTTGCCCGCCCTCCAGCCGCCGCATCAGGGCAGTAGCGCGGATCGCTTCGGCCGCTTCGCCGTCAATGGTCAGAAAATGCCAGCTTGCCGGGGCTTCGGCGCTGGTCCAGATCCAGAGCGTGGCAGTGGTCTCGACGCTCTCGCTCACTGCGCCTTCCGCCGGATCGGGACCGGAATATTGCAGATATCTGCTCCGCCCGCAGGCTTTATGAAGAAGGCATCACGCCGGTTCGCACGGGCATCGGCATAGGCCGCAAAACTGGCGCTTTCGGTGGAGAGATATTCGAAGGCGGGCAAGTCAGCGATTTCATTGCCGAGGCGCACCGAGGTGATCGGAACCCGCTCCTCCTCCTGCTCGTAAAAACCCAACGGCCCCGTTCCGCGCGGCAGGCTAGAAAGATGCTCGATCCCCTCAATCACCCGCCCAACCAGCGCGATGTTGCGGTCAAGGTGGCGCGGTGCGTGACCGATGACGGTGTAGAGTTCTGCCCCGGTGCCCGTATCGGGTGACATATTTCGGCCCACGCCAACCATAGCGTAGCAATGCGTTGGCCAATTGCGTTCACTGTCGGGTGTGCCGACCCCCGCAACGGGGAAGCCTTGATGAAAGCTTGTCCACCGCGAGACATCATTTGGTGGAACAAAAAGTCCGTCTAGTGCACGCGGACGAGCAATCGACTTTGGATAAACATAGTCAGCCTCAGACACATTCACCAAACCCTCAGGCAGAGCTTTCTTCTCGGTCGCATCACCCCATTGCACGACATAATTGTCCTGCACGCGGTTGACGCTGGTGCCGTCCCACCACTTCGCCGCCACCAGCTTGCGGATATTGGCCACCCAGCCTTGGCTGAAAGGCGCGGGCATCAATTGGATGACAACGCGGCGCGCCTTGCCTTTGGCGTCGGGAGCAAGGTCCATCACCAACAGGTCGGACGGCGCAATAGCAACCCACTCTTCCGCCTGCGCCTTGGCAACGATTTCCGGCGGCGAAGGATATTCGGGTTTCGTATCCTGGGCGGACAATGGGAGCGCGGCAAAAGCGGCAGCGCAGGCGAGCAGCAAGGGCTTTTTGATCATCTGCACCTTATTGCAAAGCATCGGCGCTTGCGAAAGCAACATTCTCACGATAGGGCGCGCCATCCAGGATGCGGAGACGTGGCCGAGTGGTCGAAGGCGCTCGCCTGGAAAGTGAGTATACGGCAAAACCGTATCGAGGGTTCGAATCCCTCCGTCTCCGCCACAATGCCGTTCAGGCACGTTCCCTAAAGTTCTATTTTCCTTGCATTTCTGCAGCTTTGCGGGCATATCTGTTCCTGTTATGTTTCAATTCGTTTCCTTGTATCCTGACTCATCCGGGGGCACGCTTGGGGGCATTGATTCGCTAGTCTGGGGGCATCGATGCTAACCGAGCTTGCCATCAAGAACGCGAGGCCGCGCGATAAAGACTATAAGCTGGCCGATGCCGAAGGCCTGCACCTTTACGTCACCAAGACAGGGCACCGCAGTTGGCGGCTAAAATACCGCTTTGCAGGCAAAGAACGGCGGCTGATCCTGGGGGCTTGGCCAGAGCTGTCGTTGCGCGATGCACGCGACCGCAAGGCTGAGGCGCGCAAGCTGTTGCGCGAAGGCCGCGACCCGGGAATTGAGGCAGCGAAGTTGAGGATCGAACGGGCGGTGGCTTCTGCCAACACCTTTGAAGCTTTGGCGAGAGGCTGGTTTGCTTTGCAAGAAGGGCGCTGGACGCCGGTCCATGCAAGAGATGTGATCAGCAGTCTTGAGAAGGATGTCTTCCCCTGGGTTGGCAAATTGCCAATCACCGAGATTGACGAGCCGATGGTCCTGTCGGTGCTGCGCAAGATCGAGAAGCGTGGTGCGATCGAGACTGCGCACCGTATCCGCCAACGCATGTCAGCGGTGTTTGTTCATGCGATTGCCGAAGGTGTTGGGTCACGTGATCCAGCGGCGATTGTAACGAAAGCACTCAAGCCTGTGCCCCGTTCAAGAAAGCGTCCCGCACTGGTCACGCTTGCATCGCTTCATAATATGTTGCGCAAGACCGAATGCGAGCCTGCGTCTCCGCTCACCAAATTGGCATCACGCTTTCTGGCGTTGACTGCACAGCGACCGGGCATGATCCGTGCTCTGCCCTGGGCAGAGATAGAGAATGTCGATTGGCAAGATGATGGCCCGGCACCCGATGCATTATGGCGTGTCCCTGCCCATCGTATGAAGCTGACGCTTGATCTCAAAAGTGACGATGGCTTCGAGCATCTGGTCCCCCTGTCAGCACAAGCGGTCGACGTCTTGCGGGCTGCCTATGTCCTCACCGGCCGCGGGCCATTGGTGTTCCCCGGCAACCGTAATGCCCGCACACCGATGAGCGAGAATACATTGAGCTATTTCTACAACCGTTGCAGCTATCAGGGTCGCCATGTCCCCCATGGCTGGCGCGCATCCTTCTCGACGATCATGAACGAATGGGCGCTCGGCAACGGCACTCCCGCTGACCGTTATGTGATCGACCTGATCCTTGCCCATGTGCCCGACGGTGTATCCGGATCAGAGGGCGCCTATAACCGAGCTGCCTATCTCGACCGGCGCCGCGCGCTGCTGTCGATGTGGGCCAGCATGCTGCTCGACGGCTTCCCGGCTCCAGCCAAAATGCTCGGTTGGCCGTCGCGCTAAACGGACTTTCAGCCTAGCGGTTAGCGCGCCGCCATTCTCCAGCTTTGTTCGACATTGGCCTGCGAATATAGACGGACCTGCGCGGAAAGTTGCGACATTGGGCCCGGTATGGTGATTTATATTCAAATCAGTGAATTCGGCTCTCACAGTGCACAACAGTCGAGGAAAATCAGCGGTTTACCGATAAGTGATTTGGATTCAAATTGCGAAATCCCAGTGATTTGAAAATGATTGGAAAGTTGCCACCTCATCAAAATGGCTGGAGACCGGCAGAAAACCTGCAATTTCTCCCTACGGCTAGCTGTGTAGGGTGTGCTTGCATTTTCAGTGCTCCGAAGGTGGATTCTATGACTAAAACTGACTTGGAAAAAAGCCCATGAAACTGCGGGTTTCGACGGATTTCTTAGCCCGATTGGCGCCTGAATGGAATCGAAAACGGGAAGACATCGCCGCTTCATTTTTGGCAGTTTTCCGTCAGAGGGTCAGCAAATAGCCACATTTGATGGTCGAAACGCGAGGCGTTCTGCGCCTCTCCGCTAACCCCCTACCCTGCGAATGGCGGGTCATTTATTGTCAAATCATGGGTTGCGGTATTGGCATAAAAAAGGGCCCCGCAGCGGGTGCTCGGAGCCTTTTTGATTTGACGATCGGTGATGCTGCGGCGCTACTTCGAGCGCCGCTTCTTGGGTTCTTCCTTGGAGGCTTCCTTGGCCTTGGCGAGGAAGTCGACCTGCTCGGCAATGATCTCGCAGCCGTAACGGTCGGTGCCATTTTGATCGGTCCATTTCGTGTAGTGGATACGCCCTGTGACCATGATCATCGCGCCCTTGGTGACTTGCTCTGCGACGAATTTGTCAAGGCCACTGAAGCATGCGGCAGAAGGACATTATAGTCGGTATCGCGCTCGAAATGGCGAAGAGCACCTTAGTTGATTTAGAGAGACAAGGGTGGCGTTGCGTCCGCCCAAACCTACGTTCGAACTGTCGCCAATTCCTACCGCGTGAAGCTGCCCGTGCGCACCAGATCTTTGGGCGAAGAAGATCGTCCAATCCAGACCGTATAGGTCCCTTGCGGCATAACCCAATGGTTCGAAACCTCGTCCCAAACGCTCAGCGGGTGGTTGCTCGCCTTGGGATCAATCGCAATTTCGACGTCACCCGACGCACCTGCCGCCAGCTCGATCCGCTTGAACCCGATCAGACGGCGCGGTGGCTGTTTCGCGCCAATGCTGTTCGCGCTTTCGGGCAGCTGCAGATAGACTTGCACCACTTCGGCACCCGGACGCTTGCCTGTGTTGCTCACACGGGCCGATGCGACCCAGCGATCATTGGGTGCATCGAACGCCAGCTTTGGCTTTCCGACGGCAAAGCTTGTGTAAGACAGGCCATGGCCGAAAGGAAATGCCACGCACGGGTTTCGTCCCGTCTTTTCGGAGCAATTTCCGCTGACATTGGAATCATACCAGCGATAGCCGATCGCCAGACGCTCGCTATAGGTCACGGTCTGCTGCTTGCCATCGGCGGATATGGTGCCGGGGAATTGGTCGGTCTTGATAGAATCGAGAAAGGCTTTGCCTGCAACCGGGAAGGTCCCTGGCAATTTTCCCCACGGGGTGGC
>NZ_CALMSV010000235.1 GCF_937872355.1 uncultured Sphingorhabdus sp. | reverse complement strand
CTCGCCTTGTTCATGTCCTGATATTCGTCGACAAGGATGTGTCGGTAGGTCTGCCGGATTTCGGCGGCGACATCGGCGTGGTTCTTCAGCAGTTCGACACTGCGCGCGATAAGATCGCCAAAATCCACCCACCCCCGGGTTTCGAGTGCCTTCTGGTAAACTTCATAGATATGGGCCGCTTCCAGGGCCTTGTCCCTGGCCTCGCCCACCGGCATGGCCTGTGCCCGCGCAAGGTAGGTCTGCGGGTCGCACAGCTCATCCTTCGCGCGCGATATGGAGTTCAGTACCGACTTGAGCCCACGTAGCGGCTCGTGCAGGTCAAAATAATAGTCGAGCTTGAGGTGCTCGAGTTCCGACTCAAGAAGGAACAGCGAGTCCGCCCGGTCCAGGAGTTTCGGAGAATCGGGCAGGCCGAGCCGATCTCCGTAGAGGCGCAGCAGTTCCTGCCCAAAGGCGTGAAAAGTGCTGCACCAGACCGCGGTAGCGGCACCTCCAAGTTCGAGACGTAACCGGCGTGAAAGATCCTCGGCCGAAGCATTAGAATAGGTGAGGGCCAGAATGGACGCCGGATCGGCCTGCTTTTGGGATATGAGCCACGCTGCCCGGGCCACCAGCGTCCGCGTTTTGCCGGTGCCGGGTCCGGCTCGCACCTGTACAGGCCCCGGATCTACCTCTGCCGCAAGTCGCTGGCTGCCATCCAGCGACGGACGCTCGCCATCGGGATCCGGCGGCCGATCTTCGGGAAGCAAGAGTGCATCGGCCATCTGTTGCTGGACCAGATTCAACGGAAGCCCCAGATCGGCGGCGATAGTGTCCGCCGTAAGCTTGTGCGTGATGCACGCCGCCCTGAGGCGCCGACGAGGCAGCAGAAGTTCGCGGGCATAGACATTTGCCTGCGCTTCACGACGCTGCTTCGGACTATAGGCGTCGTTGTCGCCGACCGCCGAGCTCTCGGGCTCGGCGATCGTATAGGGATCGACGTCATCATCGTGGCAGCCGCCCTTCGGATGGTGCAGCCGGGGATGCCCATATTCATGGGCGCCATGAAAGGCGCGGTCCTCGTCGCTAAGCGCGGCCGAGACCAGAATTCTCGGACCATCCGGATCATAGGAGGCCTCGGTGTTGTCCAGCAGCGCATCGTCCTTGGGGAGCACCAGGACCTTGACTCCGCTGGCCAGTGCGGCCGCGGCGAGGAGATCAACCGCCCGAAGCAGGTCAGCATGGGGGTTCAGCTCGTCGTGCCAAGCTGCAGCCTGGCTGCGCAGTTCAGACCAGGCGCTCATGCCGCCGGTTCATCCGAGTCCGCCAGTTGCCGCAACCAAAAGGCCTTGAGATCATCCGATAGCGTCGAGGCATTGATGGCCACGTCAAACGTCTCGGTTTCGATCTTTATTGGCCTTTTGGCCTTGCGCAGATTGCCCCTGGAGGACGGGATCGGCGCGCCGGTGGCCGAGGCAATCACATGCGCTGGCGGCAAGCGAATCTCACCGGCGATCCGACGGAACATTTCCAAAGGACGCCGCCCGACGATGCGGCGTCGGTCCAGCTTCATCATCAATCCCGCATCGAGACCGACACGGACGGCGACCTCGTCTTCCGTAAGGCCGCGCGCACGGATCAGCTGCGAGAGGCGCGGAGGCATTGATTTGATTTCAATCTCTCCGCTTGTGTCGTCGATATCCGTTGAGGTTTGTCCCTGTGCCTCGTGACGGCGGACCAGAACTCGGCTCACGCCAATATTCGCAAATTGCTCAACACTGCAGCCGGAGGGTGCCGGCTCGTCCTTCAAAGCCGTTTGCACGGCAAGATTGGCGAAAAACGCCACCAGCGCATCGCGGTGCTGGGGATAGGCGGCGATCGCCACCACGAGATTCTCATGCGTCGGCTCGACGCCGTCGATGAGGAGGTCAAGGATGACGTCATCCGCCGTTGGCTGATCCACACGGTTCATGACTCTTCTCCATGCGCTTCGCGCATTTGCTCAATTGCAGCGTTTATCCAGTTTCGAATTTGGCGTTCGCTCACCGGTTTGAACTTCTCGCAGAGGGTAGGTACGCCATCCGGGCCATCTTTGAGCGGCCAGTTGTAAATGTGCCGGAGGATAAAGGCTTCCCGGTGCCGCGGATCCGTCACCGCGTTGAGATACCTGAGCGCGCCTCCAGCTTCGTCCTCTTCCTCCGCGAGCAAATGCTCTTCAGGGTTGAGTTCCTCTGACGCAAGACGTTCGACTATCGGCGTGTACTGCCCGTCTTCATCTCGATCTGCGGACTGAAATGCCTGAGCCTTGGGACGGTCTGGCCCGATTGCACGGAGCGTCGCCTGCTTGACGACGGTTGCCGCGTCGACCTCAAGATATTCGGCCGTACGTGACGGAGGGGTTTCATTAAGCAGATCGCCGAGTTCATTCGCAACCGAGATCTGTATTTCTTCGCTATCGGCCGGGCCGTAGCCCCGTGACCAGCGGTTAACGATGGGCTTCACCCGTTCGAAAAATTGATATGTAAGTATGCCCAGAACATGCGGATCGTTGTCGCGTCGCCGAAGCCGGATGAGATGAACCAGGGTCTCGATCCGCCAAGATTGGTCACACCAGACGGTATGAGGCATTTCGAGAGCGAGCGCGATCTCGTTTTCCACTGCCTGGTGGCGGGTATAGCGTTCACCGCTTTTCCGGAAGCACGTCAGTGGTGCCGCTCGCATTTCAGTGGTCTCCTGATGCGTCTGACTGTGCGGCGACTGGTTCATGTCTGGCTCAAGAAACGGTTAGCCGCGATCGGAAATCCGGATGTAAAATTTTTGGCCCGAACTTCCCTCGCGCTCGCAGCCATCTTGCCGACCGCGAGAGATATCACGACATATCGAAATGAACGAAAGGCTCGTGTCCGACAACTTACGCTGATCTCCCACTATCTGCTTGGCCGGCAGAATTCTGCTAGACTGCATCCGCCTCCACAAGATCTACGGTATGACCTTCGGGATCCTCGATCGTCGCACGCCGTCCCCACCGCGTCGAATGCGGTGCTCTCAGAAGTCGTCCATTGTTAGATGCAACGGCAATGCACCGCGCATCGAGGTCATCAACCGTGAAACCGAGGCGCACGGCGCGTGTGCTCGCCTGCTCCTCATGGCAGGGATAGATTTCGAGGAGGCCCCCGCCCGTTTCACAGCTCAAATGCACGGGACCGCTTCCGTGCTTTTCAAGTTGGAACGCGAGACCGAGTGAACCGTAGAAATCAGCAAGGGCATGGGGATCGCGAGCGCGAAGGACGAGAAGGTTGAGCTGCATGGGGCAGGCTCCTTTCAATTCAGTCTTTGTTTGACCGCCACGGGATCTACAGGCTCAATGGGCGCCTCAAATGTTGGGAAATGCGCACGCAATTCCAGCCGGCCGCCCATGGCTCGCAAATAATTTATAAGTGCGCTGACTTTGATATCCGCACCCTTTTCCAAACGAGATACGCGCGCTTGATCTGTTCCCAGGCTATCAGCGAGGTGTGATTGCGTTTCGCCTAGAAGATGTCGCAACTCTCGAAGGCCCAATGGGTGTATTTGCGCATTCTTACGCCATTGCGCTGCAAGTTGTAGAATGCGTGCGCTAGCTTCTGCGGAATTCCTGTAAATTTCCTGAGGGCGTCGTCCATAGCTGTTCGTATCGATAAATAGACCAAAACCGAGCGCAGACTGCCACAGGACATTCGACCGCATGCCGTCGATCTCAATGTCGAGCCACCACTCACCGTCCGGATTGGAAGGCTCGTCGATGTCGAAGGAAACCGACACTTCAGACTGAAGCGCTTCGATCAACTCATGAATGGGTTCGCTCATAGCGTAATGCTCCTCGCGTTGTGGCCGGCCTTATCCAAAAGAACGACCTTGTTCAGATCGACTATCAGGATCGCACCGCTCTCACTGAAATAGGTATTGTGTCCCTGGCTGCGGTAGCGGTGCAAATCGTCGCGCCCGGGAACCGACCGGTGTGCGTCGTCTCGCGGCGGATACATCCGGCCATCATCCCGCGGAAAAGCAGGATCGAAGGCGATGCCGGAAAATTCGTTCTCGACCTCGATCAGAGTTAGGCTGAGAAGCTCGAAAGCCTCCGCCTTGGATGCGCAAGCCGGCGCAGCCAAAAGGCGGAGGCAAAACTCTTTGAGGCGATCGCGCATATCCATGTTAAAAACGACATATGTTTCTTTCGACATATTTTCAAGAGCCCATTTGAGGCAAAATCGCACCGGCGCAGTCATCGTTTGCCCACTGCCGTCCGTAGTGCCGCAGCCATAAGCCAGGGGCCCAGCGCATTCGACCCGGCTAAGATTCATCCCCTGCTCACATGCTGGACGGATGAACGGAAGGTAGGTTTTACGGATAGGATGAGGGCCGTGAACATCCACTTCTGGGTCGGGCCCTGACCGGCGCGGCAGCACGTTGTCTTTTGCGACTCGCCGCCTGTTTTGGCGGCTGCTACCGATGGTCCATGAACCGCGCCGCGCCCCTCGCTAGAAAAGTCACAACTAAATTTGAGATTGAGGAATCGGTCCGCCGGCTCGTGGCGTTCCTCGAGCGGAACAAGCAGGACGGGGCTTTCGATTTTCCTTTCAGCTACTCTTATCCCAATAATTGCTGCGAGAGCGTGTCACTAATCCTTACCTATCTTCTCGAGGAAAAGTACGGCCTGAAAAACGTCGTCATCATAAAGGGCACAAAACCCAGAAAGCACGAGCACCATTTTTGGGTCATGGTCGGAGATCTAAACTACGACCTGACAGCACATCAGTTTCCCAGGCACATACCAATTGTTGGCAAACTGGCTCACTCGCTGTTTTTCTCGTTCACCGAATGGGAGGTCGAGCACCGCCGTGATTTCGTTGAGCGCGATGCAGTGATCGCTCTTCACCGCGCCGGAGTTATTCCGTTCTGATCTCGCAATGCCATTTTTTCAGTCCTAGCTTCCCTGGCGCCATGGAGAATGGCAGGAAGATTTCTGAATCCCGCTGCTCGCAGCGGCTCAGCCAGCCTGCAAGGGTTTACTGAAGAACGGGCAGCCTGCGTCATCTTCGTATGCTTCGGCCAAAAGCTTGGGATGGAATTCGGCGATCTTTTCGGGGTGACCTTCGAGCATGCGCAACATCGAGCGGCGAAGGCACGCCATGGCGACCTCTATTGAAAGCGCCGGGATCTCGAATTGTGTATCACTTGGGTGGAAATAATCGATCCCATGATCTGCCATGCGCGAAAAACTCATCGGGGCCGAATGGGTATGGGCGGAAAAATAGGCGTAGACGCCGTTGAACTGCGTCTCGTCCCATCCCATCATCCTAGTCGCAACATTGCGCATACCGACGACGAACATTTCCTCGCCGCTAGCGACGCGCTTTTTGCGCTCATCCGAAAGTTTGTGGAAAGTTGGGCTTGCTTCGATTTGGGCCTTTAATTCGTCTCGGCCTACTCGAATATCATCGGCCGAC
>NZ_CALMSV010000234.1 GCF_937872355.1 uncultured Sphingorhabdus sp. | reverse complement strand
CGCGCCAATTGCTGGGTAATGGTCGAGGTTGCGCGCAACCCGCCGCCGTCTGTCAGGCTGACAAACACAGCACGGCCCAGGCCATAGGGATCGATGCCGGGATGGTAATAGAAACGGCGATCCTCCACCGCGACCATCGCATCCTTCATCTCATGTGGAATCTCATCGATCGGAATCCAGCGACCGAAACTTGGTCCAAGCGTCTGGATTACGGTGCCATCGGCTGCACGGACACGGATCATCTGCCCGTTGGGCGATGATTTCAAATCCTCGAAGCTTTCGATTTCGCCCCGAGCAATCGCGACAAATATCCCTACGACCATCAGGCCCAAAAGGGCGATAACGGTTCCGACCTTGAGCGAAGTCATGGTCCAGCGTTTGAAGCGCGACCCTTCCGCTGCCTTATATCCAGCTTTTGCCATTGCCCGACCTGTTAATGGTTTGCCGGGAATCCGACAAGCAGGATTAAGGAACTAGTCCGGCTGAAAATCGAGCGAAACACTGTTGATGCAATAACGCAGACCATTTTCGCCCGGCCCATCGGGGAAAACATGGCCCAGATGTCCGTCGCATTTGGCACAGCGCACCTCGATGCGAATCATGCCATGCGACGTGTCACGATATTCGGCTATCGCATCGGGCGTTGCTGGTTCGGTAAAGCTGGGCCAGCCGGAGCCGCTGTCATATTTCGTGTTCGACCGGAAAAGCAACGTTCCGCAGCCACCACACAGGAAATCGCCGTCCCGCTTTTCGACATTCAACGAACCGCTAAAGGCCCGTTCGGTGCCCGCTTCACGCAGCACATGATATTGCACCGGCGAAAGGCGTTGCCGCCATTCTGCCTCGCTGAGTTCCATTTTTTCCATGAATATAATGTGTGCCGCATAGGCCATGAGGTCAAGAGCGGTCGGAGAAATGGTTTTCACCTGAAATTAACCACATTCTTCGAAAATCTATGCAAATGTATCGGAACCTATCGATCCTTTTTTGCATGGGAGTCGCGCTGGCGTTAACGCCGGTCGCTTTCGCACAGGATTTCGGCGCGGATCTATTTGCGCGTGAATCCGGTGACAAGACGAAGCCGCTCAACATCGAAATCCGCAGTTCGCTTGATTTCAGCCGGGCCACTTCGACGGGTGCGAGCGGGGGTAGCATTGCAATCGATCCCAATAGTGGCGCGCGCACGGTAAGCGGCGATATACTCGATCTGGGTGGTTCGCCTTTTGCAGGCAGTGCGGTGGTAACCGGAGAGTCTGGACGAGCGGTACGCATTGAGATGCCGTCAACCATCCGTCTGAGCAGCGCGACGGGCGGCTCGGTTGAGATCGTCAACCTGCGTACCAACCTCTCGCCTGCACCCCGGCTCGATATGTACGGGCGGCTCGAATTTTCTTTTGGCGGCGATTTGTTGCTGAAAGGCAATGTGTCCGGCCAATTCCGGGGGCGGATACCGATTACTGCGGAATATGAATAAGGCCTAGCGACTGCGGGCGGCGGCGCGGGCGATGCGCACCAATTCCTCTTCAAGCACAGTTTCGGTCAGATCGGCACCGGTCGCCATCAACTTCGCCTCAACTTCCAACAGATGGGCGTTCAATCCGGCGAGGCGCGGTGCCGTCCAGCGTTGCACTTGTTGGGTAAAGGCGCCCTGCTCCTTCCAGAAGATCGCCCGGTTGGCGCGAACCACTGCCCCGGCATTGGCACCTTCCTCCACCTTGGCACGCATCCCGGCAAGCAGGGCAATGCGTCGCTGAAGCGCGCGAACGATACGGATTGCCTCAATCCCGATAGCGCGAGCCTCGATGATGGTCCGGCCCAGCGATTTGGCATCGCCCGTCAGCACCTGGTTGACTAACGCGTTGATATCTTCTTCCGCTGTTTCAGCGGCGAGTGACGAAAGCGCCGACGGCTCTACTGTCACGATACGGTCAGGTGCGGAATCATAATAAAGCGATAGTTTTTCCAACTCCATCGCCACCAGTCGCCGGTCCTGCCCAGTATAGCGCACGATCTGCGCCGCGAGCGTCCGATCGATGCGCAGGCCGAGTGTGCCCGCCGCCGCAACGGCCTGATCAACCGCTTCTCCTTCGCTGGGCGGATAGCAGATATACGACAAGGCGCGGGGAGAGCCTTCGATAAGTGTCCGCAGCTTGCTGGTTTTCTTGAGGTCGCCCGCCGTCGCAATGACTGGATTGCCGGCATTTTCCGATGAAAGCAGGTTCGCAACCGCATCCACCCCTTCTTCGCGCGTAAAGTGCAGCCTGATATGACGAGCACCACCAAAGAGCGATTGCGATGCCGCCTCATCGGAAAGCAAGGCAGGGTCACTCCGCAGCTTTGCGCTGTCAATCTCTATCGCTTCGCTGTCAGGCCCAAGCCGCGCAATTAAAGCGCTCGCGATCGAAGCGGCCGCAGATTCATCCTGCCCGAAGACGAAAAACAGCCGGATATCGTTCCGGCTTTCGATCGCGCCAATAAAATCCCGCTCGCTGAGCTTGCCGCTCATTGGGGATTTTGGGCGTAAAGCGACAGTCGCGTAACAATCTGTTCGGCAACCTTTTGCGTCAGATTCTCAAGCGCGGTATTTTCTGCCGCGATTGTGGCATATTCCGAACTCACAACGTCGATGCCTGCATCCGAACCCGCCGTTGCGTCAAGCACGGTCTTGCTGCTTTCCAGATCAATTAGCTGATAGCGCGCGCGCAGTGTGCGACGTTC
>NZ_CALMSV010000233.1 GCF_937872355.1 uncultured Sphingorhabdus sp. | reverse complement strand
TCGAATTCGTTGTTTGTCTCCACAGAAGCAATGATCGTCGCTTACGATTTAATCCTCCAACGTACTCAAATCTCCGGGATCGTTGCCTAATTCCTGCGCCTTGAGCAACCGGCGCACTATCTTGCCGCTGCGTGTCTTGGGTAGGGCTGGCGTGAAGTGGATATGGTCGGGCGAGGCGATGGGACCGATTTCCTGCCGCACCTGCATCCGCAGCTCGCTTTCCAGCTCCGCGCTCGGTTCCTCACCAGCGTTCAGCGTGACATAGCAGTAAATGCCCTGCCCCTTAATCTCATGCGGGAAACCGACGACGGCAGCCTCGGCCACCTTATCGTGCAGCACCAACGCGCTTTCTACCTCAGCGGTGCCCATACGGTGGCCGGATACGTTGATCACATCGTCGACGCGACCGGTTATCCACCAATAGCCATCGCCATCGCGGCGGCAGCCGTCACCGGTGAAATATTTGCCCTTATAGGTCGAAAAATAGGTCTGCTCGAAACGTTCATGATCGCCATAGACAGTGCGCGCCTGCCCCGGCCAGCTATGCGTGATGCAAAGATTGCCCGATACATCGCCGCGCGTATCGCCTTCTTCGGCAATCACGGCGCCGTCGGCATCGACCAGTTGCGGACGGATACCAAAGAAGGGGCGACCGGCGCTGCCCGGTTTCATGCCATGCGCGCCGGGCAGCGTGGTTATCATCGTGCCGCCGGTCTCGGTCTGCCACCAGGTGTCGACGATCGGCAGTTTCCCCTCACCCACTGTCGCATGGTACCAGCGCCAGGCCTCCGGATTGATCGGCTCCCCAACGGTGCCCAGCAAGCGGATCGACTTGCGCGAACGTGCCTTCACCGGTGCATCGCCGTCGCGCATCAACGCCCGCAGCGCCGTCGGTGCGGTGTAGAAGATATTGACCTGATGCCGATCGACAATGTCCCAGAAACGACCATTGTCCGGATAGCTGGGGATGCCTTCAAAAATCAGACTGGTCGCGCCATTTTGCAGCGGACCATAAACGACATAGCTGTGCCCGGTCACCCAACCGATATCGGCAGAGCAAAAGAAAACCTCGCCCGGCCGATAATCGAACACATAGTGAAAGGTCGCCGCCGTCCACACCGAATAACCGCCGGTTGTGTGCAGCACACCCTTGGGCTTTCCGGTGCTGCCCGAGGTGTAGAGGATGAACAGCGGATCCTCGGCTTCCATCGGCTCGCACGGGCATTCAGAGGAAACGTCCGCGCTATATTCGTGATACCAGTGATCGCGATGCGGGGTCATGTTGCAGGGATCGCCTGTGTGCTGGATTACCAGCACGCCTTCGACGCCCGCGACGCGCTCGAGTGCCGCATCGACATTGGCTTTCAGCGGCACATGCTTGCCGCCGCGCACGCCGCTGTCGGCACAAATCACGAAACGGCTGGCGCAATCCTCGATACGTCCAGCCAATGCTTCGGGCGAGAAGCCGCCGAAAACCACCGAATGAACCGCTCCGATACGCGCGCAGGCCAGCATCGCGACCGCACCTTCGACAATCATCGGCATATAGATGGTTACCCGGTCGCCCTTGGTCACGCCCATTTTCTTGAGCGTGTTGGCCATAAGGATTACCTCGGCCTGCAACTCGGCATAGCTGACCTTGCGCGCGGACTTTGATGGCTCATCGGGTTCGAAGATGAAGGCGATCGCATCACCTTTGCCCGCCGCCACATGGCGATCGACCGCGTTGTGGCAAAGGTTTAATACGCCATCTTCATACCATTTGATCGAGACTGGATCGTACGACCAGTTGCCAATTTTGGTCGGCGCGGTGAACCAATCGATGCGCTTGGATTGTTCGCCCCAAAAAGCATCGGGATCGGATATGCTCGCGGCATAGAGGCGGTCATACTCGGCTGCGCTGCAATGCGTATCCTGTGTTGCGCTTTCGGGTGCGGGAAACCAATCCTGATGCTCGCTCACTTGCTCTCTCCAGACAATCGGGCTATCTTGGTTTTCAGCATTGGTGGAGTAAGCCCGGTGATTCAAGAGTAATCCCATTTTTTCGTCAGTCCCGCAAAGACGGGAATCCATTCTCCTACTGCTCAATTTGCAAATCCGGAGTTTGCCCCTGCGTCGCAGGGATGGCGAACCACATGCAAATTACTCAATTCGAATTCCAAGGACTATCCATGCCCAAATTACAGAATAAATCCGCCCTCGTAACCGGGGGTGCCCGCGGTATTGGCGAGGCGATTGCCCGTTGCTTCGCCCGCGAAGGCGCTAAGGTCATCATTGCCGATATCGATACCGAAAATGGTCAGCGTGTTGCCGATAATATTGGCTGTAATTTCTTCCACCTCGACGTCGCCGACGAACAGGGATGGAACCGCTTGGCGGCCGCCCATCCCCAGATCGACATCGTCGTCAACAACGCCGGCATCACGGGGTTTGAGGATTCTCCCCGACCACATGATCCGGAACATGGCAGCCTTGCCGATTGGCACCGTGTACATGCGGTCAATCTGGATGGTACCTTCCTCGGGTGCCGCTATGCGATCGGTGGGATGCGGGCAAAGGGTGAGGGTTCAATCATCAATATCTCCTCGCGCTCCGGCCTGGTCGGAATCCCCGCCGCGGTCGCCTATGCCTCTTCGAAAGCGGCAATCCGTAACCACAGTAAATCGGTTGCGCTCTATTGCGCTCAGCAGGGCCTCAACATCCGCTGTAACTCGATCCACCCGGCAGCCATCCTGACTCCGATGTGGGAGGCGTTAATCGGCGACGGGCCAGACCGAGAGGAGCGTATGGCTTCGATGGTAGCCGATACGCCGATGAAGCGCTTTGGCACGGTCGAGGAAGTAGCGGCCCTCGCGCTGTTGCTGGCAAGCGACGACGCCGCCTATATGACCGGCAGTGAGTTGCATCTTGACGGTGGTTTACTCGCGGGAAGCGCGGTGTCGCCGGGTGGGTAGAATGTCTCTATTGCGCCGGAACGCCAGTCCCTGACCATCTGGCAAAAAGCGCGTTTGTAAGAACCTTCTGCTCAATCACACCCTGCCCGGAAATCGAACAGGCGATAGCCTGGCTGGGTGCCGCCTTCGCGGAAATAGAGTGTGCGACGGCAATTCACCTGCACGGTTTGCCACTGATATTCGACAGTCTCGCCCTGCTTTCCGCAGAAGTGCCCGTTGCACCCCATAATATCGACAGTGATCGGAACCTGTTCCTGGGTCGTCTCGCTCCAATACCAGTCGAGCTGACGGACATTGCCGTTGACGTTCAGGTTGTTGGGAATGCCGAAAGTGGCGACAACTTCTTCCTCGCTGCGCCCAGCCATTCCTTGTAATTCTTGTACAAAGCGGTGTCCGGCTACGTCCGACGCACGATTCATGCTGTCCTGCATTTTCAGATCATTTTCCACATTCTTTGCCATGGCACCAAGCTCCTTGGCCTGTGCTTCCAATGCAGCGATGCTCTTCGCTTTATGCTTGGCGAATTCTTCGGGCGACATGGTGCTTTCATATTCGGGTTGTTTGGCATCGGGCCAGTATCTGGCCCAGATCTGATCAATCATGTCGGTGATGGCTGCATAGTCCCCGACCATCTGCATTTGCAGCGGCGCGAACGGGTCCGATAACGGCTTCTTGGATTTCTTGCCTTCCTGGAAATCGGTTGCCATCTTGCGGGCGCTAGCCATGGCTTTTTCCCATTCTGGCGCTTTGCAGGCTATTTTATAAGCCTGGGCCACCCAATTGTCTGGCACCGGCATCCATTCAGCAATGCTGCTCTTCTGGGTGCGACCTGCCCTGTCATAAGCCGTCGCTTCTTCGATTTTCACCAGTCGATCACGGCATTTGAAGGCCAGCACATAATGGATGAAATTGGTTGGCCCGCCCTTTGTAATGGCACCACCCTTTTCCATCACTTGATAGACATTCATCTTATAGATTGTCTTCGCTTCCATAAAGTCGAGCGGGTTTGCCGACTGCATGGCTGCATTGGCCATAGTGTTGGCATCACCGCCACCGTCGAGACTGCGGGTGATAAGGTCGAAATCAGCGACGTAGATGCTGCGATTTGGAGGCCCGTCGGGTTCTGACCCGATGGTGATATAAGGGGCAGCCTGCGCCGCAGTCGACAAGGCCAGAAAAGGGAGGGAGAAAGTGAGAAGTTTACGCATCTTCAGTTACCTGACTTTTCAGTTCTGGCGAAACCGCGCCATCGGGATACGGCCTCAATTTGCGGCCAGTTGGTATATGGTTCCAAGCTCACCTTTCGAAACCGGGCGCGCCTTTATATCGAGCGGGCGGAGTTGAGCTTGGCGGAGAATCTGGTTGAATCGCGGCATGCCGTCGGTCGAATAGTCGTGGCTATGCAGCACATCTGCGGATGCGGGCAGATATAGTAAGTCGACCGCTTCAATGTCGCATATCATCGACTTAGAGCCTGATTTTTCGCAGTCGGCAGTTGAAAAGCGCGTATTTGGCGGCTGCGGGAAAAATCCATCGACGACGATCGCTTCACCAGCCTCAACCGAAAATGAGGCGAACTCACCGGTAATGCCTATGTCGACGTCCAGTCCGGGTGTCGGCACGGCAACAGAGACGTCATAATATCCCGCCTCGCGTGAGATATATTCCTCGCCATAGACCCAGCGCAGTTCGACGCAGCCTGCAGTGACATGTACCACAGCGCATTCCTGATAGGGCGGGCGAGTCGACCACTGCTCATTAAACCATTGAGACTCAAATTTTGTCTCGTTGAAAATGGTTTCTCTCAGACCGACGGTTCCGACATAGGACTTTTCTACCGGTGCAGTGCCGCCGTCAGCAGGTAAGCTCGTCCGCGGCATTGGGTGGGTGATGCGGCTCAAACGATAAGTGCCAGGATCAACAATATAGACCTGATATTTGACCGGGCCGTCACCCGGCAATTCGAGCAAAAATCCCGATCCGCCCACTTTTGAAAGAGGCCGCTCCTCACCCACGATCAGCTTTTTGTCCGATTGCGCAATATTGCGCCATTCAACCGCGGTACCCTGCTCAACCGCAACCGAAGTTCCGGTATCGGTGACATGGTCAGCACGATTATTTTCCCATGACGGACCATCGGGATATTTGTAACTCATATTGAGCGTAGCAATGGCTACGATCGCCTTACCTTCCTGCAACGCCAGCGGGAAAATTTTGTCGACTTCATTGGCCGCCTGCAAGGACTGCGTTTCGGCTTTTCGGCAGTCCTTTTTGAAAATCGCGTTCTTGCACTCTTCTGCGGCCCGCCGCTTGGCCAGCTCTTTGACTTCCTTGTCGCTCGGAACATCCTGCTGAGCCTGTAATGGCTGCGCCAGACAAAATCCGATGCATGCCATCAGCGCGAGGGCAGAACATGGTCCAGTCGCAAATCGCTCATAAGCCCAGTTACGCATTCGTCCGGCCTTTAGAAATCACTGAGCTTTCAGAAGGCAGGCGCGCACCTTTTCGCGCGCCGCAAAGCCGCCAGTCCAATTGCCATCAAAAACCGATGCACCGTTCATCGTGACTGAGACGCTCTCGACATCGTCCATGCCATCAAGCGCGGCTGCGAAGTTGGTCAATTGGAACAATATGACAGGTGCCCCGTCTTTCACCGGAAAGTGCATTGCCTTTACGGTCTGCGGGCTATCGCCGCCGGTCGCGAGCGTGACCTTTACCTTTTTGACTTTGGCCGTTGCTGGCACTTCTGGCCCACCGACGAAGAAATAGCTGTCCTTCCAATCCTTATAAGGCCCGATATAGCCCATCACTTTATTCTGCGCCACGAAGGTCATGCCGCATGGCTGATCCGCCTTGCTGCCATCATTGTCGACGCTCCAGCTCGGCTTTGCTGCTGCACCGGGTTTGGTGCCCGGGGGTTTGGTGCCCGGATTTCCCAAATGCTGTTGCCCCTTGGATTCAAGCGGTTTCATCGCTTTGGCCAATTGTGCATCCAGTGCAGATTGGGCGTGGGCGGCGCCCACAGTGGCAAAAATCGAGAGCGCAAGAATCACGGCTCTAAAATACATGTCAAAAACCTTAGCCTAAGCCGGAATTACGAAGCGAATCCACCGTATCGTTTCGCTCATACAGTACAGCCAATGCAATTGTAGAAAGTGCACCAGTACATTGCCTGGCCGCCAGCCAGACTTACAGCCTAGTCGACATCCTCAACCGATACCGCCTCACCAGTGACACGCTGTGCCAAAGCCGCAGCGATGAAATCGTCCAGGTCTCCATCAAGTACATCGGATGGGGTCGGGCTAGTCACGCCCGTGCGCAGGTCTTTCACCATCTGATAGGGTTGCAGCACATAAGAACGGATCTGGTGGCCCCAGCCGATGTCGGTCTTCGCCGCATGTTCGGCACTCGCCGCTTCCTCGCGTTTGCGCATTTCGGCTTCGTACATCCGCGCTTTCAGCATCCCCATCGCAATTTCGCGGTTCTTGTGCTGGCTGCGGTCAACCTGGCTGGCGACAACAATGCCCGAAGGGACGTGGGTGATGCGTACAGCAGAGTCAGTCGTGTTAACGTGCTGCCCGCCCGCGCCGGAAGCACGATAGGTATCGATTTTCAGGTCTGCAGGGTTGATGTCGATTTCGAAGCTGTCGTCGATCACCGGATAGACCCAGACCGAGCTGAAGCTGGTGTGGCGTCGCGCCGAGCTGTCATAAGGTGAAATGCGCACCAACCGGTGCACACCGCTTTCGGTCTTGGCATAGCCATAGGCATTCTCGCCCTTGACCTGGATGGTTGCAGATTTGATGCCTGCAGTATCGCCAGCCTGATATTCGATCGTATCGACCTTGTAGCCGCGTTTTTCCGCCCAGCGGGTGTACATGCGGAACAACATTTCGGCCCAATCCTGGCTTTCGGTGCCACCTGCGCCTGCGTGAATTTCGATGAAGCTATCAAGTGGATCGGCGTCGCCCGAAAGCAGCGCCGAAACCTTATCCTTGTCTGCCCGATCAGCGAGCGCCTTCAGCGAAGTTACGCCCTCATCCGCCAGCGATTCATCGCCTTCCATTTCGGCCAGTTCGATTAGTTCGACCGTGCCTTCCTTATCGGCGCCGATTTCCTTCACCGTGCCGATCGCCGCATCAAGGCGGCGGCGTTCACGCATAACTTCTTCTGCTTGCTTCGGATTATCCCACAGCTTCGGATCTTCAACGCGCGCGTTCAGCTCATCCAGACGGCGCAGCGCGCGATCCCAGTCGAGCGACATTTTGACGAGGTTGAGTGCAGCGTCGATCCGGTCGACAAGGGCTTGCGCATCGGCGCGCATGGGGAAACTCCAAAATCAGGCTTGGTTACAGGTTGCGGCCTTTAGCGGAAAGCGGCGGGGAGTCAAAGCAGGCCAAAAACATATTCAGCCGCGCCTTGTCACCTCTTGCCACAATCCGGCACCGCCCAATTTGGATGCCATCGCCCCCAAAACATCCGCCCAAAAGGCGTCGTTGCCATGATCGGAACGCCAGTCGAGTAGCGGCCCTGTCAGTTTGTGCAGTTCATATTCCTGGGTGAAGCCGATGGCACCATGCACCTGGTGCGCGATCGAGGTCGCCTGCCCGATCGCCTTGTTGGTGCGCAATTTTGCGGATGCAATCTCGAACAGCGCCGCGTTGGCATCTCCACCTGCTTTGTCGAGTGCGGTTGCCGCTGCGGCACCCGCAACATTCACGGCAGCAGCTTCGGTTGCAAAAATGGCGAGCACCTGCTGCACCGCCTGAAATTTCCCGAGCGGTTTGCCGAATTGCTGGCGCGTGTTCACATAGTCGATGCTCATCGCCAACGCCGCATCCATCGCCCCAGCTGCCTGAGCGACGCGGATGAAGGCACCGATGGGTCGTGAAACGTCACCGCCGACGAGCAGTTCGCCTACCGGCAGATGCGGAACCTTCGCACCCGCCAGCCGCAACACGGCGAAGACATCGCCCCAGTCACCGCCGAAACCCCCGTCGGCTTCGGAAACGAGCAATTGGACGAAACCGGCGGTTTCGATTGGTGCAATGCCCTCGACAACAGCTTCGGCAAAGACTGCCTCTGCAGTGTCGCATAAGAGGGTGCGTTGTTCGCTCATCTTAAGCCGAGCCCCCTCGCAATAATCCCCCGAATGATCTCCCGCGTTCCGCCGCGCAGCGAGAAGCTCGGTGCGGCAATGAGAAGCGCGCGCATCAATCGCGCCAGATCATCGTTGCGCGTTGACGGGCAGTCGACCAGCGCCTGCACACGTTGCGGAAGACTTTGTTCGAAACTGTTACCCAGATCCTTGACCATC
>NZ_CALMSV010000232.1 GCF_937872355.1 uncultured Sphingorhabdus sp. | reverse complement strand
CAAAGGCATTGAGCGCACCCGTGCGCTGGTTGACGCCGAGTGCGATGTGATCATCGTCGATACCGCGCATGGTCATAGCAAGATGGTCTCGGTCGCGGTTACCGAAATCAAAAAGATGTCGAGCAAGGTTCAGGTCATCGCTGGCAATGTTGCGACAGCAGAGGCCACCCGTGCGTTGATCGATGCGGGTGCAGATGGCGTGAAGGTTGGCATCGGCCCAGGTTCGATTTGTACAACACGTGTGGTCGCAGGTGTGGGCGTGCCGCAGTTGACCGCAGTGATGGATGCGGCGGAAGAAGCTGCGAAGTCAGGCATTCCCGTAATCGCTGACGGTGGTCTGCGCACTTCGGGCGATCTGGCCAAGGCTTTGGCCGCTGGCGCGTCGAGCGTGATGGTCGGCTCGTTGCTCGCCGGTACCGAAGAGGCGCCGGGCGAAACCTTCCTCTATCAGGGCCGCGCTTACAAAAGCTACCGCGGCATGGGCTCGGTCGGCGCAATGGCTCGTGGTTCCGCTGACCGCTATTTCCAACAGGATATCAAGGATCAGCTGAAGCTGGTGCCCGAAGGTATTGAAGGGCAAGTTCCGTTCAAGGGCCCTGCTTCGGACGTCATCCACCAACTGGTTGGCGGGATCAAGGCAGCGATGGGCTATACCGGCGCGGCGACAATTGCCGACCTGCAGGAACGCGCACAATTTGTGCAGATCACCAATGCAGGCCTGCGCGAAAGCCACGTCCATGACGTAACGATCACGCGGGAAGCCCCCAATTATCCGACGCGCTAAGAAGCCTATATGACGCCTGCTGCCAGAGTTCAGGCCTCCGTCGAATTGCTCGATGCCATCATCACGGCAACGCGGGATAAGGGCGCTTCTGCGGATCGGATAGCAGCCGCCTTTTTTGCTGTCCGTCGCTATGCGGGCTCAAAGGATCGCCGCGCGGTGCGTGATCTGACGTGGCGGGCCATTCGCACCTTTGGGGAAAGGCCCGAAAATGGCCGTTCGGCTATGGTGGCCCTAGCAGATCGGGATAGCGAACTTGCTGCCCTGTTCGATGGCCTTGCTTATGGACCCGTTCCGATTGCCGCTGATGAACAACGCGCGACAGGCGGCGTTTTACCCGAATGGGTGAAACCCTTATTCTCGGCCCTGCTGGCTGAAGGCGAATATCCTGCTTTGCTCGAACGGGCACCGCTCGACATTCGTATGAACCGATTGATTGCCGATCGGGATGCTGTCGCAGAAAAGCTGCCAGAAGCCGCCGTACTGGCTGAAAGTCGGGATGGGTTGCGGCTGCCTACGGGCTATGCGATCGAGAGTAGTGAGCTTTACACATCGGGCGCGATTGAAGTGCAGGATCTTGGCAGTCAGCTGATTGCGGAGGCCTGCTACGCGCAACCCGGAATGACCGTGCTTGATCTGTGCGCCGGCGCAGGGGGGAAGACGCTGGCGCTCGCATCGCATATGGCGGGGCAGGGGCGGCTTGTTGCTGCCGACACCAATCGAGATCGGCTGCAACAATTGCCTCCACGCGCTGCTCGCGCCAAAGCCGGGTTCATAGAAACCCTGTTGCTCAATCCTAACAAGGAAAAGGGTGCGCTCGAGCATTTGCTCAATGCCTGCGATGTCGTCCTTATTGATGCGCCCTGCTCGGGCAGTGGCACATGGCGGCGCAATCCGGAAACGCGCTGGCGGCTGGACCAGCGGGATTTGCAGAGGCTTGTTTCGGAACAGGGCCGCTTGCTCGATCTGGCTACAGCGTTGGTCAAACCGGGCGGACATCTCGTCTATGCAGTCTGTTCCCTGTTCGGCTGTGAAGGCCGGGATCAGATTGATGCCTTTTTGTTGCGGCATCCGGACTTTGAAGCGGGCAATCCGGAACTTGCTGCCGGAAGACCCGATGGCGCTGGCATCTTGCTAACCCCGGCACATGACGGTAGCGATGGCTTCTACTTGGCGCGTTTGCATAAGCTGTGATAGCGGGGGCTACCGGTGTCTAATGTCTGGAAGCTGATTATGCGTTTTTCTCCCCCCGTCATTGCTTTGTCTGCCGTGTTCCTGATGGCGTCGAGCGCCAGCATCGGCAAAAAAGCTGATCATGATATCGATCCGCAGTCGGTTGCGCTCGTCGCAGAAGGAGTGGCTGCGCAAAAGGCCGGGCAATATGACAATGCGCTGGGCTGGTTTGAAACTGCATTGGCGGTTGATCCGCGCAATCGAGCCGCTTTTGTCGGCATGGCCGAAGTGTCCGCGCAGCAAGGGCTGAAGGGCAAGGCGATTTCTTTCTACAAGAGTGCGCTTGATATCGAGCCCAATGATGTTGCCGTTATCGCCGCGCAGGGCGAGTTGATGGCTTCCAAGGGCGCGCTGGATGCTGCGAAGAAAAATCTCGCGCGGCTGCAGATATTGTGCCGGTCTAAATGCGGGGAAAGCGATCGTTTGGCTGTTGCCATCGAAAAGGCAGGAACCAAGGATGCGCTGCAGGCCAGTGCTGTCGAGATAAAGCCGACGGTTGAGAAGGCGAACTGACGCTTAAATCAGCGGCCCAAACTCCGCCACCACGCCTTCATATATCCGCCGTTTGAACGGCACGATCAGCTTGGGCAATTCCTGTGCCTCTGCCCATTTCCAGCGCGAAAATTCAGGATGATGGGCTTCGATATTGATGTCGCTGTCCTCACCCTTGAAGCGCATCAGGAACCACCATTGCCTTTGCCCGCGCCAGCGCCCGCCCCAGATATTGCCCTGCAATTCGGGGGGGAGGTCGTAGAAATATTCTTCGCGACTGCGCGCCAGCAGGTCGACATGGTCAGGCAGCAGGCCGGTTTCCTCGCCTAGTTCGCGGAAGGCCGCGACTTCGGGGTCTTCGCCATCATCGATGCCACCTTGCGGCATCTGCCAGGCGTCGCCGGGATTATCGATCCGCTGGCCGACAAAGACCAGCCCCGCCCGGTTGGCAAGCATGATGCCCGCGCAGGGACGATAGGGCAGGTCTTCTGTGTCGCTCATGTAAGTTGCCTTAGGCGTCGGCCATCACTTCGGCCAGCATTGCTTTCAATGCGGCGAGATTGCCGGCAACATCGTCTTTTGAAGACGGAATGCCTTTGCGCAAAGTGATGTGGCCGTGGATATTGCCGTCAGCGCTGCGATGCTGGACGGGAACGCCCGCAGCTTTCAACGCCTCGACATAGGCTAGGCCCTGATCGCGCAGTGGGTCGAGGCTGGCCGTGGTCACCAGCGAAGGCGGCATACCTTCCTGAGAAAATTTGATCGGCGCACCGCGATAGTCGTTGGAGTCGGCGGCGTAGGCGGCATGGAAATAATCCATCGAATCCCTGGTCAACAGAAAGCCTTCGGCGAAATCGCGCATGCTCTGCCAATCATTGCTGTCGGTGACGACTGGATAGATGGGATGCTGCACCAACACCGGAACGGCCGCCGGATTGTCGCGCAGCGCCATGGTGGTTACAATAGTCAGGTTTCCGCCAGCGCTATCGCCGGAGGTGACGAGGCCTGTGACTTCGAGTCCGAGTTCAGCGGGGCTGCCTGCGATCCAGCGGGTCGCGGCCTCACAATCGACTGCTGCGGCGGGGAAGCGATGCTCGGGAGCGAGGCGGTAATCGATCGAGATGAGGGGCATGTCGAGCTGCCGCGCTGCTTCGGCGCAATAGGGGCCGTAAATGTCCAGATCACCGATCACAAATCCGCCGCCATGGTAGAAAACCATGACCGGACCGGCCCCGCGGTCTTCGCGGGCATCATAGAGTCGCGCCGGAATTACACCTGCCGGCCCCGGGATTGAAAGGTCGCGCACGACCGCCAGCTCGCCCAACTCCTCTTCCGCCATGGCACCCATCACGGTCATCATTCCGCGCGCTTCCGTAGCGGAAAGTTCGTGCATCTTGGGGCCGGGTTGGCTGTTCAACATATCGAGAAGCGCCTGCACATCGGGCCGCACAAAATGGTTGCTCATCGTCTCTCTCCTGTCCTCAATTGCAAAAGGCATAACCCGAACCTCTGGGCGCGTCCATGGCAAAGCCGGACTGTGCCACAAAACAGATTTCCTATTTGGATTTGGCGCAAAAGCGCGCATAAGGACGTCTTAATAGAACAATTAAAATTGCGGGACTTTACGAAATGGCCACTGCCGCGCGCAGCATCGATACCCAATCCCAAGCCGAAATCCCCCATCCCGAAGCCGTAGTGGTCCGCTTTGCGGGGGACTCGGGCGACGGCATGCAGTTGACCGGCGGACAGTTCACCTTGTCTTCGGCACTGGCAGGCAATGACTTTGCGACCTTCCCCGATTTCCCTGCCGAAATCCGTGCACCGCAAGGCACGCTGTTCGGCGTATCGGCGTTCCAGATCAACTTTGGCGCTTCGGAAATCGACACGGCGGGTGATGCGCCCGATGTGCTCGTCGCGATGAACCCGGCGGCACTAAAGACGAATGTGAAGGATTTGAAACCCGGCGGGCTGATTATTGCCGACGATGGCGAGTTCAACGCGCGCAACCTCGCCAAGGCGCAATATGATGCGAACCCGCTCGAAGATGACTCGCTCGGCAAATGGCAGCTGGTCCATTTCAACATCAGCCAGCTGACGATGGATGCGGTCAAGCCGTTCGGCCTTGGCAATAAGGAAGCGCTGCGCTGCAAAAATATGTGGACGTTGGGTCTCGCGCTCTGGATGTTCGATCGCGACCGCGAACCGATCATCCAATGGTTGAAGGACAAGTTCGCCAAAAGCCCGATTCTCGCCGACGCGAATATCGCCGCGCTGAATGCAGGCCATGCCTATGGCGAGACAGCCGAGATCGGCAATCCTGGGGCGGTTTCCATTCCGCGCAAGCATGTTGATGCAGCGCCAGCCGACCCCGGCCTGTATCGTACGATTAATGGTGCGGATGCCGCCGCTATGGGCCTTGTCGCCGGTTGCCAGCTGGCAGGTGTGAAGATGTTCTTTGGCGGCTATCCGATTACGCCGGCATCCTCGATCCTCCACGCATTGGCGCGGTTCAAGGAATATGGCGTCACCACCTTCCAGGCGGAAGACGAGATTGCCGCGATCGCGTCGGCTATCGGCGCATCTTATGCGGGGCAGTTGGGGGTTACGTCCTCCTCGGGTCCGGGCATCGCGCTCAAGACCGAAGCTATCGGCTTGGCGGTGATGACTGAGCTTCCGCTGGTGATCATCAACTCGCAGCGTGGCGGCCCCTCAACCGGGCTTCCGACCAAGACCGAGCAGTCGGACCTCTATCAGGCGGTCTATGGCCGCAATGGCGATACCCCTCTGCCAGTGATAGCTGCGCGCAGCCCGAGCGACGTGTTCGATTGCGCGATTGAGGCGGTGCGGATTGCCACCCAGTTCATGACGCCGGTCATCCTGCTCACCGACGGCTATATCGCCAACGCGGCTGAGCCCTGGAAGGTTCCGGATATGAGCAGCTATAAGCCGTTCCCGGTTTCGTTCCTCGATCATGTGCCCGAAGGCGGGTTCAAGCCCTATGGTCGCGACAATAAGCTGGCACGTCCTTGGGTAAAGCCCGGTACGCCCGGCCTGCTTCATCGCATCGGCGGTATTGAGAAAGAGGGCGATACCCGCCACCTCAACTACTCGCCCGCCAACCACCAGGCGATGACCGACATCCGCAAGGGCAAGGTTGATGGCATAGCAGCGCACATCCCCGATCAGGATGTCTGCCTGGGTACAGAAGGCGGCAAGCTTGCCGTAGTTGGCTGGGGCTCAACCTTCGGCCCGATCCATCAGGCGGTGCGCCGGATGCGCGCCAAGGGCCATGATGTCAGCCACATCCATGTTCGCCATATCTGGCCGATGCCCGGCAATCTGGGGGATCTGCTGAAAAGCTATGACAAGGTGATCGTGCCCGAAATGAACACCGGCCAGTTCAAGACCGTGCTGCGCGACCAGTATCTGATTGACGCCAAGCCGCTCAACAAAGTCAGCGGCCAACCCTTCCGCATCGCTGAAATTGAAGCCGCCATCGAGGAGGCACTCGCATGAACGACATGACCCCCATCCAGAAATCGAGCCCCAAGGATTGGGAGACCGATCAGGAAGTCCGCTGGTGCCCCGGTTGCGGCGACTATGCGATCCTGAAGGCCGTGCAGCGCACCATGCCGGAGCTTGGCCGTAAGCCTGAGGATACGGTTTTCATCAGCGGAATCGGCTGCTCGTCGCGCTTCCCTTATTATATGGAAACCTATGGTTTTCACACCATCCACGGCCGTGCGCCAGCGGTGGCGACGGGGGTGAAGCTGGCCAATCCCGATCTCGACGTCTGGATCATCACCGGCGATGGCGACGCGCTGTCGATTGGTGGCAATCACACGATGCACCTGCTACGTCGCAATCTGGATTGCCAGATCCTGCTGTTCAACAATGAGATTTATGGGCTGACCAAGGGGCAATATTCGCCCCCCAGCCGCGTTGGCACCAAATCGCCGTCGACGCCATTCGGTTCGGTCGACCGCCCCGCCACGCCTTGTGCCTTCGCGCTGGGTTCAGGCGCGCGCTTTGTTGCACGCGGGTTCGACGTATCGAAGCATCTTCCCGATGTGCTCAAAGCCGCGCATGCCCATAAGGGCGCGGCCTTCATCGAAATCTTCCAGAACTGCATCGTTTACAACAAGGATGTGTTCGAGGATTTCGCAGCGCCCAAGGGCGCCGAAGCTCGTCAATTGTGGCTGCAGGATGGCCAGCCGATGCTGTTCGACGGTGGCAGCAAAGGTATCGCGATGGATATGGATACGTTGACGCTTAAGGTCGTCGGCGTGGCTGAAGGTGACTGGCAGGCAGCGGGGGTTATCGTCCATAATGTCAAAAACCGCGCGATTGCCCACATGCTGGTCGAAATGCCGTTCGGTGAATTCCCTATGGCTCTCGGTGTGCTTTATGATGATCCGCGCCCGACCTTTGACAGCGCAGTGACCGAGCAAAATGCCAAGCTTTCCGAAGGTAAGACGCCTGACCTGCAGGCACTGATCAGCAAGGGCCAGACCTGGACGGTTGAATGAAGCACTAGGACATTGGCCTAAGTGCGTTTCATTCGATTCGGAACTATTGCGGTCGCATGGATAACCTGACCCATTCGCTCGCCGGTGCCGTGCTTGGCCAAATGGGCCTCAAGCGCAAAACCGGCTTGGCGATGCCGACGCTGATTATTGCTGCGAACCTGCCCGATATCGATGCCGTAGCGACGCTGCTCGGCGGGCATCAACATCTGGCGATCCGGCGCGGCATTACGCATGGTCCGATTGCCATGTTGCTTTTGCCCATCATCCTATGGGCCATCATGATCGGCTATGATCGCTGGCAAGCAGGGGGGGCACGCGGCCTGAGAAGCGACTGCCGGTGCATGCGGGATGGCTGCTGGCTTTGGCCTATATCGGTACGCTCAGCCATCCGGCGCTCGACTGGCTCAACAATTACGGCATCCGGTTGCTTGAGCCCTTTTCGAGCCAGTGGTTTTATGGCGATACGCTGTTTATCATCGACATCTGGATCTGGATTGCCCTGATTTTTGGTGTCTGGTTGTCGCGCAAGCGTGAAAAAGCGGGGCGTGCCGATTGGCGAACGCCGGCAACAGCTTTCGCTGCAATATTCCTATATATTGTCGCTAACGGGCTGCTTTCATCGCATGCAGAGAGTGAGGCGAAAAAACTGGTCGTTGCGCGTTATGACCAGACCGCATCGATGCCCGATCCACTCGTCGTCGCCAATGCCGTGCCCATAGCCTTCTGGCGGCGCGAGATTGCGTGGCGCGACGATTTCGAGATGGGGAAGGGCGAATATCAATTGGGTCGAGGGGCCTCAATCGATAGCAAGACCTACCGCCATAATATGGACAGCCTTTCCGCGACCGCAGATGCCGTTGCGCACGATCGCGATGCGCGGGATTTCCTCTTTTGGGCGCGCATGCCATTTGCCGAAAAGGACAAGGCAGGAAATATCGTCATTCGCGACCAGCGTTTCGACAATCGTGTCGTCCGCAATAATTTCGAGATAGTCGTAGCACCCAAGCGATAGGCCCTACGGTCTAAGCCCGTATCCTGTTTTCAACGCGTTGACTGTATTGCGCCTTCGCATGACAACAATCGTCTGGTTCCGGAGAGATTTACGCCTGAGCGATCAATCGGCGCTGCTGGCTGCGGTGGCGCGCGGGCGGCCGATAACGCCGGTATACATATTAGACGATGATACGCCCAAGCACCGACGCATGGGCGGTGCATCGCGTTGGTGGCTGCACCACAGTCTGAAAGCATTGGACTCAGCATTGCGCGAACGCGGTTCGCGGTTGATCCTTCGTCGCGGGTCATCTCCACAGGTGCTGGCCCAGCTTGCACGAGAAGTGAATGCATCTGCAATCCACTGCCTGCGGCATTACGAGCCTTGGTGGCGCAACGCAGAGCGCGCTGTGCAGGACATCCTGCCGGTCGGCACCTCGCTGATCCGGCATGACGGGCAATATCTAAGGCCGCCTGGCAGCGTGAAAACCGGCAGCGGCGGCCAGTTCAAAATCTACACGCCGTTCTGGCGCGCCCTTTCGCAACATATGCCGCCTGCCGCGCCACGTGTAGCGCCGGATCACATTCCAGCCCTCGAGCAATGGCCGGACAGCGATGTTCTCGATAGTTGGGGCCTGTTGCCTTCAAAGCCTGATTGGGCAGGGGGTATGCGCGATTTCTGGACGCCGGGCGAAGCAGGTGCTGCGCAACGGCTCGAAGAGTTCCTCCCCAGGGCCAATCGCTATCAGGAAAAGCGCAACCTGCCGTCTTTGCCGGGGACAAGTTTTCTGTCGCCGCATCTGCATTTCGGAGAGGTTTCTCCGGCAACCATCTGGCACGCGGCGATGGATGCAGGTGGTTCGGTTGACACCTATCTGAAAGAAATTGTCTGGCGCGAATATGCCGCCAATGTGATCCTGCAATTCCCAGATTATGGGGTGCGCAATGCACGCAAGGCGTTTGACCATTTTCCGTGGCGCGACATGGGCGATGGCGAAGTCCAGCAGGATTATTACCGCTGGACCAAGGGTCTCACCGGATATCCTATAGTCGATGCTGGCATGCGCGAGCTTTGGGCTACTGGCTGGATGCACAACCGCGTCCGGATGATCGCAGCGTCTTTCCTGATCAAGCACCTGCTCATTGACTGGCGGGTCGGTGAGCAATGGGTTTGGGGCACGCTGGGCGGCGCCGACCACGCCTCGGACGCGGGCAACTGGGAGGGGGCGGCGGGCAGCGGCGTCGACAGCAACATGTTTGTGCGCATCATGGCACCGCTATCGCAGTCGGAGAAATTCGACGCGGGCGACTATATCCGGAAATGGGTGCCCGAACTGGCGCATTTGTCCGATCCCTATATTCATGATCCTGACGAATATGGCGTCCGGCCTGCCGATTATCCGGCCAAGATCATCGGCCACCGTGCGGCGCGTGAGCGGGCTTTGGCGGCCTATGCGATGATCAAGGAAAGCGGGTCAGTCGACAATGAGGCGATGGCCGGTCTCGAAGCCGCCGAGTAACATCTGCGTGATCGCTTCGCCGACCACCGATGGGTCCTTTAGCGTCGCGGGGTCTTCACCGGGATAGGCCTTCGCCCGCATCGCGGTGCGGGTCCGTGAGGGGTCAACGATAGCGACCCGGACCGATGACAGATTCTGCACTTCTTCGGCATAGCTTAATGCCAGATTTTCAAGTGCGGCCTTCGACGCACCATAGGCCCCCCAATAAGCGCGCGGCTGTTGCCCGACGCTGCTGGTCAGTACGACCAAACGTCCGGCGTCACTCGCGCGCAGCAAGCCGTCAAAGGCTGCAATCAACGCCTGTTGTGCGAGCAAATTTAGTGTCAGCACGCGGTTAAACTCGGCCGCGTCGATGACTGGCACCGGCGCCAATGTGCCAAGCATCGCCGCGTTGAGCACCAACATGTCGAGCTTGCCCCACCGTTCGCGGACGGCGGCGGCTAGACGTTCATTATTGCCCGCTTCGGTCAGGTCCATCGGCGCGATGGTGGCGTTGCCTCCCGCATCGAATATCCGCTGCTCAACGGCCTCCAGATCTTTGGCAGTGCGCGCTGTCAGGATAACATGCGCGCCTTGTGCCGCCAGTTTCTCCGCCGTTGCCGCGCCGATACCCCGACTCGCACCGGTGACCAATGCGATCCTTCCCTGCATTCCGCCCATGGCCTAGCCGACTACCCGCAGTTTGAGCTGCCCGGCGGCGCTATGCTCATCGAAATCGGTCAGCTTGGTCGGATAATCGCCGGTGAAGCAGGCGTCGCAATAGCGAGGATTGGCGGCATCGCGATGCGCCTCTCCCAATGCCCGGTAAAGCCCCTCGATGGTCAGGAAGGCGAGGCTGTCTGCATGGATATAATCGCACATTTCGGCGATGTTCATCCGGCTTGCGAGCAGCTTTTCACGCTCGGGGGTGTCGACGCCATAGAAGCAACTGTTGGTCGTCGGCGGGCTAGCGATGCGCATATGCACTTCTTTCGCTCCGGCCTCGCGCATCATTTGCACGATCTTCAGGCTGGTGGTGCCGCGCACGATTGAGTCGTCGATTAAAACGATGCGCTTGCCCGCAACCAGATTGCGGTTGGCGTTGTGCTTCAGTTTGACGCCCAAATGGCGCACGCCGTCACCGGGCTGGATGAAGGTACGTCCGACATAGTGCGAGCGGATTATGCCGAGTTCGAAAGGAATGCCGGATGCCTCGGCATAGCCGATGGCTGCAGGCGTGCCGCTATCGGGAACGGGAATGACATAATCAGCATCGATGCCATTTTCGCGCGCCAGTTCCGCGCCAATAGCTTTGCGCACCGAATAGACGCTGTTGCCATCGACGATCGAATCTGGGCGGGAGAAATAGACATGTTCAAAG
>NZ_CALMSV010000231.1 GCF_937872355.1 uncultured Sphingorhabdus sp. | reverse complement strand
CGGCTTTCAAGAGAAAGCGCACATTACGGTCGAAACTCGAAAGGCGCTAGCGTTCTATGTCATCAGGCGATGGCGCCTCAATGAAGCACAGACACGGCTCGAGTTGGAAACGATTGAAGAGGTGGATGGCCAAACAAACATTGCAAAACTGTGGGAGGGCCAGGACCCATAGATGTTGTTGTTTTGGAAAAATTCGGGCTCCGCTAGGAGACAGACTAGTGAGCAGCGTTTTCCGACTGACGGAAGCACAGGTGCCGATCTCGATAGACGGGCGAGATCAAGCGTGGGATGTTGATTTGGTAGCTCGAAGCATGGATGCGGATGCTAACGTCGGAGGAGCATAAATTGACTGTCAGTATTCACAATCCTGATCAATATATGGCGGCGCTACGGACGATCGTCGCGCAAGGCCGCAAGCGGATCGGGCTGTTGGTTGGCGCCGGAGCTGCTGCCGGCATGGTCAAGCCTGATGGTACTTATCCCCTTATCCCGGCGGTTGCGGGCCTCACTGATCAGGTGCTCACGACACTTGCACCGACCTATCAACAACAAATTGACGGTCTGAAGGCTGAACTCGCGCAGCACGACATCGAGACGATCCTTTCTCGGATTCGCTCTTTGAGCCAAGTGATCGGGTCGGCGAAGGTCCACGATCTCGATGGCACCGGCTTTGCCACTTTCGGCGAAGCGATCTGCTCCGAGATAGGCAAGATCGTGGACGTCCGATTGCCGGCGGCCGGTTCGGCTTATGCACATCTCGTGAATTGGATTACGGGCACAACGCGTGACTATCCGGTAGAGATTTTCACCACGAACTACGACCTGCTGTTCGAAGAAGCGTTCGAGTCTGTGCGAGCGCCATATTTCGATGGCTTCACGGGCGGTCGCGAACCGTTCTTCGACCCCGTGTCAGTGTCGCGCAGCGATCTTCCCGCGCGATGGACGCGGCTTTGGAAACTCCACGGCTCGCTTGGCTGGCGTGCGAGCGCGAAGGGAGAAGTGATCCGAACAGGCCAAAGCTCGGCAAGTCACCTCGTCTTCCCAGAACATCTGAAATACGATCAGACGCAGAAAGCTCCCTACGCCGCGTTGCTCGATCGCCTCCGTGCATTTTTGCTGACCCCCGACACGCTGTTGGTCTCTATCGGCTTTTCCTTTGCTGACGCACATATTCCGGCCCGGTTGGATGAAGCCCTCGCGCCGAATCCATCCTCCAGTGTATTCGCGTTCCAGTACAAGATTCTCGACGAAGAGGGGCCAGCGTGCGATCTTGCGCGCCGCCTGCCAAACTTCAGCGTCTATGCGCGTGACCAAGCCAAGGTGAACGGCATTCGTGGCGTATGGAAGGCACCAGCTGAACATCCGAACAAGGATTGGGGGCCAATAAGGTCGACCTATCTCGACAAGGACGGAAACTTCATGCTCGGAGCAATAGAACCATTTGCTCGGTTCTTCGCCGCGTCGCGATCGGTCCAAGCATTTCCCACACCACCGGCGCTGACAGCAACAGCGGCGGTGACGCCGCCGACAACTCCAACCGCGCCGGTGGTCTGATGATTGCTCCGACCCTTCTGGGCCATGTAGGGTCTGTCGCAGGTGCAACCGTAAGCGTGCGCCAATTCGAGGGCGTAGCCTCCGGCATCGCTATCATCGGCGGAAGGAGCTACCGAGTCGGTCAGGTCGGTAGCTTCGTGCGAATACCTCAAGGGTATCATGATCTCTACGCTATTATTTCCGAGGTAGGGGCAAGTGCGACACCAACGACGCTGACTAATGCGCTCGACCGCGGCGAACGATGGCTGACCGTTCAGCTCGTCGGCGAGATTGTCGAGGCATCGTTT
>NZ_CALMSV010000230.1 GCF_937872355.1 uncultured Sphingorhabdus sp. | reverse complement strand
CCACATCAATACCCGGCGCGCTGGTGAGTTTGACGGGAGCACCACCATTGACCGACACCTTGTACACATCGGTGTTGCCCGCAACCGCCATCGAATAGAGGATCGTTTGACCATCGGGCGACCAGCGGGGAGCGAAGGTCGGGTTCTTGCTCGCAGTAATCAGCCGCTGCCGCCCGCTGTCGATATCATAGACATAGATGCGCGGATTGCCGTCCTGATAGCTGAGATACAGGATCGACTTGTAATTGGGCGAAAAGCGCGGGGTAAGCGCGGTTGACTGACCATTGGTGATGAAGCGGTGGTTCGCACCGTCCGAATCCATAATGGCGAGCCGCTTGACGCGTTTGCCCTTCGGCCCCGTCTCGGCGATATAGGCGATGCGGCTGTCGAAGAAGGGCCATTCACCGGTCAGCTTCGAATAGATCGCATCGGCGCATTTATGCGCAGCCCGGCGCCATTCGCGCGGCGGCACGACGAAGCCGAGGCGAGTGAGTTCCTGCCCGAAATTGACATCGTATAGATAGCAGCCGACGGTCAGATTGCCATCGCCGCCGACGCGGACAAAGCCTTCGACGAGCTGTTCGACATTGCGGCCCTTCCAATAATCATATTGCGGAGCAGTGACTTCCTCCAGCGTGATCGGGCGGATGCCTGCAGGGCCCTGCGGCTCGAAAAGGCCCGAATTGCGCAGATTGGCGGAAATCACTTCGGCTATCTGGCGGCCGAGCGTTGCGCTGTTCCCTGCCGGGGTGTCGGCGGCGTTGGGCGCGACCAAGGCGGGCACAGCGATGCGGCGGACTTTGGCGGTATCAAACTCGACCAGTTCGGGCTCGTCATCTGCGGGCGGTGCAGTTTCCTGCGCAGCCGCTATCGGCGCCAGTGCGACGAGGCCCAGCAGGGCCAACAAAAAGCCAAATATTGATCGGTTCGGTTTCATATCTCTGTTCCCGTTCAACCCGTCGCACGCAGCCGCATGGCGTGCGTTTTCCAGATATCATGATAGTCGGGGTCGAGCCCCTTGAAAGGCGACGCCGCACGCACCGCCTGAATTATGCACCGCTTCAACGGCTCTGCCTGAGGACGGTTATTGTCGTTGATACCAGTCTGCTTGTCCACGCGCACATCAGTGACACGTCCGCTCGGCTCCAGGCTCAGCGTCACAAAGGTTTCGATCTGACGGATATCTAGGCCGGTGGGTGCGCAGCGTTCAATCTTGTCGCGGATCTGCGGGCCGAGTGCGAGGTTCACTTCGCGTTTCACCTCTGCCCCGGCCTTGCGCGCAACGGTGCCCTGCTTGGGCGAGGTTCCGGCCGTCGGCTTCGGATTGCTGCCCGCACCCTTCACTGCATCCTCAAAGCTTTTGCTAAAAGGTTTGGGTGTGGCCTGTTTGGGTTGCGTCGTCTGCTTCGGCTTGGGTTGCACAGCCGCCTGTTTCTGCACCGGCTTCGGCGTCGGTTTCGGCGCAGGTTTGGGGGTCGGCTTTTCGACTACCTTCGGCAGCGGCTTTTCGGGCGGCTTTTCCACCTTCATAACCGGCGTCGGCTCTGGTTCAGAAGGCGCAGGTTCGGCTGCACTTTCGGCAGGTACAGGCTCCTCAAACACAGGATCGGGCGCGGTCGAAACATCGGCGACCTCACCCACCAGCGATACCGAGATAGGCTGCGGCTTGGTGATGCGGTCGGCGGTAAAGAAGGCACCCAGCGCAAAAGCGCCGAGCAACAGCGCATGTCCGCCAACGGCAGTGCCAAATCCTATCCTTTCCGCACGGTCCATCGCCATCAGGCTATTCTTCCTCCGATGAACCCAGGGTGACCGGTGCGGCGGCAGCGGTGGTGACGAGGCTGACCGAATTGAGGCCAACGCGGTTGAGTTCGCCCATCACCTTCATCATCTCGCCATAGCTGACCGTGGTGTCCCCGCGCAGCATGATCTGACGCGGATTGGCCGCATCCTGTTCCGCCGCAATCGCCTCCAGCTGCGCCGATAATTCGCCCGCGCTCACAGGCGCGCTGTCGATGAAGACCTGCCCTTCCTTGTCGATCGAAATGTCGAGCGGTTCATCCTTCTGGTCGAGCGGGTTGGCGCGGCTTTCGGGCAACTCTACGGGCACGCCGGAAACCAGCAAGGGTGCGGTGACCATGAAGATGATCAGCAGCACCAGCATCACATCGACAAAGGGCGTAACGTTGATCTCCGCCATAGGCGCACGGCGACTGCCGCGACGGCCACGCCGCGCAGAACCGCCAGAGTTGAGGTTCATTGCCATTAATTCCTCCCCCAACGGGGGAGGGGGACCATCCAAAGGATGGTGGAGGGGTACGAGCCCAAGCAGCCTAAGGGTTTGGCGGGGCGTGCCCCTCCACCAGCTTCGCTGGTCCCCCTCCCCGTTCCGGGGAGGAATTGATTGCGTCCCCTCATCATTCCCGCTCCAGCTCACGGCTCAACAGGCCGTGAAAGCCATCGGCAAAGCGACCCATACGCGCTTCATATTGGTTCAGGCGGTGCGAGAAACGATTATAGGCGATCACCGCGGGAATCGCCGCAAACAGACCGATCGCTGTCGCAAACAGCGCTTCGGCGATGCCGGGCGCGACCACCGCAAGCGAGCTGTTTTGCTCGGCAGCAATCGCCGAAAAGCTGCGCATGATGCCCCAGACGGTGCCGAACAAACCTACAAAAGGCGCAACCGCGCCAGTCGTTGCAAGGAAATTCAACCGGTTGGCAAGTTTTTCGCTTTCCGCCGCAATCGCAGAGTCCATTGCGGTGGCAAGGCGTTCGCGCGTACCTTGCCGGTCGGGCGTTTTCACAGCAGTCGAGCGCCGCCATTCAGCCAGCCCTGCCGCAAACACCTTGGCAATCGGCAGGTCGGATTTGCCATGCTGCTTGAAATAGCCGTCAACATCTTCGGTGCGCCAGAATTCGCGTTCGAAGGCTTCGCTCTGGTTGTTGATGCCCCGGATTTTCAGGACGAAGCTGACGATGATCGTCCAGACCCAGATGCTGGCCAGCGCAAGGCCGATGATCACCGCCTTCACGACAAGGTCGGCGTCCAGAAACAGCTGAATGGGGGAAAAGCTTGCGCCCTGGCTCAGTATCAACAAATCCATTTGGTTTCTTTCTATCCTTGGCTTCCCGCCTTGATGCCTTCGAATGCCTCCAGCCATTCGCGCGGCTGGCGGCGCGGGCGACCCTCTGGCGTCAGAAAGGCAGCGGTGACTTCAGCTTCGGTCAGCACTTGGTCCCCGCGCATGACTCTCTGATGAATGACGACGCTTGCTCCGCGGATTTCCTCGACTGTCGAGATTACCAGCAAGGCATCGTCAAAATGCGCCGGCGCGCGATATTTGATGTGCAGGTCGGCCACTGCATAGACGCCCTCGCCGCCTGCATAGGCCGCCTGCTGGTTGATCCCGGCAACGCTCAGCATGTCTGATCGCGCACGTTCCATGAAGTGCAGATATCGGCTGTGATAGACGACGCCCGAAAAGTCGGTATCCTCAAAATAAACCCGCACCGCAAACAGGTGGCGGGGCCCATCAAAATGGCCGTGATAGGGTTGCGTCCCGTTCATTACAAAGC
>NZ_CALMSV010000229.1 GCF_937872355.1 uncultured Sphingorhabdus sp. | reverse complement strand
CATCGACTACACCGTCATTGTCGCGGTCGAGAAGGCAGTCGTCGGCTTTTGCCGGGCTGGCCGACAAAATCGATAGCGTGAAAATGCTGGCACCAGTGCAGGCGGCGCGCGTGATGTTTTTACGGAACTGGCGGCTATTCATGGTTTTCCTCCTGATCGATTTACACACACCCGATTGCTGCAAATAGCGTGGGCAAGCGCAGTTACTGCCTTAAAACAGCTCAAAATGTGCGGGAAGGGAACGCAAGGCACAACGCACCACCCGCATGACGCGTGACCTGGTGCGACCCAAAAATACGATAACCCCGGTTGTCGAATCTGTCACGGCTTATCTGCCGCAATCTTGTCGTCGCCTGGAAATTCACCTTGGACTTGGCGAGTTATCCCAAACAACTATATAACTTTGGCACTGCCTTGAGGATGCGTATAGTATGAAAACGACATCCAATTCTCCATTTGGGACGACGTCTGTATATGGTGTCGTCTGCAGTTTGGATGTTCTCATGCAACAGGCCGGGGGGTGACCCCGGCCTGTTACTGCTGACAAAGTTGGTTAGAAGCCGATCGCGACACCAACGCGGCCGCCGGTCGAACGCTTGACGGTCGAACCGGCAATGCCGCCGGAGATGTAGACACGCGGAGCAGCGCGGACGGTAACACCACCCGCAAAACCCTGCTCCCCGCGATAGGTGGAAAGATTGAAGTTCATGCTGACATTGCTGTCGGGTACAACCATCATTCCGCCCATCGCCATCGCGGCGGCTATGCCACCCTTTGCCTGATCAAGACCGCGACCCAATTCCAGCTGTCCCTGCTGTAAAAGTGCCACCTGGTCGTCGATGACAGCCTGCCCTTGCTGGAGGGCGCTGACTTGGGTGCCGAGTTGGTTGATGGCAGCGGAGGACTGGGCACCTTTACCGAGTGTGCCATTGCTGTCGATGGTGACAAAAAACTCGGGTCCCGTCTGGGCCGCATCCGATGCGGTGATGAGGCCAGGTGCTGAATAGATACTGTCGGTCGTACCCAGTCGGATCTGGTTGACCGCCGTGGTGGTTGCACCGGCGCCGATGGCGGTGGAACCGGCAAAGGCCGCATTGGCACCCTGTCCGATTGCTGTCGTGTTGACCAGATTGGCGCGTGAGGCCATGCCGATGGCGGTACCGGAGGTTCCGGCCGCTTGGGCATCAAAGCCCACCGCAGTCGAGAAGGAACCCGTCGCCTGTGCAGAGCCGCCCATCGCCGTCGCCCGGTTGCCCTGGGCAAAGCTTGCCTGTCCGTAAGCGGTTGCGGCAAAGCCGATCGCTTGGCTTCCCTGACCCACAGCAGTCGTCACAAAATCTGACGCGCGCGCGTTGTGACCCACCGCGGTAGTGAAATCCGCGGTAGCTCGACTGCTTGCACCCGTCGCTGTCGAATTCTGGCCGCTTGCAGAAGCATTTGAACCAATTGCAGTTGCAAGCTGTGCAGTAGCGCTCGATGTATTACCGTATGCGACGGCGTCCGATGCCGTGGCGTTGGCACCTAGACCTATCGCGTTGCTGCCCGAGGCAGTGGCGCGCGATTCCACACCAATAGCTATGGTGTTGTTTGCCGTTGCCTGTGCACCTTCGCCAACTGCCACGGCATTGAATCCCGTTGCCAATGCATCACCGCCCAAGGCCGTTGAAAACGAACCAGCCTGCGCGCCGAGCGCATCACCATCATTGCTGTCACCGCCAATTGCGATACCGGAACTACCGGTCGCAGCACTGGCAAAACCGATGGCGATATTGCCACTTGCTACAGCACTGCTCGACCTGCCTAGGGCGATGCTATCTGCCGCCGCAGCATTGGCAGCCGAACCGACGGCAATAGAGAAATTGCCAACCGCGTCAGCTTGGCCAATCGCGATTGAGCGTTCGCCGTTTGCAGTCGCCGCAGTCGCAAAGTCGACTCCTCCGCCAACCGCAACCGAATCGACGCCAAGAGCTTGAGAGAATTGCCCTCCGGCAAATGATCGGTCGCCTCCGCCTTGCGCACCCTGACCAACAGCTGTCGCCCCGTTTCCGTTTGCAGCAGCCTGACCGCCAATCGCAGTGGCGTTGATTGCTGCTGTCGTATTAAAACCTAGTGCCACGGCACCGCCGTCAAGCGTCCGGGCGAAATCACCAATGGCAATCGACTTAAGCCCAGCGGCCGAAGCATCCACTCCCAACGCGATCGACGAAATCCCTGTTGCCTGGGCACCGAGCGCCAGCGCGTCGGCACCATCCCCGCCAATTGCGATCGCACCAGCTGCGTTAGCATCGCTGCCGCTGCCAATTGCTATTGCCGCATCGGCGATCGCACTCGCGGGTCCAATTCCAGTAACTTCACCGCCTATGGCTATCGATCCGATACCGCTCGCCGTTGTACCTACGTTACCGCTGCCAAGCGCAATCGATCCCTGACCTGTGGCTTGGGCGTTTGTGCCAATTGCCGACGCTTGATTGGCGGTTGCACCGGCCCCGGCCCCCAAAGGCCCCCCCCTCCGCCCCCGGGGAAACTGCAAAAGCGCCCCCGCCGGTTTAAAAAAAAGGGTCGCCTGTGTATTGGCCCCAATAGCGGTAGAACTGGTGCCCGAAGCGATTGCGTTTATGCCGCAAGCAAGAGCTGAGTCCGAATCATTCGAATTGGCTGCGCCATCATTGTCGGTTGCGGCATCGACTACACCGTCATTGTCGCGGTCGAGCAAGCAATCTTCGGCTTGTGCAGGGCTAACAGACAAGATGGATAAAGCGAACAGGCTTGCGCCTGTGCAAGCAGCAAATTTGATGGTTTTGCGAAATTGGAACGTCGACATGAATATTCTCCTGTTGAATGTGTGTGCAGAACGGTCACGAAATTAGAGGCAGGCACAGCCATGGCCTCAAAACTACTCATTTTGTACGGGAAGGAACACAAGACGTGGCGCTTCACCCGCATGAAGCGCGGACTGGTGCGACCCTGTGTAGGGCAACAGAAGTTGCCTTATCTGTCGAGGCCTTATGTGCCGCGACTGACCGGATGATGGTTTAGGAAAGAATGGCCAAAGTCAAGCGGATAACCGATGACACCTATTTCGGAATGGAAAAGCGATTACAGTAAAAATCAGGGTCCAGAACTCGGGACGTCAATGACTTTGGAGATGCCATTGCGACCGCAATTTCCGCGATCTGTTGTGACAGGCCGGGGCGGTAACCCCGGCCTGTTGCTGCTGACAAAGTTGGTTTGAAGCCGATCTCGACAACGGCGCGGGCAAACTCCGCATCAAAACCTTCCATGCCGTTAGAATCTGGTCCAAAGGGCTGAACAGCATGGCTGAAGTAACGCTAAATTAACCACAATCTACTTAGGTTCCTGACAGGAGCAAATCGCCAGTGGCGGTCTGTGAACCAAATGTGATACCTCAACAATGTTGGTGTCAGGGGCGAGGCGAAGTTTGATGAAGCTGATTATCCAGATACCCTGTTTCAATGAAGCTGAGAGCCTTCCGGCTACTCTGCGTGCCATTCCGCGCCGGATACCTGGAATTGACAGTGTGGAACTGTTGGTGATCGACGACGGCAGCAGCGATGGCACATCTGAAGTCGCGCGCCGTCTGGGTGTCCAACATGTACTGCGCCATGCAACGAACCGCGGGCTTGCAGCTGCATTCATGACAGGCATCGATGCCTGCCTCGTCGCTGGTGCTGATATAATCGTCAACACCGATGCGGATGGCCAATATGATGGTGGTGCAATTCCAGCGCTGGTCCTGCCTGTATTGGAAGGCGCGGCTGATATTGTGATTGGTGATCGCGGTGTCGCCAATAACGAGCATTTCGGCCCGATAAAGCGTCGACTGCAGCGGCTTGGAACGGCCGTTGTGCGGTTTCTGTCACGAACCGACATTAACGACGCGGTCAGCGGCTTTCGAGCAATCAGCCGCGAAGCAGCGCAGCGCATCAATATCACTACAGAATTCAGCTATACGACAGACATGCTTATCCAGGCTGGTCGAAAGCGGATGAAGGTGGTCAGCGTTCCGGTCGGAACCAACCGCACCGAACGCCCGTCGCGTCTGTTCAAATCGATACCGCAATTCATTTCGCGCCAATTGGTAACGATCGCGCGCGCCTATACCACATATAATCCATTGCGGGCCTTTGCCGGCGTCGGCCTGACAATGGCCGTCATCGGAGCTTTACCAATAATGCGTTTCCTCTGGTTCTGGTCCAATGGAGAGGGTAACGGGCATGTTCAGTCCCTAGTTTTGGGTGGTTCACTTGTTACGCTGGGCATTATCACCAGCTTGCTGGGCGTACTCGCAGACTTGATCGGCGCTAATCGCAAGCTTCTTGAAACCTCACTTAAGCGCATGAGAAATCTCGAAGATGAACTTTGCGAAGTTCGTCGCATAATCGAAGCGGAAACCACCCAGAAACGTGAACGCACCGTTTCGGCCCGCAAGATTTCGAATGGCTGAGATTGCCCCTTTGATGCCAAGCAGGTCCATTTGGGACGCCCGCAATTGGATCGTGGTTGCGATAGCGCTTGTCGCAGCGTTGCAGTTCCGTCTCATTTTCGTCCAGGGATTTAACTGGGACGAATTCTACTTCCTTTCGCAAGTGCATGCAGCGAAAAATGGAACTCTGCAGATTGCCCTGAACACCATTCACACGCGGTTATTCTTTTGGCTGCCGCAGCTGCCGGGCGAAATCGCACAGTTACAGGTTGCGCGCATGTTCATGCTGGTAGCGGAACTGTCAACTGTCGCTTGCATAATCGGACTGGCGCGCCGTTTCACCGACTTGCAAACCGCCCTGATTGCAGGATTGGCTTATATTTCTGCGGGCTACATCTTCCTGCATGGTGCCAGCTTTCGCGTCGATCCCATCGCCACAGCACTGCTCATGGCCGCGCTGCTTGGCTCTGCTGCTCTTCGGGAAAACTGGCGTTCGTGTCTGACGATCGCGTTTCTGATAGCTCTCGCAGGCGCAACAACGATAAAAGCCGTATTCTTCGCACCTGCATTTGCAGGTATCTGGTTGCTGCGTTGGAGCGAAAGCTCAGACCGCAAGCGAACTGCGGCCTGGATGGCATCGACAACCATTGCCGCGATGCTACTTTTCGTGGCGCTCTACGTTATGCATTCGCACAGTCTTGCGATTGCCGACGCCGAAAATTCGCGAAAAATGGTCAGCAATGCGGGCGAGAAAATGTTCTCCATGGGCCTGTTTCCTCAAGCGCAGACCATGTTCAGGCAAGGCATGATGTCGGTTGTTTTTTCCGCCGCAGTACTCGCGGCGCCGTTGGTTCTTACATTACAAAAGCGTTCCGGGATTGAGAAGGCGGCGTTGCTTGCCCTTTGGCTGCCGCTTTTGTCGCTCGCCATTTACCGAAATAGCTTTCCATATTTTTATGCCTTTATCATGGCGCCGGCGACTGTAGCGGCAGCGGCAGCGTTGATGCCTGTTGTCCGTCGCTATGGAGCCTTGCCGCTGGTATTGATGCTTTTGGGTAACGGGGCATGGCTATATTGGAGTACACCCAAAGACATGCAGACAGTGCAGGCGCGGGTACTTGATAATGTGCACGCCATTTTTCCCAAACCGGTGGCCTATATCGATTTCAGCTCGATGATATCCTCGTTTCCCAAGCAGGGCTTTTTCATGAGCGGATGGGGAATGGACAATTATCGCGATGCGGGGCAGCCGATGTTTGTGGGCATTCTGCAAACGCAGACCGTCCCCTTGGTTATAGCCAACCATGATAGCTTACTCGCTGCTTTGACCGGTAAAAAATCTGCGCAGCCCTTGCTGCCTGCCGACGAACAATTGCTGAGAGACAACTACCTCCACCATTGGGGCCCGATCTGGGTTGCCGGGAAGGAAATTGAGGCGGGAGATAGCATAGTCCCAATCCAAATAGCTGTACCTGGTGAATACAAGCTTGAAGGTGGCGAGGCTGTAATCGACGGTACTGCAGTGAAGTTTGGCGCAATCGTCTCTCTGGCTCGCGGTTCCTATCGCGTCAGTGAACGAAATTCTGGACCAATCAAACTTCGCTATGTCCATCTCGCTGCGCAGACCAGTGCTGAAGAACCGAAAGCCGGTCGTTATGGCGTATTTACGGATTTCTGAGTCGTGAATAACTTGACCGAACATGCTTTGAAATTATTCGAAGCTCTTACCATTTGGGTGAGAAAGCATCAGCTTGTTCTTAAGATTATTTGCAGCTTGATTTTTCTAGCTGCATGCAGCTGGGCATTTCTACAACTCGGTGTTCGTCCGGTTGACATGCAATTGCAGCCGTTCGTTGTGCTTTTCTTTTTACTGTCTCCATTTTCTTTGATCTACGGCGGGTTCGGCCTGATTATGCTGGCCCATGCAAGTGGAGCGACGATGTCCCTCGGTTTTGCAATGCGTATCAGTGCATGGGCCCAACTGGCGGAAGCGCTACCCTTACCCGGCGGCGCCATGGTCCGTACCGGTGCCTTAATGAAGGCTGGCGTAAGCACCAAGCGTAGCGCTTGGCTGGTGATAATTACGGCAATTTTGTGGATTTCATTGGCGGCGATGTTCAGCGGTGCTGTGATATATTTGCAAGGACATGATTTGGGCCTGTTATTAGGTTTGTCAGCAGGAATTTTGAGTATCGCATCGCTTGCATGGATAGTTGTTGATGCAGGTTGGTTTCAGATGTTTTTAACCTTGCTGCACCGGTTGCTGGGACTTCTATTGATGGCGCTGCGGCTAAAAATGGCCTTCGGAATACTCGGCCACGATGTTGAGCTGGCAAGCACTATTCCTTTTGCACTCGCGTCGATAGCGGGATCTGCATCATCGATCGCTCCTGCGGGCCTTGGCGTCAGTGAAGTCCTAGCGGCAATGATGGCAGGAAGTGTTGCTTTGGCTCCGGCGTTGGCGTTGCTGGCAGTTGCATTTAACCGACTGATTGCCCTCGCTTCATCAGCGGCTTGCTTGCTTTTGTGGGAATCTCCAAAGTTGCTTTGCAGAAGGAAAATTTATGGTTGAACTTGCAATGGCTACAAAGAGGGACAGTGTTGCTCTTCATAGCGGCGATTACGTCGAAAAATATAACCGTAAGCCGCTTAACCGAGTAAAGCGCCTTGTAAAAATGATGCAAATAGGGCGCGACGATCGAGTTGCCGATTTTGCATGCGGAAACGGCATGCTGTTGCAGGCTATTGGCAGTCGCGAAGGTCATTATGTGGGCGTCGACTTTTCGATGGATTTCATCGATTCCGCAAACATTTGGGCCACGAAGGCGGGATTACAAAATTATGAATTTGTCTGTGCCGATATCATCGAATTTTGCGCGCGCAATCCCGGACAATTCGACATTGGAACTACGCTAGATTTTTCCGAGCATATCGATGATGAACTCGCGCTACAAATTTATTCTGCTATCCGCAAATCTATAAAACCAGACGGCGTCTTATATGTGCATACGCCAAACCTCGATTTTTTCCTCGAATTGGCAAAAGATAGCGGCCTGATATCGCAATTCCCCGAGCATATTGCCGTAAGGAGCGGACTCGACATGGTCAAATTACTGGAAAAGGCTGGTTTTAGCCGCACTCGCATCAAGCTGCGGTACATTGCGCATTATAATATTTTGAAATGGCTGCACCCGCTTTCCTACATCCCTGTCATAGGAAAATTTTTCCAGGCCCGATTGTGGATAGAAGCGCGAGCATGAAACAGCAATTCGTCTGAGATCGTGGTCAATATACTTTTCATCACCCGGAAGTGGCCGCCTGCCATGGGGGGAATGGAGACTTATTGTTGGGAGCTTGCGCAGCGCCTTGGCCAATTGGGCTCGTTGACCGTTTTAGCGTTGCCGGGCCGCAAGGGAGGTTCGGTTCCGACATTGCCTGCGATGCTCTGGTTCGGGCTGTCTGCAGCAGTTCGCTTGCTGTTGCGCAAGCCTGCAACTGTTACGCATATCGGCGATCTGGCGATCTGGCCGCTGGCTTGGTTCGCCACCTTGCGTGGGCGCAGTACCAGGATTGTAATTTCCCTACACGGATCGGATGTGAATTTTGCCAATGGAACCAGCATCGCGTCCCGAATGTACAGGGCCTATATCCAACTGGGTGCGCATTTGCTTAAACGGGCAAGGCTGATCGGTAATTCACAATGGATAGCGTCTCTTGCCCGAGCTCAGGGATACACCGACATAATTGTTGTACCGCTGGCGACTACGCTGAAGGCAGTGAAGTCACCTATTGGCCATAATGGCGCGCTCCTGTTTGCGGGACGGATCACCCCAAGCAAGGGGCTAGGTTTTATTGTCCGTGAGGTCCTGCCCTTACTCGACAAATCGGCACACATACGCGTTGCCGGCTCAGTCTGGAATCCGCAGGAAGCCGAATTATTAAACCACCCTCAAGTTGAATATCTTGGTGTGCTTGGGCCAAACCAACTGGCGACCGAATATGCACAGGCAATGTGCGTTTTGGTGCCAAGTCAGGTGTCTGAAGGTTTTGGTCTGGTGGCGGTGGAGGCGGCTGCCTGCGGCGGGGTTGTTTTGGCGTCGGCACATAGCGGGCTGGCCGAAGTGGTCACACCGGAATTGGGTTTTGTCGCCGATGCGAATGATGCAGCAGCTTGGGCGAAGCGGATTCTATCAATTTCAGGGTGGAGTGAGGACGAGCGAAGTAGCTTCACCTCAGCTACGATGGCATTTGCCCAACAGAAATATGATTGGGACCGCGTAGCTGCTGATACGCTTGCCGCGTATGGCTGAAGCTAGATGGTGTTCTAGTCGGGCTTATTAAGGAAACCGTGCAGCGAATTTCATTGGCCTTTGCGAAGCCAATATTCTCTGGACTTTCAAAGTAATGGCGGCACTAGATGCTGAACTAGAAAATTCGCTTACGGTCAGGCAGGCTTTTGGGGTGAAATTGAGCAGCGATCAGAAATATCGTGTCCTGAGTGTCTTTGGCACGCGCCCGGAGGCCATTAAAATGGCGCCGTTGGTGAAGGCGCTGGCATCTGCGGACGATATTGACGGCCGGGTGTGCGTGACCGCGCAGCACCGCGAAATGCTCGATCAGGTGCTTGATCTGTTCGCCATCAATCCGGATTATGACCTTAACGTTATGAAGCCGGGCCAAGGGCTTGAAGATATTACGGCTGGCGTGTTGAAACTTTTGACGCCGGTGCTCGACGATTTCCAGCCGGATTTGGTACTTGTGCATGGCGATACCACAACCACTCTCGCGGCATCGCTTGCAGCATATTACCGCAAAATTCCGGTGGGACATGTCGAGGCAGGCTTGCGTACGGGCAATATCTACTCTCCCTGGCCTGAAGAAGTGAACCGCAAGGTGGCTGGTGCGATCGCCGGCCTGCATTTCGCGCCAACCGAACAATCGAAACGCAATTTGCTGGCCGAAGCGGTACCCGAAACCAAAATATTGGTGACCGGCAACACCGTGATCGACGCCCTTTTGGAAGTGGTTGATCGACTGAAGCGTGATCCCGCACGCATGGCTGAGTTTGAACAGCGCTTCCGGTTGGATTCGGGCAAACGCATGATCCTGGTAACCGGCCACCGGCGCGAAAGTTTTGGAGACGGTTTCCTGCGCATTTGCGAGGCGCTGGCCAGCCTTGCAGCGCGCGATGATGTCGAAATAGTTTATCCCGTCCACCTCAACCCCAATGTCAAAGGGCCGGTGGAAGAGAGATTAAGCGGCTTTCCCAATGTGCATTTGATCGCACCGCAGGATTATCTGCCCTTCGTCTATCTGATGAGCAGGGCGAGTATCATTCTGACTGATTCCGGTGGGGTACAGGAGGAAGCGCCTTCGCTTGGCAAGCCCGTGCTGGTCATGCGCGAAACCACCGAAAGACCAGAGGCTGTCGAAGCTGGCACCGTCCGTTTGGTGGGTACGGATAGCAAGCTTATTGTCTCCGAAGTCTGTCGCCTGCTGGATGACCAAAGCGCCTATGATGCGATGAGCGTCGCCCACAATCCTTATGGCGATGGCAAGGCCGTTGACCGGATATTAAGCCGCATCCGTCAATATGCGGCGCAACAATAACCAGTTTGCGAACCCCATGGACCTGACCCGCTTCTCTACCATTTCGATCATCGGCCTTGGCTATATCGGTTTGCCGACTGCCGCGATGTTTGCCTCGCGCAAGATCAAGGTCATCGGCGTCGATGTGAATCAGGATACGGTTGATACCATCAACCGCGGCGAGATCCACATTGTCGAGCCCGATTTGGACATGGTGGTGCACGCGGCCGTTTCGCAAGGTTATTTGCGCGCGACCGCTACGCCCGAGCCTGCAGAGGCATTCCTGATAGCGGTGCCCACACCGTTCAAAGGTGAACATCACGAACCTGATCTGCGCTTTATCGAGGCGGCCTGCCGGTCGATCGCCCCGGTGCTGCAGCCTGGCAATCTGGTGATTCTGGAGTCAACCTCGCCAGTCGGCGCAACCGAAGCCATGGCAGATTGGCTGGCGCAGGCACGGCCTGACCTGACCTTCCCCCAGAAAGCGGGTGAGCTGTCGGATATCCGCATCGCGCATTGCCCCGAACGCGTTCTGCCTGGCAAGGTGATGCAGGAACTGATTTCGAATGATCGCGTGATTGGCGGCATGACGCCGCGCTGTTCCGCCCTTGCCGCGCAGCTTTACAGCGTTTTTGTCACTGGCGAATGCGTCACCGCCTCCAGCCCAAGGGTGGCGGAAATGGCAAAGCTGACCGAGAACAGCTTTCGGGACGTCAACATCGCCTTTGCCAATGAATTGTCGATCATCTGTGACAGGCTGGGCATCAATGTCTGGGAACTGATCCAGCTGGCCAATCGCCATCCGCGCGTCAATGTGCTGCAACCGGGGGCTGGCGTGGGCGGGCATTGCATCGCCTGCGATCCCTGGTTCATTGTTTCCTCGGCGCCGGAAGAGGCGCGGCTGATCCGCACTGCACGCGAAGTCAACGATGCCAAACCGCATTGGGTGCTCGACAAGATTCGGTCTGAAACCGGCAGGATAGTGGAATCGTCGCCCGGAAGAAGCGCCGCCGATCTCACCATCGCTTGTTATGGCATCGCCTTCAAACCTGATATTGACGACTTGCGTGACAGCCCGGCACTGGAGATTGTGCAAAGCCTGACGCAGAGCCATCCGGGTTCGGTGCTGGTGGTCGAGCCTAATATTGAAGCACTACCGGAATCCCTGAATGGCGCACGTCTGGTCTCCATGCTGGATGCGGCCGAGGCGGATCTGCATGTGCTTCTGGTCGATCATAGATATTTCCGGGCATTGAAACCCAATACCTCGGCGATGATTATCGATACCCGCGGGATCTGGACGCGCTAACCCCCGGCTATTGCGCCACGCCAGCGCGGATGCTGCACTTGACCACACCCTCATGGCCCGACGCCCTTCGCTTGACCCTTGCGCAGAAAAGAACATAATGCGAACAAATGCGAGTCGGTGATTCTTTGCTGCCCGCCCTCCGGGGCGAAAAGGGCCTGTTGCGGGTTGGGGCGCACCATGTGCCGCTGTGCCCGCAGCCGACGTTGCGACGCTGGGCTAGCGGGGTGGCGGCGCTCGATACTGCGCTGGGCGGCGGGCTGACTTATGGACGGGTGCATGAACTGTACGCTGCGCAGGACGAGGATGCAGCGGCGGCAACCGGTTTTGCGCTCGCGCTGCTGACGGCAATGGCTGATGGTGAGGATCGCACTGCGCTCTGGCTGCGCTCGCGCCGTGCGGTGCGGCAGGCGGGCGTAGTGCAGGCCAATGGCTGGAGGGACCTCGGCGGACGGCCCGAGGACTGCCTGTTCGCGATGATTGCTGATGCGAAAGAGCTGCTCAAGGCTGCGGTTGATGGCCTGCGCAGCGGGGCACTGGGCGCGGTCGTTGTTGAAACGCATGGGGGCCTGCCCGAGCTTGACCTGACAGCAAGCCGCCGCCTGGCGCTGGCTGCCGAAAAATCGGGGACGACGCTTTTCCTGCTGCGTAGCGGGGCGGAGCCGGTGCCGAGTGCGGCCGAGACGCGCTGGCAGGTGGCAGCGGCGCCTTCGCGCGCGCTTCCTGCCAACGCCCCGGGTGCGCCTGTTTTTGCGATCGAATTGTTGCGCCAGCGTTCGGGGCCATCGGGCCTCAGCTGGCAGTTGGAGTGGAACCGTGACCGACGCATCTTCACCGAAGCGGCATCTGGCGATCTGGTTTCCGTACCTCGCCGCGGATCGCCTGCGGCAGCAGGAGTCGGACCGGTGCGTTTCGGCCAGCGCGCCGCCTGACGCCGCGCCAGAGTCGCCTGTCGTTTTTGTCGCCAAGGCGAAAAATGCGCTGCGGCTGGCGGCGGTGGATGCGGCTGCACAGCGGCTCGGGTTGGCACCAGGAATGGCGCTTGCCGATGCACGGGTGCGCGTCCCGGGACTGATCGCGGTTGAGGGCGATACCGCGGCGGACCGGCACTGGCTCGATCTTCTCGCGCGTTCGTGCACGCGTTTCTCGCCGCATGTCGTGCCTTTCCTTCCCGATGCCATCACCATCGACATTAGCGGGTGCGAGCATTTGTGGGGCGGGGAGGCAGGGTTGATCGAGGCGGTCGCCGAGCATGTCGAGCAGCGTGGGATGACGGCGCGCATTGCCTGTGCCGCCACGGCGGAGGCCGCGCTCGCACTCGCCCGTTATGCCCGGCTATCGGTGGTGGAAGAGACCAAGGCCATCCGTGCGCTGCCGGTCGCCGCACTGGGCCTTGATGACGAAGCGACACTGGGGCTGGTGCGCGCGGGGCTGAAAAGCGTTGGGGCGGTGGCGGCGCGGCCAAGGGCGGCGCTGGCGGCGCGTTTCGGGATCGAAGCGGTGCGCGCGCTTGAGCTGTTATTGGGCGAAGAGCACCGCCCCGGCACCCCGCTGCGCCATCAGCCCCCCTTGCGTTTCGAGCGCCGCTTTGCCGAACCGGTTGCGCATGAACGCGCGGTGGCGGCGGCCTTCGCCGAATTGCTGGCAGAGGGCGCGCGCGTGCTGGAGGAGCGCGGGCTGGGTGGTCGCCGCTTCCGCCTGACGCTCGATCGCAGTGATGGCGCGAAACAGCGGCTTACAATCGAGACCGGCGCGCCGACGCGCGATGGCGCGTTGGTGCTGCGGCTGTTCGATGAGAGGATCGCGTCGCTGGCCGACCCGCTCGATCCGGGCTTTGGTTATGACCGGCTGCTGCTCCACATCCCGCTGGCGGAACCACTTGCTGCCACCCAGCCTGCGCTGGACGGAGCGGAGAAGGCCGATGGTCGCCTTGCCGAGCTGGTCGACCGGCTGAGCACGCGGCTTGGTGTTGGCAGCATCCGGCGGCTGATGCCGCAAGACAGCCATATCCCCGAACAAGCGCAACTCGCACTGCCCGCCATCCATTGCCCCGTGCCGGTGCGCTGGCCGCCTCCCCGCACAGGCGAGCCGCCGCTGCGTCCGCTCTTCCTCTTCGATCCGCCACAGCCGGTCGAGGTGGTCGCCGAGGTTCCCGACGGCCCGCCGCACCGCTTCCGCTGGAAACGCAAATTGCACGAGGTGCGGCTCTATGAAGGGCCCGAGCGGATCGCTGGTGAATGGTGGAAGAAGAAGGGCGGAGAGCAGGCCGGACACGGTGGTCTGACCCGCGACTATTACCGCATAGAGGATGCGCGCGGCCGCCGTTACTGGCTATTCCGCCACGGCCTGTATGAGGAAAAGGCACAGCCCAAATGGTATATGCATGGGTTGTTTGCATGAGCTTCGCCGAACTGGTCGCTGCGAGCAATTACAGCTTCCTGCGCGGGGCATCGCATCCGGCGGACATGGTGTGGCGCGCGGCGCTGCTGGGGATGAGTGGTATAGGTATTGCAGACCGGAACAGTGTTGCCGGCGTCGTCCGCGCGCATGTCGCTTGGCGTGAGGTGCGCGCACAGATGCCCGATTTCCGGCTGGTGGTGGGGGCGCGGCTGGTCTTTGCCGATGATACACCGGATATCGTCGCTTACCCAATGACCCGTCATGGTTGGGGGCGGCTGACCCGACTCCTCACGCTCGGCAACCGGCGCGCGGTGAAGGGGGATTGCACTTTATATTTTGAAGATCTGTTGGAATATGCAGATGAGATTGCATTTATCGCCCTTCCTCTTTGTGTCTCTGCGCCTTTGCGTGAATCCGATAAAAATTCTCACGCAAAGGCGCAAAGGCGCGAAGAAGAATGCCTGCGGCAGTTGAAGACGAGAGCACCCCATGTCTGGCTTGGTGCCACCATGCCGCGGGCTGGGGCCGATGCACGCAAGCTGGCCGAGCTGGCGGATTTGGGCAAGGAAACGGGCATCCCCCTGATCGCCACCAACGACGTGCTTTACGCAACGCCGGACAGCCGCGCACTCCACGATATCGTTACCTGCATCCGCGAAGGCACCACGATCCAGAGTGCGGGCAGGCGGCTCCTCGCCAATGCCGAGCGGCATCTGAAGCCGCCCGAGGAGATGGCGCGTTTGTTCCGCAAATATCCGGAGGCTATTGCGGCAACGCAGGATTTGCTGTCGCGCATCACCTTCACCCTCGACGATCTCAAATATGAATATCCGCACGAACCGGTCCCGCCCGGATGGGAACCGCAGGACTGGCTCGAGCATATGGTGATGGAGGCCGCAGAGCAGCGTTTCCCCGAAGGTCTGCCCCCCATCTGGCGCAAGACCATCGATGAGGAATTTCGCCTGATCCGCGCCAAGGGCTATGCCTATTATTTCCTCACCGTGCACGATGTGGTGCGCCATGCGCGCAGCCTTGATCCACCGATCCTCTGTCAGGGGCGGGGGAGCGCGGCCAATTCGGTGGTCTGCTACCTGCTGGGCATCACGCCGGTCGATCCGGTGGCGAACAAGCTGCTCTTCACGCGCTTCCTCTCCGAAGAACGCAACGAGCCGCCCGATATCGATGTTGATTTCGAGCATGAGCGGCGCGAGGAGGTGATGCAATATATCTATAATCGTTATGGCCGTGAACGGGCAGGCATCGCCGCGACGGTGATCCACTACCGCCCGCGCAGCACAATCCGCGAGGTGGGTAAGGCGCTGGGGCTGACCGAGGATGTGACGGCGCGGCTCGCGAGCACCATCTGGGGCAGTTGGGGTGGCGATGTGCCCGAGGCGCGGGTGACCGAAGCGGGGTTCGATCCGACCAATCCCGAAATCGCACGCCTCAAAAATCTGGTCGACCAGTTGCTCGAATTCCCCCGGCATCTGTCACAGCATGTCGGTGGTTTCGTGTTGACCGAAGGGCGGCTGGACGAGCTGGTGCCGATCCACAATGCCGCGATGCCCGATCGCACCTTCATCGAATGGGACAAGGACGATATTGACGCGCTGGGATTGATGAAGGTCGATGTGTTGGCGCTGGGGATGCTGACCTGCATAAGGAAGGCGTTTGATATTTTGAACCAAAAGCCCTCTCCCCTTCAGGGGAGAGGGTTGGGAGAGGGGGAGTCGGGCAATCGCCTGACCGTCATACCCCTCTCCGCTGCGACTAGGCGGACAAGCCGCCAAGTCTCGCTCCTCTCCCCTGAAGGAGAGAGGGGAGATTTAACCCTCTCCAACATCCCCACCGAATGCCCTGAAGTCTACGCCATGCTGCAAAAGGGCGACAGCATCGGGACATTCCAGGTCGAAAGCCGCGCGCAGATCAACATGCTGCCGCGGATGAAGCCCAAATGTCTGTACGACCTTGTCATTCAGGTGGCGATTGTGCGGCCCGGGCCGATCCAGGGCGGGATGGTGCACCCCTATCTGCGCCGCCGCAACAAGGAGGAGGCGGTCGACTATCCCTCGCCCTCGCCGCCGCACGATCCGGATGAGCTGCGCGATGTACTCGAAAAAACGCTCGGTGTGCCGTTGTTTCAGGAACAGGCAATGAAGCTTGCCATTGTCGCCGCCAATTTCACCCCGGCACAGGCCGATGGTTTGCGGCGCGCAATGGCGACCTTCCGCAATGTCGGCACGATGCATCGTTATGAGGAGATGCTGGTCGATGGCATGGTCGCGCGCGGCTACACCCGCGACTTTGCCGAGCGCTGTTTCGGGCAGATCAAGGGTTTTGGCGAATATGGCTTTCCCGAAAGCCATGCGCAGGCCTTTGGCTGGCTGGCCTATGTGTCGAGCTGGCTCAAATGCCATCACCCTGCGGTGTTCACCTGCGCGCTTTTGAACTCGCAGCCCATGGGGTTTTACGCCCCGGCGCAACTGGTGCGTGATGCGCAGGAACATGGTGTCGAGGTGCGCCCGGTCGATGTGAATGTGAGTGGATGGGATAATGGGGTTGAGGCCATAAGCCCTCTCCCCTTCAGGGGAGAGGGTTGGGAGAGGGGGAGTCTGGCGGCTACCTCACCCTTATACCCCTCTCCGCTGCGACTAGGTGGGCAAGCCACCAAGTCTCGCTCCTCTCCCCTGAAGGAGAGAGGTGATTACGCCCTCCGCCTCGGTTTCCGCCAGATCGACGGCTTCCGTCAGGCTTGGGGAGAGGCCATCGAATCCGCGCGTGCATCAGGTCCCTTCAGCTCGATCGAGGATCTGGCCCGCCGCGCTGCCTTGCCGCCTGCCGCTTTGCGCAAGCTCGCCGATGCCGACGCCTTTGGGTCATTGGGCAAGGGGCGGCGTAATGCGCTGTGGGAGGCGCGGCGGACCCCATCCGACCAGTTGCCGCTCTTCGCCTTTGCCGATGCGGCGGAGCTGGGCACGGAACCCGATGCAGAGTTGCCTGCGATGCCCTTGTCCGAAGAAGTGGTCGCAGATTACCAGATGCTGCGGCTGTCGTTGAAGGCGCATCCGATGCAGTTTCTGCGCGAGCGCTTCACCCGAGAAGGGGTGCTGAGCTGCGCCGATGCCAACGCTGCACCCGACGGGCGCAAAGTTGCCTGTGCTGGCATCGTCCTCATCCGCCAGCGACCGGGCAAGGGCAATGCCGTCTTCATCACCATCGAGGACGAAACCGGCGTGGTCAACGCGTTGCTCTGGGCGCGTGACATGGAGAAACAGCGCCGTGCGGTGATGGCTGCGCGGCTGATGCGGATCGAAGGCGTGATCCAGCGCAGCAAGGAAGATGTCGTCCATCTGATGGCCAGCCGGATTATCGACTGCACCGAACGGCTAGACCATCTCTCCGAAAGCCACCGCGCCGATCCGCAATTGGCGCGCGCCGACGAGGTCGCCCGCCCGCAAGCGTCGCGCGCATCATCCTCCCGCGCACCGGGGCGCAGCGCCGGGCACCCGCGTAATGTGCGGATATTGCCCAAGTCGCGCGATTTTCATTGAATGACAGGGCAATAACATCGCAACATCGCCCGCAGGCTGCGCAACTAAAATCGACTATTTCTTGGAAAACTGGAGCGGGCGAAGGGATTCGAACCCTCGACCCCAACCTTGGCAAAATATTTCGGCCACTTTTCCCAAACTTTCCCAAGTACGATTATCTACTCTAAATCAGATGGTTATCATGTTCCTCTTTACGATTGCCTCCGCCCATAATACCCTTGAAACGCTTAAATCTGGAGACAAAATGGAGACAAAGCACCCCCCTGAAATCTTTGTCTCCAAATGGAGGGTCAAATATGCCGACAGCGAAGTTGAACAAGCGCAATGTGGACGCATTCGCGCCGCCTAAAGATAAACAGGCCGTCCTGTGGGACAGCGAGATTCGGGGTTTCGGCTTGCGGGCGCTTCCGTCGGGGCTCAAGACCTTCATTGTTCAGTACCGCAACATCGAAGGGATCAAGCGGCGCATCAATCTCGGCCGCTATGGTGTCATCACGACGGAGCAAGCTCGGGATCTGGCGAAGATCAAGCTTGGCGAAGTTGCTGGTGGTCAGGACCCGGCAGAGGCAATTCATCAGGCCCGCAGTGGCATGACCGTCGCCGAGATCTGTGACTGGTATCTGGTTGAAGCCCGCGCCGGCAACATTCTTGGCCGCAAGAACCGTCCAATCAAGGCCTCCTCGCTCGCGATGGATGAGAGCAGGATCAACACTCACATCAAACCGATTCTTGGCCATCGCATGGCGAAGAGGCTGACGATCGCCGATGTCGAGCAGATGCAGGCTGATGTCCGGGACGGGAAAACTGCCAAGGCTAGAGGTAAAGGCCGTGGTGGTCGGCCCGCTGGCGGACCTGGCGTCGCGTCGCGATGCCTCGGGTCGCTGCAAGCCATTTTGGGTCATGCCAAGCACAAGGGGCTGATTGCGGAGCACCCAACCAGAGGAGCCAAGAAACTCGCAATCAACAAGAAGACGAGACGGCTGAGCACTGCCGAACTCGTCGCGTTCGGTAAAGCCATCGCCTATGCCGAACGTAATGGCGAAAATCCGACAGCACTTGCGGTGGTACGGACACTTGCGCTGACAGGATACAGACGGGAAGAGGCGCAGTCGATGAAGCGCGCCTGGGTGCATGCGGAGGGCGGGTTTGTCTCCTTCCCGGATACCAAAACCGATGCTCAGGTTCGCTCGATCGGCCCAGAAGCACTGAAGGTCGTTCTCGCTCAACCTGAGATCGTTGGTAACCCCTACGTGTTCCCGTCAATGACGGGCGCTGGCGCATACCAGGCTGCACCAGCCTGTTTCCGGAGAGTTTGCCAGTGGGCAGGAATTGAGGGCGCCACACTTCATACCCTTCGCCACACTTTCGGCAGCATCGCGGGCGAACTCGGATTCACGGAACTGACGATACGGGCCATGCTCGGGCATGCTTCGCAGAACGTGACGCAGGACTACATCCATATCGATGAAGCTCTGAAGCTAGCGGTGCGCAAAACGTCAGACGAGATCGCCCGCCTGCTTGCCGAAGGCGCTGCATCGTTGCGCCCGGTCAGGCAAACGG
>NZ_CALMSV010000228.1 GCF_937872355.1 uncultured Sphingorhabdus sp. | reverse complement strand
TCCAGAAAGTGTAGAGCACGCCAATCAGGCCCGCGCCGAACACGAGGCTCCCATAACTGCCCAGTACCTTCGGCGGGAACATCATCACCATGCCGAAAAACATGGTAAGTGCCGCAAACGAGCCGACCAGCGGCGTGATGCTCGGCGGAAGAATATGATAATCGTGGTTCTTGGCACCGGCCATGGCTTGCTTCCCTATTCCCTAACCTGTTTCAGTTTTGCCCTTAGCTTCCCTTATCCGCGTCGTCCACGGGGTAGAAGGTATAGCTGAGCGTAATTTCTTCGATATCTTTGGTATCCGGATCGGTCATGATCTTCGGATCAACATAATAGAGCACGGGCATCCGCACGCGCTGCTTCGGCTGCAGGGTCTGCTCGGTGAAGCAGAAGCATTGCACCTTGTTGAAATATTTGCCGGCCTGCGCCGGGCTGACGTTAAAGGTTGCCATCCCTTTGATGGGCTGGTCCGACAGATTTTCAGCGATGAACACCGACAGGTCACGCGCGCCGATACTGACGGTATCGGTCGGGCGTTCGGGTTTGAACTCCCATGGCAGACCGCGCTGGTTGGCATCGAAGCGGACGACGATGGTCTGGTTGCTCACCGGGATCGTCGCGGCCTGTGCTTCGCTGACCCGCATCGTGGTGCCGCCGAAACCCGTGACCTGACAGAAGATACGATAGAGCGGCACGGCGGCGAAACCCACCCCGACCATAGCCACGGCAAGGCCGCCAGCCAGCAGGCCGGTTTTCAAATTGGATTTCTGAGGCTGCGTCATCGCTGTCATCCCCACACCCCTACCTTGACGATAGTGATGGCAAAGAACAGGGCGCACAGGCCGAATAAAACGATTGCCATGACACGCGAACGCCCGGCCTGACGCGCACGTACCGCGCGGCTTTCTTCAAGACTGAGATCGCCGACTTTTTTCGGACCCATATCAAATTGCTGCTCACTCATACCAAAACCATCCGATCAAGCGCGAGTGCAGCGAAGGCGATGAAGAGGTAGAGGATCGAAAAAGCGAAGAGGCGCTTTTCTGCCTTCATCGCAGCTGCCTCGGTTGTTTCGCTGCGCCAGACCGCAAAAGCGAGACCGAGAAACAGCAGGTTCAGAACAATCGCGGTGGCGCCGTAGAGCGTGCCCGTCATTCCCAAAGCCCAGGGCGCTATCGCAACCGCCGCCAGCACAAAGCTGTAACCGAAGATCTGGTTGCGCGTCACCCGCTGGCCCGCGACATTGGGCAGCATTGGAATACCAGCGGCACCATAATCGGATTTCATGAACAGTGCGAGCGCCCAGAAATGCGGCGGCGTCCAGAAAAAGATCAGCGCGAACATCAACACTGGCAGCAGCGTCACATCGCCAGTTACCGCGGCCCAGCCGATCACCGGCGGGAATGCACCTGCCGCGCCACCGATAACAATATTCTGCGGCGTGTTAGGCTTTAGCCACATTGTGTAGACGACCGCGTAAAAGAAGATCGAAAAGGCCAAAACACCGGCCGACAGCCAGTTTACCGCAACGCCCATGATGCCGACCGAAAAGGCAGCAAGACCGATGCCGAATTGCAGCGCCGATTCACGCTCCATCCGGCCATCCGGCAAGGGGCGTCCAGCCGTGCGTTTCATCTTCGCGTCCATTTCGGCCTCATACCATTGGTTCAAAGCACCCGAAGCACCAGCACCCGTGGCAATGCAGAGGATTGCGGTAAAGGCGATGACAGGGTGGATGTCCCCCGGAGCAGCCAGCAATCCGCACAACGCTGTAAAGACGACAAGCGACATCACCCGGGGCTTGGTCAGCGCCCAGAAATCCCGCCAATCTGCGGGAAGACTGATGTTGTTAGTCGCGATTGTCATGTCTTTATTCCAAAAACCCGCCCTGCGGACTAGCCGGAGGGCGGGGCTTTGTTCCCGGTCTTACTTGATGACCGGAAGCGTTTCGAACTGGTGGAAGGGCGGCGGGCTCGACAATGTCCATTCGAGCGTGGTCGCCCCTTCACCCCAATAATTGCCTTCAGCCTTGCGGCCGGCCAGGAGTGACCAGAAGACGTTGATGAAGAAGATAATCACGCCAACGCCCATGATCGCATAGCCGAGCGACGCAATCTGGTTCCAGTGCGCGAAGGCATCGGGATAATCCGGATAGCGACGCGGCATGCCCTGCTGACCCAGGAAGTGCATCGGGAAGAACAGCAGGTTCACGCCGATGAAGAACACCCAGAAGTGCAGGTGACCGAGGAACTCGTTGAGCATGCGGCCAGACATCTTGCCGAACCAGTAGTAGAAACCGGCAAACAGCGCGAAGACGGCACCCAGCGAGAGCACATAGTGGAAGTGCGCGACCACATAATAGGTGTCGTGCAGGTTATCGTCGACACCACCATTGGCCAGGACAACACCAGTCACGCCACCGACGGTAAACATGAAGATGAAGCCCAAGGCCCAAACCATCGGCGTCTTGAAGGTAAGCGAGCCGCCCCACATGGTGGCGATCCAGCTGAAGATCTTGATGCCGGTCGGAACCGCGATAACCATCGTCGCGGCGGTAAAGTACATCTTCATCTCGACGCTCATGCCGATCGTGTACATGTGGTGTGCCCAGACGACGAAACCGACAACGCCGATTGCGACCATCGCATAGGCCATGCCGAGATAGCCGAAGACCGGCTTGCGGCTGAATGTTGCCACGATCTGGCTGACGATACCGAAGCCCGGCAGGATCATGATGTACACTTCGGGGTGACCGAAGAACCAGAAGAGGTGCTGGTAGAGGATCGGGTCACCACCGGCAGCGGCATCGAAGAAGGCACCGCCGAAGTTACGGTCAACCAACAGCATGGTGATCGCAGCAGCCAGAACGGGAAGCGCCAGCAACAGCAGGAAGGCGGTCACCAGCACCGACCACACGAACAACGGCATTTTGTGGATGGTCATCCCCGGTGCGCGCATGTTGAAGATGGTGGTGATGAAGTTGACAGCACCCAAGATGGACGCCGCGCCTGCAAGGTGGAGCGAGAAAATCGCCATGTCGACGGCAGGGCCAACCGATCCCGAAGTGGAGAGCGGTGCATAGACCGTCCAGCCAGTACCGGCACCAAGGCCGGTGCCACCGGGCACAAAAGTCGATCCCAGCAACATGATGAAGGCAACTGCGGTCAGCCAGAAACTGATATTGTTCATGCGCGGGAAGGCCATGTCAGGTGCGCCGATCATGATCGGCACGAACCAGTTGCCGAAACCGCCGATGATCGCGGGCATGACCATGAAGAACACCATGATCAGACCGTGCGCGGTAATCAGCACGTTCCACATATGATAGGCTTCGTCGAGCGAGGCTTCCTTGCCTGCCATCATCGAGGCCCAACCGCTCAGATACTGGATACCGGGTTCAGCAAGCTCAAGGCGCATCATGCCCGAAATCGCACCACCGATGATGCCCGCGGTAATCGCGAAGATCAGGTAGAGCGTACCGATATCTTTATGATTGGTCGACATGAACCAGCGGGCGAAAAAGCCCGGCTTGTGGTCCGCATCATGCGCATTGTCATGATGGTCGGCGGGATTTGCAGCAATCGTCGTCATCTTGGTCGACCTCTTTATTACTTGGCAGCCGGCGCCGGAGCGGCGGCAGGTGCAGTTGTAGTTGCAGCAGGTACGGCGGCGGCAGGTGCCCCAGCAGCAGGCGCTGCTTCAGCGGCCATGTCGCCCGGCATCTGGCCACCCTTGGCCTTTACCCATGCCGCGAATTTTTCAGGCGGAAGCGCCTCAACCACGATCGGCATATAAGCGTGGCGCGCACCGCACAGTTCCGAACACTGGCCAAAATACACACCAGGCTTCTCGATCGTCACAGCCTTTTCGTTGAGGCGGCCGGGGACGGCATCAAGCTTGAACCAGAGTGCGGGTACCGCAAAGCTGTGGATCACATCCGACGCGGTCGTTTGGATGCGGATCGGAACACCAGCGGGAACGACCATGCGGTTGTCGACCGCAAGCAGCTTCGGACCGTCATTTTCGGTGCGGAAGCGTTCGCCCGGCTTCGCAGCCGACTGTTCCTGCAACATGTTCGAGACGACTTCAAAGCCGCCATGGTCGGGATAGGTATAGCCCCAATACCATTGATAGCCGGTCACCTTGACGGTCACAGCTTCCTTCGGCGCAGGTTTGAATTGCTTCGCAACCAGGGTCAGCGACGGATAGGCGATGCCGAGCAGGATGAGAACGGGAACCAGCGTCCAAACGATCTCGATAAATGTGTTGTGCGTGGTTTTCGAAGGCGTCGGGTTGGCCGCACGGCGATAGCGGACGATAACCCAAAGCAGCAACGCGAGGACGAACAGCGAGATTACGGTAATCAGCGGCAGCAGGATCGAATTGTTCATCCACTTGGCATAATGGCCATTAGGGCTGAACTGCTCCTGGAAATCGACGCCGCGATCCTTGGGCATGCCGACATGATTTTCATAGTCGGGCTTCATCGGGGTGTAACCGGGCAGCGAGCCATCCATTGAGGCGGCCGCAGCAGGTGCCTCAGCAGCTTTTTCTTCGGCCGGAGCAGCCGTCGGAGCGGCCTGAACAGGGGCCGGAACCGCTTTCGCCTCTGCCGCAACCGGTGCGGGAGCGGGATTCGCCGCTTGCGCCGATACCATTGCGGGCAACAGCATCATGCCGCATGCCAAAACAAACTTTTTCATAATATTCATTACGTTAGCCCCGTAATCCTACCGCGGAGACCCCGCCCGAAACTGTTATATCGCTTTTATAAAACCGCGATTTGGCGCGGCTTATAGGCGCGCTTGGCACAAGCCTCAAGCAGCCTCAATACCAATTTTTGCATTTATTTGTGCGGTGAATCCACCTATTTGCATTGCAAATCGCGCATCACCGATTGCACGCCCATCAAGGACCTCTCCAAAATCATGACCGAAGACGAAATTCTCTCCGAGTTCCGCGCTGCCGAAGCTTTGCTGGAAGGGCATTTCCTGCTCTCCTCGGGGCGGCACAGCGCATATTATTTGCAATGCGCACGTTTGCTGATGAATCCGGAGCGCGCGAGCCGGGTGGCGGTGGCGATCGCACAGAAATTGCCGCGCGATATCCGCAGCCAAATCGACGTCGTGGTCTCGCCCGCGATGGGCGGCATTATAATAGGCCATGAAATGGGCCGCGCCCTTGGCGTCGACGCGCTGTTTGTCGAGCGCCCCGAAGGTGTGTTCGGCTTGCGTCGCGGTTTTGCCCTGAAGGAAGGGCAAAAGGTGCTGATGGTTGAGGATGTGGTCACTACCGGCCTTTCCTCGCGTGAAGCGATCAAGGCAATTGAAGATGCTGGCGGTCAGGTGATCGCGGCGGCATCGATCGTCGACCGCTCGGCTGGCGCCGTCGAACTGGGCGTGCCTTTCTTTCCGCTCATCGAACTCAACTTCCCTACCTATGCCCCCGATGAACTGCCGCCAGAGCTGGCCGCGACGGAAGCCGTCAAGCCGGGAAGCCGGAAAGCCTGAAGATGACAAGCCACCTTCGCCTTGGCGTCAATATCGATCATGTCGCGACTATCCGTAATGCGCGCGGCGGCGACCATCCGGATCCAGTGCGTGCTGCGGAGATTGTCGCGCGTGTTGGTGGCGACGGTATTACGGCGCATCTGCGCGAAGACCGACGACATATCCGCGACAGCGACCTTGCCCGCATTCAGGCCGCGACCAGCTTGCCACTTAATCTGGAAATGGCGGCAACCGAGGAGATGCTGGAGATAGCGCTGCGCCACAAACCGCATGCCGCCTGCATCGTGCCCGAACGGCGCGAGGAGCGCACGACCGAAGGCGGGCTCGACGCGGCGGGGCTGCACAACCAGCTGGCACCGATTGTATCGCGGCTTACCGATCCCGACATTCGCGTCAGCCTGTTTATCGAGCCCGACCCGCGCCAGATCGCGGCAGCCATGCGGCTGCGCGCGCCCGTGGTCGAACTGCATACCGGGCGCTACGCGCATCTCTGGCTTGATGGCGATACGGCAGGGATAGAAGCCGAACTCAAACGCATCGCCGACACCGCAGCGTTAGCCGCCAAAAATGGCATCGAGCCGCATGCCGGCCACGGGCTGACCTATGACAATGTCCAGCCCATCGCTGCAATCCCACAATTGGCCGAGCTCAACATCGGTCACTATCTGATCGGCGAGGCGATTTTCGACGGGCTGGAGAACGCCGTGCGCAAGATGCGCGAATTGATGGATGCAGCGCGGTGATCATCGGTCTCGGTTCCGATCTCTGCAATATCGAGCGCATCCAGAATTCGCTCGACCGTTTTGGGGAACGGTTCGAGAATCGCGTCTTCACCGAAATTGAACGCGGCAAGGCAGCCAAGCGTCCGTTTACCAAGGCAGGCACCTATGCCAAACGCTTCGCCGCGAAGGAGGCTTTCAGCAAGGCCGTCGGCACTGGGTTCAAGCGCGGGGTGTTCATGAAGGACATCGGCGTCGTCAACGCGCCATCAGGAGCCCCGACATTGGCGCTCACCGGCGGCGCGAAAGCACGGCTCGACGCGATGGTGCCAAATGGCTATGAGGCGCACATTCATCTGACGCTGACCGACGATCACCCTTGGGCGCAGGCCTTTGTGATCATCGAAGCGCTCCCGATTTCGAAAGCATGACTGTTTTGAATAGCGAACCTGTTACCACCGAAACCGAAGCCACCGCCGCACCTGTCGTCAAGCAAAGCTGGCTGCACACGCTGTGGGTCGAAATCAAGGGTCTGTTCTGGCTGTTGCTTGCGGTTCTCGCCTTTCACAGCTTCATCGCCAAGCCCTTCTACATCCCTTCCATCTCGATGATGCCGACGTTGTTGGTGGGTGACCGGTTGTTCGTTTCGAAATTTGCCTATGGCTGGAGCTTCGTTTCGCCGACCATCCCCAATCCTGTGGCACTTTTCCAGTGGCTGGTTTTGCGCGAGGAAGTCGATTCGCTCGCCTTCACCCTTCCCGAAAGCAAGGGCCGTGTCTGGGGTTCAACGCCCGAGCGTGGCGACGTTGTCATCCTGACGCCCGAAGGCAAGAACCAGGATTATATCAAACGCGTGATCGGCATGCCCGGCGACCTGTTCGAAATGCGCGGCGGGCAGGTTTACCTCAATGGCAAACCGATCAAGCAGGAAGCCCAACCGGTAAAGGATCTGCCGGTCGATGCCAACAACCCTTGCACCGAAATCGATTTCCCCGGTGCGTTGGTGCAGGAAGCCGACGGCAGCCTGCACTGTTATGTTACAATAGTGCGCGAAACACTGCCCAATGGCGTGAGCTATGACACGATCGACGCGCGGCGCGGATCGACCGACGATGTTGCGCCCATCCGCATTCCCAAAGGCCATTATTATCTGCTTGGAGATAATCGCGACAATAGCGCGGACAGCCGCGTCGATGCCCCCATCGGGCTTGGCGGCCCGGTGGCATGGGAACGAATCGGTGGCCGCGCGGAAATCATCACCTTCTCGCTCGACGGTTCGACCGGGCTCAGTCCGGCAAGCTGGTTCTCATCGTTCCGTAGTGGCCGTGCGGGCACCAGCCTGCGCCCCGATACAGCCGAACCATCGGCTGCAAAATGAGCATGGCTGGCGACAGATGTACCTGATCGTCGCCTTCCTGCTCGGCATCGCCAATTTCGCCATGCACAAGGCGGTGGTTGAATCGGGCCATCCTTTTGTCGAGGACACCAAGCTGTATTTCGGCAAGCATTTCGGACGGAACGGCAGCTATTTTCTGGAGTTCGGCATCCTCCTTGGCGCGATGCTATTTGCCTATTCCGATTCAGGGATAATCGTTGGCCTATATGCAGCCTACACCGCCTTCAATGCGATTGCAGCCTGGCTGCTGCTGTCGCGCCGCTTTTGAGCGTCGATGTAGTTTGTCCCAAATTATCAGTCGCTAATCGAACGCGGCTGTATCGAATACAATTGTAATCCTAACCCGTCTCCTCAGGGAGCACAACATAAGGGCCATGAGAGCCCGACAGGAGTGGGTTAGATGAATTTGTGCGCCCGTCGCATATTTGCGACTTCCGGAAGTGTGCTCGCCATGGCGGCGGCACAACCGGCCTTAGCCAATAGCAGCGCCGCAGCGCCGCAGTTCGAGGAAGCCAGAACCGATCTGGAACCGCGCGCCGAAAACGGGCGGCAGATTTACGAGGCAGCGCAATTCACCCGCTTCGCACCGCAGACCGCATTGGACATGGTCGGGCAGATTCCCGGTTTCCAGATCAGCCAGGTCAGCGCCGACCGTGGATTGGGCGAAGCCAGCCAGAATGTGTTGATCAATGGCCAGCGGATCACCGGCAAGAGCAATGATGCACAGACTGCGTTGTCAAGCATTGCAGCCTCTTCTGTCATCCGGTTGGAAATTGCAGATGGCGCTACGCTCAACGTCTCGGGACTCAATGGTCAGGTGCTCAACGTGGTCACGAAGCCCGACAGCCTGCAGGGCAATTTTGCCTGGCGGCCGCAATGGCGGCGACGGGTCGACGATTTCTGGATCGCTGGCGAAGTCAACCTTTCCGGCAAACTTGGCAAGGGCAACTTCACGCTCGGGCTTTCCAACAAAGACGGTTTCCGCGGCGGCGGATGGGGCTATGAAGATGTGCGCGATGCCAATGGCGACCGGCTGTTCCTCCGCGACGTCCGCGTCCGATCGCAGGGGGACCGTCCACGTCTGGCAGGTACCTACACGCTCAAAAGCGATAACGGGAATATCCTGAACGCCAATGCGGCACTCGAATTTTTCGAATTTCGCGGCAACCGTACATTCCTGAAGCAAGAGATAGGCAAAGCGGATATCCTTGAAGCGGGTAAGGACCGTGAAGATGAATGGAATATGGAGCTGGGCGCTGATTATGAGTTCGCTCTTGGCGGCGGGCGGCTGAAGCTCATCGGCTTCCACCGTTTTGAACATAGCCCCTTCGTCAACGAGTTCCGCGTCACACCAACCGACGGTTCCGCCCAAAGCGGGCAGAAATTTATCCAGTCGATCGACGAGGGCGAAAGCGTATTGCGCGCCGAATATCGCTGGAAGGCAGGCAAAACCGACTGGCAGATTTCTGCAGAAGGTGCGTTCAACTATCTCGACGCTGAATCCGAATTTTTCCAGCTCGACAGCGGCGGGGTGTTCCAGCCTGTCCCGTTGCCCAATGCAACCGCGCGAGTGGAGGAAAAGCGCGGCCAGGTTATCCTGTCTTATGGTCGCCCGATTGCGAAGGATTTGACGCTGCAAGCTACATTGGGTGGCGAATATAGTGAGTTGGGAGTTACAGGGCCGAATGGCAATGCCCGGCAATATGTGCGCCCGAAAGGCTCGGTCGCCTTGGCGTGGAAGGCCTCTCCAACGCTAGACATCAGTGCCAAATTCCAGCGCAAAGTGCTGCAGCTGAATTTTGGCGATTTCCTGGCCTCGGTCGATGTCCGCAATAACAACAATAATGCTGGCAATTTCGATCTGGTCCCGCCGCAAAGCTGGCTTCTGAATTTCGAGGCCAACCGCTCACTTGGGAAGGCGGGATCGGTAAAACTCAAGGTTGACCTCGAATCGATCAGCGATCTGGTCGACCGCATCCCGATCACCGCGACCACCGAAGCACCGGGTAATATCGATGGCACTGCCAAACGACTGCGCACCGAAATCAATGCCAGCTTCTTGCTCGACACCATCGGTATCAAGGGCGCCAAGCTCGATCTGATCGGGGCCTGGCAGACGGCTTCGCTCCGCGATCCGCTGACCGGCGAAAAACGCCCGCTCAGCAATCGAGGCCGCACTTACTGGAACCTAGACTTCCGCCACGACATTCCCAATTCGCAATGGGCCTATGGAGCCTTTGCCGAGGATAGCAGCGATTACGGATTCTATCGCTTGGACTACTTTGGACGCGATTACAGAACCGGCCCGATGGTCGGGGCGTTCATCGAGCACAAGAATGTGTTTGGGCTCAAAGTGCGCGGGCAGGTCTTCAACCTGGCCGGCCAGACCGAGGGCTATGACGAAGTGTTCTATGTCGACCGCCGCGATGGGCCTGTCGATTTCACCCACACCGGGCGCAACAAATATGGCCTGATTTACCGCGCCACCGTCAGCGGGACTTTCTAAAGCCGGATACTTCCCTATATCGGCCTGATGCAGGGAATGGCGGCACAGCCGGAAAACGGGAAAGAAAAGGAAGCAGCGAAGGCGGAGGCGAGTTTCGCTACGCTCAAGCGTTTCCTGCCCTATTTGTGGCCAAAGGATATGCCCGCGCTGCGCGTGCGTATCGTCATCGCGATGCTGCTGGTACTGGTTTCCAAGGGCGTGCAGCTGTCGATGGGCTTCGTTTATGGCGCGGCCATCGACCGAATGCAGCCGGGACTGGAGGCGGGCGTCTGGATGGCGATCGGGCTGGTCACTGCCTATACCGGCGCTCGCTTTGGCGGCGTATTGTTCGACAATCTGAGGAACACCGTGTTCGAACGCGTCGGGCAGGATGCAACGCGGCGCTTGGCCGAAAACACCTTCGCGCATCTCCACCGGCTGTCGATGCGCTTCCACATGAACCGCCGCACCGGCGCGGTGACCAAGGTGATCGAACGCGGCACCAAGAGCATCGACGTGATGCTCTATTTCATGCTGTTCAACATCGCGCCGACAGCCATCGAACTCATCGCGGTGCTGGTGATCTTTTGGTTCAAATTCGGGTTGGGGCTGGTGCTCGCCACCATCGTCATGGTCGTGACCTATATCCTTTTCACCCAGCGCGTCACCGACTGGCGCAACAAACTGCGCGAGGAAATGAACGAACTCGATACCGCGACAGTTGCGCGTTCGGTCGACAGCCTGCTCAACTATGAAACGGTCAAATATTTCAATGCCGAGGACCGCGAGACCGACTATTATGCCAAGGTCGCGCGCCGCTATGCCGATGCCGCGGTCAAATCTGAAAACTCGCTGGCCTGGCTCAATATCGGCCAGTCGTTCATCACCAATCTGATGATGGCGGGCGCGATGGGATTCAGCGTGTGGGGTTGGGCGCAGGGCCGATTCAGCACGGGTGATGTGGTGCTGGTCAACACCCTGCTGATGCAGCTGTTCCGCCCGCTCGACATGCTCGGAATGGTCTATCGTACCATTCGCCAAGGCTTGATCGACATGGCTGCGATGTTCGATCTGGTAGATACGCCGCCCGAGATAGTCGACAAACCCGGCGCAACTATGCTCCGCGTTTCCGGCGGGGAACTGGCGTTCGAGGATGTGACCTTCGGCTATGATCCCGAACGCCAGATATTGAACGGCCTGTCCTTGCGCATTCCGCCTGGCAAAACGCTTGCGGTGGTCGGGCCGTCGGGGGCGGGCAAGTCGACGATCGCGCGGCTTCTCTATCGTTTTTACGACGTGACTGGTGGACGGATCACCATCGACGGACAGGATCTACGTGACGTGACGCAGTCAAGCCTGCGCGCGCAAATCGGTATCGTCCCGCAGGATACGGTGCTGTTCAACGATAGCATCGGCTACAACATCGGCTATGGCCGCGAAGGCGCCTCGCAGGCCGAGATTGAGGATGCGGCACGTGGAGCGCAAATCCACAATTTCATCGCCGCCCAGCCGCAGCAATATGAAACCCAGGTTGGCGAACGCGGGCTCAAGCTATCTGGTGGCGAAAAGCAACGCGTCGCCATTGCGCGCCCCCTGCTTAAAAACCCGCCTATCCTGATCCTCGACGAAGCGACCAGTGCACTCGACAGCCGCACCGAGGCCGAAATCCTCGACACGCTCGACGAAGTGTCGAAGCAGCGTACGACCATCGTCATCGCACACCGCCTTTCGACCGTCGTTGATGCGGATGAGATCGTGGTGCTCGATGCGGGCCGGGTCGCCGAACAGGGCACCCATGCCGAACTGCTGGCGAAGGACGGCCTTTACGCAGAAATGTGGGCACGCCAGCAGGCCGAGAAAGAAGATGAGGCCGTTGCCGCGGAGTGAAGGCGGACAATAGAACCGTAGCCCTGAGCCTGTCGAAGGGCGGGTCGCAGTACTGACACACGTGCTTCGACAGGCTCAGCACTCACGGTAAACTTAAAGCACGGCCTTTCTTTACTTCAATATTTGTTCTTTATATGTTCCTTCGCGACTCGACTATCCACAGCGAAAGTCGCCGATGCCCGAAGAGCGCTCTATTCTTGAGGAACTATCCGGCCTAGCGGGCAGGAAGATGCTCGTTCCTGATACTCTAAACCCTGCCGATGTACTGCACCGTGTGTTCGGTTTTGCCGAGTTTCGCGGCGTGCAGGAACAGGTGGTTCGGCGGACGCTCGACAGGCAGAGCACGCTCGCGGTGATGCCGACCGGGGCGGGCAAGTCGCTTTGCTACCAATTGTCGGCCTTGCTGCTCGACGGCACCTGCATCGTCATCTCGCCGTTGATCGCCTTGATGCATGACCAGCTGCGCGCGGCCAATGCCGTCGGCATCCGCGCAGCGACGCTGACCTCTGCAGACAGCAACCGTGCGGAGACCATTGATCGGCTGCAGAGCGGCGCACTCGATCTGCTCTATGTCGCCCCCGAACGCGCCTCGACTGCGGATTTTCAGAGACTTCTGGCAGAAACCAAAGTCTCGCTGTTCGCCATCGACGAGGCGCATTGCGTGTCCGAATGGGGGCATGATTTCCGCCCCGATTACCGCCTGCTGCGTCCCTTGATGGATGAATTCCCCAATGTACCAAGGCTGGCGCTGACCGCGACGGCCGATGCACATACACGCGAGGATATTGCCCAGCAGCTTGGCATTCCGGCGAGCGGCACCATCGTCTCGGGCTTTGACCGACCCAATATCCGCTATGCCGTGACAAACACTGCCAGCAAGGGATCGGCCATCGCCTCCGCCATTCGCGGTTGGCCCGGAGCAGGCATCGTCTACGCCACCACCCGCGACCGGGCGGAGAAGCTGGCGGCTTTGATTGCGCGCACTGGGCGGCGCACCCGTTATTATCATGCAGGCATGGAGCCCTCCGCGCGCGCTGCGGCGCAAGCAGAATTCGTCGCGAGCGAAGATATGGTGATGGTGGCGACCGTTGCCTTTGGCATGGGGATCGACAAGCCCGATGTCCGTTTCGTCGCGCATGCGGGCATCCCCAAATCGATCGAGGCCTATTATCAGGAAAGCGGACGCGCCGGGCGCGATGGTGACCCTGCAGTCGCACATCTTTTCTGGTCTCCGGGCGATTTCAGTCTTGCGCGTGAGCGGTTGAAGGAACAGCCCGAGGCAAGGCAACTGGCTGAGAAAGCAAGGATAGATGCGCTGTCATCGCTTGTCGAAACCCCCGGATGCCGCCGCGCGGTATTGCTCCGCCATTTCGGCGAGGATCCACCCGCGCAATGCGGGAATTGCGACAATTGCCTTGATGCCCCCGGCGTGGTCGACGCGACCGAGGTCGCGCAAAAGCTGCTCTCCGCCGTCTATCGTACCGGCCAGAGTTTCGGCGTCGGCCATCTGGAAAAGGTGCTCACCGGACGCACCGATGAGCGCATCGAGGCGCGCGGGCATGACCAGTTGAGCGTCTTCGGCATCGTCACCGGTGACGATGCTCGCCTCATCAAACCGGTCGCGCGGGCGTTGCAGGCGCAAGGGCATCTGACCGCCAACGAGCATGGCGGGCTGATGCTGGCAGGGGCATCGCGCGCGATCCTGAAGGGCGAGATGAAGCTCGAAATCGTCGTCCCGCCAAAGACGCGCAAGGAACGGCGGAGCGAAGCCAATCCGGTCAATGATCCGCTATTCGAAGCCCTGCGCAGCAGAAGGCGTGAACTAGCCGAGACAGCGGGTGTACCGCCCTATGTCATCTTTCATGATGCAACCTTGCGCGAACTCGCCGAGCGCCGTCCGCGCAATACATCCGATTTCGCCCTGATCAGCGGCGTTGGCGCGCGCAAGCTTGAAGCCTATGGCGAAGCCTTCCTGTCTGTAATAAGGGAAGCAGCGGAAGGATAAGCCCATGTTTCGCAAGCTCACCGACAACATTTACGTGTCGCCGCAAATCAGCCTTGAGGACGTAGCGGAAGCCGCGGCGATGGGCGTCAAACTGATCATCAACAACCGCCCCGAAGGCGAAAGCGACGATCAGGTTCCGGGCGCGGAAATAGAGGCAACGGCACGCGCGGCAGGGATCGACTATGTTGCCATCCCCGTTACCCATGCAGGATTCAGCGAACCGCAAGTAGTTGCGATGGCCGACGCACTGGAAGGAGCCGACCGACCAGTGCTCGCTTACTGCCGCTCGGGTACGCGCTCGACTTTGTTATGGGCCTTGTCCGAAGCGAGCCGGGGCGGCGACCCTGATGCGCTGACCAATATGGCGGCCAAGGCCGGCTATGATGTCAGCCCGGTGCGCCCGCTGATGGACATGCTGAAAGCAAGGGCCTGAGCCATGGAAGGTGCATTGATCGAGCTGGCCAAGCTGGGTGGATCGATTGCTGCGATCCTGTTCCTTGCTTGGCTGGCGAAGCGGCTTAACCTTGGCGGTGACTTACGCATCCGCGACGAAGCCCATGCGCGCGCCCTCGCTGATGAAGCAATTTGCGGCTTCGAACCGACCGACATCGTCATCGACAAGGCAGGGATCGGCGCATTGATGAAAGATGCATCCGGCCGTCACATGCTGATCCGCCGCCACGGCGCCGCCTATGTTGCTCGCTTGTTGGATCGGCACAGCGAATCACGGCTCGACCACAATTTCCTGACTATCGGGACGGGCGAAAAGACCTTTGGCAAAGTCACGCTGAACCTTGGCAAGGATGCACAATATTGGGCCGCTGGCCTGCGCCACATGGCAACATAGGACGAAATGATGCCAGAGTTATTCAATCCCGTCGATTATGCCGTTCCCGTCTTCATCCTGTTGATTATCATCGAGATGCTGTGGGCGCGTAAAAGGGCGCCGGAGAAATACGAGCCTAAGGACACGCTGACCTCGCTCGCCTTCGGTACAGGCAGCACGGTGGCTGGCGCGCTGACTGGCGGGCTGGTGTTCGCGATGATGCTCTGGCTTTACGAACTTCGCCTGTTCGATATTGGCTGGGCCTGGTGGGCATGGATCGCCTGTTTTGTTCTCGATGATCTGGCCTATTACGTCTTCCACCGCAGCGCACATCGCATCCGATGGCTGTGGGCCAGCCATGTGAACCACCATTCGAGCCAGCATTACAACCTGTCGACTGCCTTGCGGCAGACCTGGACCGGCTTCATCGCGTTCAATTTCGTCTTCCGCATGCCATTGGCGCTGGTCGGCTTCCACCCCGCGATGATCGCCTTTTGCGGCGGTATCAACCTGATCTATCAATTCTGGATCCACACCGAGGCGGTAGGCCGCATGCCGCGCTGGTTCGAGGCAGTGATGAACACCCCGTCGCACCACCGCGTCCACCACGCCACCAACCCCCGCTATCTCGATGCCAATTATGCCGGGGTCTTCATCATCTGGGACAAGTTGTTCGGCAGCTTCACCCCCGAAACCGATGAAGAGAAAATCCGCTACGGTATCGTGAAGCAGCTCGGAACCTTCAACCTGCTCTATAGCGTGTTCCACGAGTGGATCAGCATCGCCAAAGATGTCTGGTCCGCGCCCTGGCGGCACAAGCTCGGCTATATCTGGCGCCCGCCGGGTTGGAGCCATGACGGCAGCCGCGACACCAGCGACAGCATTAAGGCACGCTGGCGGGCACGGCAGCAAAATCAGGTGACACCTGCCGAATAGCGATTGCCAAAATTAATCGTCCGGTTAAGTCCTACTTTCAAAGGAGTCAGTATGGACGAGTTCGATATTATCGTTGTGGGCGGCGGATCTGCAGGGAGTGCTGCGGCTGGGCGGCTATCCGAGGACGGCAAATACAAAGTCTGCCTCGTTGAGGCGGGTGGCACCAATGATATCATGCGGGTCAAGACGCCAGGTTTCATGCCCTTCATCCCGGACAAATCAAATTACCGTTACGACACAGTCCCGCAAAAGGGCCTCAATGGACGGATCGGTTACCAGCCGCGCGGTCGCGGTCTGGGCGGATCGAGCGCCATCAACGCGATGGTTTATATCCGTGGCCACGCCTATGATTATGACAATTGGGCGGCGCTCGGCTGCGAGGGCTGGGCCTATAAGGACGTGCTGCCCTATTTCAAACGCGCCGAACATAATGAACGCGGCGGCGATACCTTCCACGGTACCGACGGGCCGCTGAATGTTATGGACCAGCGTTGGCCCAACCCGGGCAGCAAGGCCTTTGTCGAGGCCGCAGCCGAATTACAATTGCCCCGGACGGCAGATTTCAACGGTGCGCAGCAGGAAGGATTTGGCCTGTACCAGGTGACGCAAAAGGCCGGTGACCGCTGGTCAGCCGCGCGCGCTTATGTTGAGCCCGCCAAAGCGGCGGGACGGCTGGAGGTCATCTCAGGTGCGCTTACCGAACGAATCATGACCGAGAATGGCCGCGCCACGGGCGTAGTCATTCGGCAGGGGCGCAATCGCCGCACATTGAAGGCGCGGGCTGCAGTGATCCTTTCTGCCGGGGCCTTTGGCAGTCCGCAGATCCTGCAACTGTCCGGAATCGGCCCTGCCGAGCATCTGCGCGCTTTGGGCATTGATGTCGTGCTCGACAAACCAGCGGTCGGCGCTGATCTGCAAGACCATATCGACTATGTTTCAAGTTTCGAAACCCAGTCCAAAGATTTCTTCGGTGACAGTCTCGCTGGCACATGGCGGATGGCGAAAGCGGTGATCGAACACCGCCTGAAGCGCACCGGCATCATGACCACCTGCTTTGCCGAAAGCGGTGGCTTCTGGAAATCGAACCCCGATTTGCCGGCGCCTGATATCCAGTATCACTTTGTTCCGGCGATGCTGGAGGATCATGGCCGCGAAAAGGTGAAAGGCCATGGTTTCAGTGTTCATGCCTGCGTGCTGCGGCCCTATAGTCGCGGGACGGTTCGCCTTGCATCGCCCGACGCGGCGCACGCTCCTGCTATTGACCCCGCTTTCCTCACCGACGATCGGGATGTGGCGACATTGAAGGCCGGTGTTCGCCTGATGCATCGTATAGTCGAGGCGCCAACACTGGCGGCCTTTGCGCCAAAAGACAGGCACGCGACGCCGCTCGACGACGATGCTGCGCTAGAGGCAATCATCCGCAATCGCGCCGATACTGTCTATCACCCCGTTGGTACATGTCGCATGGGCCCAAATGCCGACGATGTGGTCGACACACATCTGCGTTTTCGCGGAATAGATGGGCTGTATGTAGCGGACGCCAGCATCATGCCGCGGCTTGTATCCGGCAACACCAACGCACCTTCAATCATGATCGGTGAACGCGCGGCCGATTTTGTGAAGGCCGATCTCGCAGCTTGATCGATCAAAATTCGGGGCCCGAACCAGCCCAACTGGGGAGAAGGTGGTTCGGGCCCCTGTGCTGTGCACGCACAAACTGATAGGCTTTCAATCGCCAGCCCAGCGGAAGACCTCCTCCAAAGGCTTGTCAAACACGCGGGCGATGCGGAATGCGACCTCAAGGCTGGGGGAATATTTGCCTTGCTCAATTGCGGCGATTGTCTGGCGGGTGACGCCGACACGGTCACCGAGATCACCTTGCGTCATTTCACCGGAAAGGAAACGCAGCGTCTTGATATCATTGTCAAAGGGAAGGCGCGGCATGGCTCAATACCCCCTGCGATAATAATAAAGCTGCGCGCCGACGCGAACGAGTTCGGATAGCACTAGCGTGGCCATCAGGATGTTGACCGACCAGCCATACATCAGCCCGTTGATCATCGCGAAGATGTTCGCCCAAACGCCGAGCACCAGCGGATAATAGGCCGCATGCGTGCCTTTCAGGTGAATCAGCTTTTCACGCTCATCCTCTTTCAGATTGGCCTCTTTCGGCGTGCGGATGGCAAAATAGGCGCTGCCGGCAATCATCGGCACCAGGAAAATGATCGTCGTCGGAAACAGCATCCAAACCGAAGTGAGCATACCCGAACGCGTGTTGGCCGTGGCCCAGGGATAGGACAGGAAGTACCAGCCAAAACCGGCGACCAGCCCGACAAAGGCTACCCAGTGAATTTTCTCGCGAAATGACATTGTAAACTCCATGTTAGGTGATTTGTACTTAATGTTAGCTATATTTAACATTGAGTCAAATATTATTTACGCGTTGGCCTTTCGCGCTTTTTCCCCTGCGCTTTAGCGGCTAAGCGCCAAAGTCATGTCGACGACGCCCAAAACGCTCACCCTTCCTGTATCCACCAGCCGCGCTAACCCGACGCCGCAGCCGATGAAGCGCCTCACCGTGCCGCGCATCAGGCAGCGCAAGGGCGGCGAGCCGCTGGTGATGCTGACGGCCTATACCGTCCGCATGGCGCAGTTGATGGATCCGCATTGCGACATGCTTCTGGTCGGCGATTCGCTGGCGCAGGTGATTTACGGCCTGCCACACACCGTTGCCGTCACGATGGAGATGATGGCGCTGCACGGCGCGGCGGTGGTGCGCGGCAGCTATCACGCCGCGGTTATCGTCGACATGCCCTTTGGTAGCTATGAAGCCTCGCCCGAACAGGCCTTCACCAATGCCTCGCGCTTGCTTAAAGAAACCGGAGCGGCTGGGGTCAAGGTCGAAGGCGGCAAGGTGATTGCACCGACTATCGAATTCCTGACGCAACGGGGCATACCCGTTATGGGCCATGTCGGCCTCACCCCACAGGCGGTGAACATCCTTGGCGGCTATGGCGTGCGCGGCAAAAGCGCGGCCGAAGCCCGCCTGATCGTGCAAGACGCCGAAGCGGTCGCCAAAGCTGGCGCATTCGCAATGGTGATCGAGGGCGTGATGGAGCCGATTGCCATCGAGATAACCAAAAATGTCGAATGTCCGACCATCGGCATTGGCGCATCGGCGCAATGCGACGGGCAGGTGTTGGTGGCGGAAGACATGCTCGGCCTGTTCGATCGCGTACCCAAATTCGTCAAACGGTTCGGGGCGATGCAGGAGCATGTCGAGGGCGCAGTCAAGCAATATGCCGAAGATGTCCGCTCGCGCGCCTTCCCCAGCGCCGATCAGCTTTACCGGCCCGAATAGGTCCAGCCACCCTTCGCACTAGAAAGTCCGGCCATCCATGGCTAAGGACGCGACAAGTATAAGTTACAGGAGGCCATTTTGGCATTACCCCCGACCGACAAGCGCGCCGCAACCGATGAGGCTTTCCTGCGCGAAGTCGACGATGCCGTCCGCGCGGGCGACCTTGAAAATTTCTGGAAACGCTATGGCCGCTGGCTCGCCATTGCTCTCGTTATAGGCCTCGCAGCCTTTGGTGGCTGGATCTATTGGCAGAACCAGCAAGCCGCAGCTGCCGAAAAGCAGGGCGAAGAATTTATCCTTGCCGTTGAAAAACTGCAGGGCGGCAATGTTGCAGCAGCCAAGACCGACCTCGGCAAACTCGCCAAAGCCGAACAATCCGGATATCGGGCGATGGCGCAGATCCTGCTCGCCAACATCACAGCCGCAGAAGGCAACACCAAAAAGGCCGTCGCTGATTATGCCAAGGTAGCAGGCGACGAAAGCCTGCCGCAACCCTTCCGCGATCTGGCGCTGATCCGACAGACCACTGTGGAATTTGACACGCTGCCGCCGCAGCAGGTCATTGACCGGCTGAAGCCACTCGCCAAACCCGGCACCGCCTGGTTCGGCAGCGCGGGTGAAATGACCGCAATCTCTTATATGAAACTGGGTAAGGATAATCTGGCCGGCCCCATTTTCGCCCAGATTGCAAAGCAGGAAGACTTGCCCCAGACTTTACGCGCCCGCGCGCAGCAAATGGCAGGGGCATTAGGGGTGGATACCGTTCAGCTTGACGCAAAGCCGGCTGGTGCATCTGCGACGGCGGATGCAGGAAAGGACAAGTAAGTCTGTGAAGAAACACGCGACCATAATCTCTTCGCTGGCGGCGATCGCGCTGCTTGGTGGCTGTTCGGCGCTGGGCGGCGGCGACAAAAAAGAAACGCCGACCATCGGCAAGCGCATCGACATATTGGGTACCGAGGCGGACACCATCGCCGACCCCAATCTGGCGGGCATTTCTGTAATCCTACCACCTGCCGCGACCAATGCCAACTGGTCGCAACCCGGCGGCAATGCCGCCAAATCGCCCGGTCACTCTATGCTGGCCGAAGCCCCGCAACGCGCGTGGAGTGCGCAGATCGCGGGTGCCAGCAACCGTATGCGGCTGGCAGCGACCCCGGTCGTTCATGACGGCAAACTTTACGTCATCGATACGGACGCTGTGGTCAGCGCCTTTGATGCTGCTAGCGGTTCGAAATTATGGGCGACCACTCTCACAGTCGACAAGGACGGCAAGCCCTCGCGCTTCGGCGGCGGCGTAAGCACCGATGGCACCAGCGTCTTCGCCACCAATGGCGTGGGTGATGTCGCTGCGCTCGATGCAAGCAATGGCGCAATCAAATGGACCAAGCGCCCCGCAGGGCCGCTACGCGGCGCCCCCACATTATCGAATGGCAATGCCTATGTGATGACGCAGGATAACCAGATTTACGCCGTACGCATGAGTGATGGAGAGCCTCAATGGAATGAAGCTGGTCCGGTCGGTGCGTCGGGCATCTTCGGCGTCGCTGCTCCCGCTGCCGCACAAGGCACGGTGATCGCGGGTTATTCAACCGGTGAACTCGCCGCCTATCGCTATGAAAATGGCCGAAGCCTGTGGAGCGACACGCTCTCTCGTACTGCCATGTCGACCAGCGTTTCAACGCTGACCGACATCGATGCCGATCCTGTTATTGACCGGGGCCGCGTCTTTGCCCTTGGTCAGGGCGGACGCATGGCAGCCTATGAACTGGTCACCGGCCAGCGCATCTGGGAAATCAACATCGCAGGGATTTCGACCCCGGTCGTCTCGGGCGAATGGGTCTTCGTGATGACCAGCGACGCCAAATTGCTTTGCGTCCAACGCGCAAGTGGCAAGATCCGCTGGATTTCCAAACTGCCGCGCTACCGCGACGAAGAGGACAAAAAGGGCGTGATCACATGGCGTGGCCCCGTGCTCGCCAATGGCCGCCTGATTGTTGCAAATAGCGACGGCCAGATCTGGTCGGTATCGTCAGGCGAGGGTTCGGCGAACCTGCTAGTGGACATTAAGGCGCCAGTTTCGGTTGCACCAATTGTCGCCAACGACACGCTTTATGTCCTCGACGATAGCGGACGCCTGACGGCGTTTAGATAGTTCAGGTCCACTATGTGGACAGCGGCACCAGCCCTCTCCCCCACCCGGCCTCCCAAACAGGGTATTGTAATGGGAGGCCGGGTGGGGGAGAGGGCTGGTGCCGAAACCTTTTAGAAGGATAACGTCATGCTGCCGTCGGTAGCCATTATCGGACGTCCGAATGTTGGCAAGTCGACCTTGTTCAACCGCCTTGTCGGCAAAAAAATCGCGCTGGTCGATGACCAGCCGGGTGTAACGCGTGACCGGCGTGAGGGCGATGCGCAGCTTTTTGACCTGAAATTCCGCATTGTCGACACTGCAGGCTATGAAGATGATGACGCAGCGACCCTACCGGGGCGGATGCGCCAGCAGACCGAGGCTGCGCTCGCGGGTGCGAATGTCGCAATGTTCGTCGTTGACGGACGGGCGGGCATTACGCCGCTCGACGAAGAGATCGCCCGTTGGTTGCGCGCAAGTGACAAGCCGGTCATCCTCGTCATCAACAAGGCCGAGGGCAAGCAGGCGGACAATACCGTGCTGGAAGCCTATGCTTTGGGCCTTGGCGAAGGGATTACGATCAGCGCCGAGCATGGCGAAGGCATGGCCGATCTGTTCCAGGCACTGCTGCCGCATGTCGATGAAGCCGAAGAAGAGCATTTTGATCGCGAAGCCCCTGATGCCCCGCTGCAACTTGCCATTGTCGGGCGCCCCAATGCGGGCAAATCAACACTGATCAATAAGCTGCTGGGTGAAAACCGGCTGGTGACCGGGCCCGAAGCCGGCATCACCCGCGACAGTATCGCAATCGACTGGGTGTGGCACGATCCCAATCCGTCCGATCCCGAGCTGGCCGAACGGCGTATCCGCCTGATCGATACCGCAGGAATGCGCAAGCGGGCGCGAGTGCAGGAGAAGCTCGAAAAACTGTCTGTCGCGGATACGCGCCGCGCGATAGACTTTGCCGAGGTCGTGGTGTTGCTGCTTGATGCCACCAAGGGACTTGAACATCAGGATCTGAAAATTGCAGACCATGTGATCGAGGAAGGCCGTGCGCTGATCATCGCGATTAACAAATGGGATGTGGCGGAGCATGCCTCCAGTCTGTTCAACGGCATCAAGGCCGCACTTGATGAAGGCCTGTCACAGTTGAAGGGCGTCCCTGTACTTGCGGTCTCCGCCGCGACGGGCAAGGGGCTCGACGTGATGCTCAAAGCCGCATTCGAAGCGCGCGAAAGCTGGAACCGCCGCGTGTCCACCGGCCAACTCAACCGCTGGTTCGAAGAAGCCGTCGCCGCCAATCCGCCGCCAGCCCCCGGCGGCAAGCGGATCAAGTTGCGCTATGTGACGCAGGCACGCAATCGCCCACCGACCTTTATTGTGTTCGGCAACCGGACCGACCAGCTGCCCGACAGCTATCGCCGCTATCTGCTCAACGGTATCCGGCGCGATCTGGGCTTTGGGGCGGTACCGGTACGGATGAACTTCCGCTCATCCAAAAACCCGTTCGCTGACAAGGATTGACGCTGGGCACGAGCCGTTGCGGTCATCGCAACGTCAACGGCTTGTTTACCTGTCGCGTTTATGGCTGCGAGCTTGGAGCGTTGAACCAAGCGGAGCAACAAAGTCGATGAGCCACACGGCCGAAGATATTGTGAACTGGGGCACCTTTGCCGAGACACGTACCGTGCTCGGAGAGGCCTTTGTGCGCGTGCTCGGCTATTTCCGCGAGGACGGCATCAAATCTGTCGCGGCGATCGAACAAGCAATGCGTGAACGCGATTCCCCCAACTTCGTATTGCCCTCACACCCGCTGAGGGGTGAAAGCTGGCAATGCGGCGCCGAACGATGGGCAGCGCTTGCGGAGGAAATCGAAGCCGCCGCCCGCCATTATGTCGAAATCCGGCAGGGTCCCGAAGAACTGGTCGAAAAAGTCGTCCAGTTACGCCCTTTGTTTGAGGCGACATTGTCCGCCCTTGAAGCCGAGGCTAGCCCGCTCGTTGAACGCCGCGCGCAATTCGGTGCCCGCACCTTCGGCCAAAGCCAGTTCGGGCGGCTCTAAGCCCTTATATTTCAGCTTTCTGCCGCTTCTGTTTGCATCTGGATATAATTCTGGATTCCCATCTGCTTGATCAGATCAAATTGCGTTTCGAGGAAGTCGACATGCTCCTCTTCGCTTTCGAGAATTTCGGCAAACAGATCGCGGCTGACGTAGTCCCGCACGCTTTCACAATGCGCGATCGCGTCTTTGAGTAGCGGAAGGGCATCATATTCAAGTTCAAGATCGGCCTTCAAAATTTCTTCGACCGACTCGCCCACGCGCAAGCGGCCGAGCATCTGGAAATTGGGCAGACCATCAAGGAAAAAGATGCGTTCCGCCAGCTTGTCGGCGTGCTTCATCTCATCAATCGATTCGTGCCGCTCATATTCCGCCAGTTTGGACACGCCCAGATTGTCGAGCATCCGGTAGTGCAGCCAATATTGGTTGATCGCGGTCAGCTCATTCTTGAGCGCTTCGTTGAGAAATTCGATGACCTTGCTGTCGCCCTTCATGGCCGTTCTCCTGATATTTGATACCATCAGAATAGGCCGATGGCGGGCGTTCGGAAAGCAGGAAAAGCCCTGTAACCATCCCCGTTACAATTGGATAAGCTGGCGCTATTGCTATGCGCTTGCAGGCTTGATGCTGATCAGATCCTTGGCGAAGGAGAGACATTGGCCGCATTTCGGTTTACGGCCCAGCCGTGCGTAGACATCTGCCGGCTTTTCACTGCCGCAACGCACCGCAGCGCGCAGATCTTTTTCACGGATGGCATTGCAGACACAGACGATCATGGGAATCGCATTAGCGTTAATGCGAATTGGTTGCAATAGCAGTTAGGCGTGATCGATCACTTTTTGAGCGGCTGGAACTTCCCGCGCGCCAGACTGCGCCACAGCCATTCGAACGGGCCATAGTGAAAACGCTCCAGCCAGGGCTTTGACCAGAGCAGCATCAACGCCCAAGCGCCCAGCACGAAGAACCACAGGCTGGCCCGACCCATCTGATTATACAGGCCCAGTCCATAGCCGTAGAAGATCGTCGACATCAGGATGCTGGTGCCCAGATAGTTGGTGAAGGCTGCCCGTCCCGCTGCTGTAACCCGTCTGATCAATGCCGAACCGGCGAAGGACTGGATCGCCATGATCAGCAGCGCGGCATAGCCGATTGTCATCAGGAGCCGCGGAATCAAACTCCAGGCGAGAAAGTTGCCTAAAGTCGTGATCAGGTCAAACCCGCTCGAAGCAACCCACAGGCCTAGCCCCGTCGAGATCAAAAGACCGGGAATCAGCATCTTGCGGGCCCAGCGCGCATACTCGCTGCGATCCCACTCGCCGGTCAGAAAACCGTTCTTCTTCATCGCCATGCCAAGCATCATCAGCGGCAGGGTTTCGGCGAAAGATTGTGCAATCAGTATTAACAGGTTGAGCGCATCATCCCAGCGTCGTGCGACAATTTCGGCATAGCTCCCGCTATAGGCGGCAATCTCCGCGCTGGCATCGAGGCCGAAGTCGGGGCTTGCGATGACTTCCTTATATTGCGCCACTACCGACGCATCCGCACCGGGCTGCGTCGCCATGAACTGGAGGAACTGCAGTCCGCCAAATTGCAACGCGTACAAAAGGAAACCGAGGCCATAGATGATCAGCGCCCATTTGATCAGCCGCTTTGCCTCCCAGTTGCGGAACCGGTAGGCGATGCAGCCAATAGCGGCGTAGAGGAACAATATGTCGCCCCACCAGATGAAGAGATAATGGGCGAGGCCGAATAGCAGTAACCAGACCATCCGCGAATAATGAACCTTCGCCGGATTTTCACCCTTGGCTTCAGCCCGCTCGATGATCAGCGCCATGCTCGCCCCGAACAATAGCGAGAACAATCCGCGCATTTTGCCGTCGATGAAAATGAAAGAAACCAGCCAGCTTGCCTTGTCTGCGGCGCTATCTCCACCATAGGTCCCCGGCGCGACATAGGCCCATTCGGGAAGCGCGAAAGCGACGATATTCATCGCCAATATGCCCATCACCGCAAAGCCGCGCAGCGCGTCCAATGTGATGTGGCGTGTTGCAAGCGCTTGGCTGGACATGATTTTTCCCCTCCCTGTATTAGAGAATCAATACAGCTTGGGCCTTGCCGCGTCCAGTCGCTATTGATAGTGACTTGCTAACTTGCTATTTACACTTATGTTGGTAAGATATCGGCAATGATTGCAACATAGGTAAGATGTTCATGGATCAGGCAATTCCCCTTTGCGACCCCGCCCGCACCGATTCGGGTTTCCGCCCGATGAAGGCGCTACACCATTTCCGCAAACTGATCGCCGACAAGGAAGATACCGAACAGGTATTCCACATTATCGAGGCCTTGCGCGACAACCGCTTCGCCAAATCTGCCGAGCATTTCTTCACCACCTCGACGGGCGAGCAAATCCTCGCGAAAAAGGAATATCTGCCGCACCTGCTCGATGATCATGATCGCCTGCGCAAATTGCCTATGGGCTCCGTTGCGCATGCCTATTGCGACTTCATGGAAAAAGAAGGCCTGACTTCGCAGGGCCTGGTCGACGAATTTGAGAAGTTCCAGAAAGGCAAGCCGCGTTACGACGACATGCTCGAACGCTACAGCAACCGACTGCGCGACACGCACGATCTGTTTCACGTGCTGACCGGCTATGGCCGTGATGCACTTGGCGAACAGTGCGTCCTTGCTTTTTCGTACAGCCTGAACCCCAGCTGGGGTGTGCTCTTCCTGGCTTGGGCTGGCGCCCGCGAACTCAAGAAAACTGTGTCAACAGATGCACCGATCTATGCTGCGGTGCGTGAAGGGCAACGCATGGGCCGCGTCGCCAAAAGCCCGGCGCATGAGGACATCGAGGCCTTGCTGGCAATGCCTTTGACGGAAGCGCGCAAGAAACTGAACATTGCCGTGCCGGTGACCTATCAGCGCGCGCATGCCATCATGCGCGGCGAGGGCATCGATCCTTACGACCTGCTGGGCCAGCAAAAGGCTGTTGCCTGACTTTCAGCGCCGCATAGCTACTGGATCAGGCTTCCATCCAGTGTTTGAAGAAGCTCTCATGCGCGGCGCGCAGGTCGTTCAGCGAAACCGTCGAACCATTGACGCGGATGGCATCGCCACTGACGGTTCCGATGGGCTCAAACGGCACTTTGTTCCGATCAAGCGGTTTGTCTGCCGGATAGGTCACCAAATAGCGCGACTGGGTTTCGTTGAAGGCAAAGGCTGTATCCATCGCCGACAATTCAGCGCCAATGCCACCCGCCAGCGCCATTTCCGCCACGGCGACCAGCAGACCGCCATCCGAAATGTCGTGAACCGCCGTAACCGCGCCATCGGCGATCAGTTGGCGGACAATAGTGCCGTTCAATTTCTCGTCGGCCAAGTCGACAAAGGGCGGATCGCCCTCTTCGCGGCCGTGAATTTCGCGCAGCCATAACGACTGACCGAGTTCCGGATAGTTGGGGCCGATCACGGCGAGGATTTCTCCTTCGGCCTTGAAGGCGATGGTCGCCATTTTCGACACATCGTCAAGCAAGCCGACGCCGCCAATTGCTGGGGTCGGCAAGATCGCACTACCGCCGCCAGTTGCCTTGCTTTCATTGTAGAGCGAGACGTTGCCCGAGACGATCGGATAATCGAGCGCGCGGCAGGCATCGCCCATACCTTCCAGCGCACCCACAAACTGCGCCATGATTTCGGGGCGCTGCGGGTTGGCAAAGTTGAGGCAGTTGGTGATGGCGAGCGGAGTTGCGCCAACCGCGCTAATGTTGCGATAGGTCTCGGCCACCGCCTGCTTGCCGCCTTCATAAGGGTCGGCATAGACATAACGCGGGGTGCAGTCGGTCGACATGGCCAGCGCCTTTTTATGCCCGTGCACACGAACTACGGCAGCGTCACCGCCCGATTTCTGCGCGGTATCGGCGCCTACCTGGCTGTCATATTGCTGCCAGATCCACGCGCGACTGGCGAGATCGGACGATGCCATCAGCTTGAGCAAGTCTGCGCCCAGATCCGCCGATTGGGGGATATCACCCAAGGGCTTCACCTTGGCCCATGCCTTATAGTCCTCACGGCTCAGCGCGGGACGATCATATTGCGGGGCATCATCGGCGAGCGGGCCGAGCGGGATGTCGCACACCACTTCGCCATTCCATTCGAGCACCATATGGCCGGTATTGGTCACCTCACCGATCACAGCGAAATCGAGCTCCCATTTCTCGAATATCGCCTGCGCCATCGGCTCCTTGCCGGGCTTCAGGACCATCAGCATGCGCTCCTGCGATTCAGAGAGCATCATTTCGTAAGGCGTCATGCCGATTTCGCGCTGTGGCACCTTATTCATGTCGAGCCGGATACCGCATCCCCCCTTTGACGCCATTTCAACGCTGGAGCTGGTCAGCCCAGCCGCACCCATATCCTGGATTGCGACAATCGCATCGGTCGCCATCAGTTCGAGGCAGGCTTCGATCAACAGCTTTTCAGTGAAGGGATCGCCCACTTGAACCGTCGGGCGTTTTTCCTCGGCATCTTCGCCAAAATCGGCCGATGCCATGGTCGCACCGTGAATGCCGTCGCGCCCAGTTTTCGAGCCGACATAGACGATGGGATTGCCCACGCCGGTCGCCGCCGAATAGAAAATTTTGTCGGTATCCGCGACGCCCACCGTCATCGCGTTGACCAGGATATTGCCGTCATAGGCCGGATGGAAATTGGTTTCGCCGCCCACGGTCGGAACGCCAACGCAGTTGCCATAGCCGCCAATGCCAGCAACCACGCCTTGCACCAGATGCTTCATCTTGGGATGGTCAGGTCGGCCAAAACGCAACGCGTTCATGTTCGCGACTGGCCGTGCGCCCATGGTGAAAACGTCGCGAAGAATGCCGCCCACACCAGTCGCCGCGCCCTGATAGGGCTCGATATAGCTGGGGTGGTTGTGGCTCTCCATCTTGAAGATCGCCGCCTGCCCGTCGCCGATATCGATCACACCCGCATTCTCGCCGGGGCCGCAGATCACCCAAGGGGCCTCGGTCGGCAGCTTTTTCAAATGGATGCGCGAGCTTTTGTAACTGCAATGTTCCGACCACATCACCGAAAAGATGCCGAGCTCGACGAGATTGGGCTCGCGCCCCATCGCATTCAGGATGCGCTGATATTCTTCCTCGGAAAGGCCATGGTCGGCGACGACTTGCGGGGTGATCTGGGAGGCAGCTTGGGTCATGCGCGGCGCTTTAGCGTTGCATGCCGCCTTTAGCCAGCCTGTTTGCGGCCTTCGCTGCGATAAACCCACCATGCGGCGAGCGTGATCAGGCCAAAGGCGAAGAAAGCGAGAAGGCTGGTGCCGGTGGTCACTTCGGGTTCGACAGGACCGAACCAGTTGACCGCCTGAAACAGCAACATCCCGCCGGCCAACACAGCCAGGGGCAGCGTCTTGGGCTTTGCTATTTTTGCGTAGAGCCAGAGCGAGCCGAAAGTCAGCGCCAGTTCGAGCGGCATTTCGATCGCTGGATGGTTCCAGAGGCCTAACCCCAGCTTGGGTGGGCTGCCAATAAGTGTCAGGTCTGGCACATGCACCAACAGGTCGAGAAACCAGTGCGAAAGCACGACGAGGCCGGAGATAATCCCGGCCATGCGGTTTTTCGAAACCAGAAACACCAAACCACCAAATAAGGTGGCAAATAGGGCTGATCCCAAAAGGCTATGCGTATAGGGCATATGATAGAGATCCATCGGGTTCATCACCGAAATTCCCGGCGTTACCCGCATCTTTTCAATGCCGGTCAGCAACAGCCCGAAAAAGGCCCAATCGACCAGCTGGGCTCCGACGAACAACACTGGTAGGCTGGGCGCATCCGTGTGGCGCGCGGCGATCATCGCCGGTGCAAAATGTCCGATAAACATGGCTGGTCCCTCCCCTGTCGGCGGAGACTAGCGCGGCGACTGCAATGCGCAAGAAAAAGGGGTCGGCAAGCGACCCCTTCCTCTATTCTGACTGGTTTGGATATCAGTTGCTTTTGCAGGTCTGCGCGCCCTTGTCGGCAAGCTTGAGGTTGATCTGCTTGCCGCTGCCCGAAAGCATGGTCTTGCCATCTTCGGATTTGAGCGGACCTGCCGGTGCTTCAGCAGCAGGAGCAGCCGCACCTTCAGCCGGAGCGGCGGGTGCTTCGGCCTTCACGCGCACGGCAGCAGCAGTCTTGTCACCCACGCGGATGTCAGCGGCTTCGTTCTTGCCGAGGAAATCGACATGCACAATGGTGTTGTCGGCGCAACGATAGGTCGCCTGCGATGTGATTGCCGGTGGCATTTCTGCAACAGGCGCAGCTGGTGCTGCGGTACCGGCGGTCGCTTCGCCTTCGGCGGCAGGGGTTTCGGACTTGTTGCATGCTGCTAACGCCAGCATGGACAACGGGGCGATCAGGAGAATGGATTTCTTCATAGAATCGGGACCTTGCACCAGCTTCGTTGCAGCTGAAAGTAAAATCGGCGTGGAAAATCGACGAAGCGAAACGCTTGACCGACAAGCTGCCCCGCGCCAAAGCTGCGGTATGACCAGCGACAGCACAGAACCCAGTTTTGAAGAGGCGCTCAAGGCGCTTGAAGAGATTGTCCGCAAGCTCGAAAGCGGGGAAGCGCCGCTTGATGAATCGATCGCGCTCTACGAACAGGGCCACAAATTGCGCGCGCTTTGCCAGGCAAGACTGGATGCCGCGCAAGCAAAAATCGAACAGATCGTCCTTGGCGCGGATGGCGCTCCTGCCGGCACACGTCCCTTTGATGCGGATTGAGCCCTGATGGGAAGCCCGACCGTGTCGATCAATCAGGCAATTGCCGAGGTCGCGGCTGACGTTGATGCGATGTTCGGAGCGTTATTGGCGATCCCGACCGATGCTCGCGCCCGTTTGTTTGAGGCGATGCGGCATGCGGCAATGGGTGGCGGAAAGCGGTTGCGTCCGCTGCTGGTGATCGCGACGGCAGGCATTTTTAATGTGGCCCGTATCCAAGCACTCCGAGCGGGGACAGCGGTCGAAGCAATTCATGTCTATTCGCTCGTGCACGATGATCTGCCGTGCATGGATGATGACGATATACGGCGCGGCAAACCGACGGTGCACAAGGCTTTTGACGAAGCAACCGCCGTGCTGGCGGGAGATTCGCTGCACGCGTTGGCCTTTGAAATCCTCTCCGATCCTGAAACCCATCCGGATCCATTTGTGCGCGGCGACCTGATTGCCACACTAGCCAAGGCCAGTGGCCCTGATGGAATGGCGGGCGGTCAGATGATGGATCTGGAAGCCGAAGAATCGAGTTTCGATCTACCCACGGTCACCCGTTTGCAGGCCTTGAAAACCGGCGCACTGATCGCTGCCAGTGTCGAAATGGGCGCGATCCTTGGCCATGTGCCGCCAGAGGGTCGCACACATTTGCGCGGCTATGCACGCGACATCGGTCTCGCCTTCCAGATTGTCGACGACATCATGGACGTCGAAGGCGACGAGGCGCTGGTGGGCAAGGCGTTGCACAAAGATGCCGATGCCGGAAAGGCCACGTTCGTCTCGCTGATGGGCCTTGAACGCGCCAAGCAGCAGGCCGAAATGCTCGTCGAACAATCGGTCAGCCACCTTGCCGGTTATGGCCACGAAGCGGACTTGCTTCGCGCCATTGCCCGCTATGTGCTCGAACGGGATCGCTAAGGGAGAGGGAATGATGAAGCGTATCGGCGTCTATCCAGGAACTTTCGACCCCATCACCCTTGGCCATATGGACATCATCGCGCGCGGTGCAAAGCTGGTCGACGAATTAGTGATTGGCGTGACCACAAATATTGCGAAATCGCCGATGTTCAACGACGACGAACGGATGGCGATGGTGGAGCGCGAAGTGGCGAGTCAGGGAATCAGCAATGTCCGAGTCGTCGGATTCAACTCATTGCTGATGGACTTTGCCGATGCGCAAGGCGCCGCCGTTGTCGTCCGTGGCATTCGCGGCGTGACCGACTTTGAATATGAATATCAGCTCACTGGCATGAACCGCCAACTGAATGACCGGGTGGAAACCATCTTTCTGATGGCCGATGTTGCTTTACAACCTATTGCAAGCCGTCTGGTGAAAGAGATTGCAATCTATGGCGGCGATATTTCCAAATTCGTAACGCCCACCATCCGTGATGAAGTCGTTAGCAGAGTGGATGAGATTAAACGCAAGAGCGTTTGATCCGCATTTTTCCAAGCTTCGAAGAACCAGTACATTCTGGAGCTTACCAGTCGCTGACAGGCAGCCTATCAGATCGGCAAAAGCAGCAAGGGAAATGTACATGCTACGTTCGGTCATGGCGGCGGCTATCATATTTGCCGTTCCGGCAAGTGCTATCGCTCAATCGTATAATAGCTCAGACCTTGGCCGACCGAGCGACAAAAAGATAAGCCTGGGCCTGACTGTGCCCTTTGGCAATGGCGGCAAGGCACAGGAACGCAAACCCCGGCTTGAACTCGGTTTTGATCACCGCGCCAACCGACAATCAGTTGCAGTTGTCGGCACCGAATTGAAAGATCTGAACAACCAAAAAGCCCGTATCGGGCTTAGCCTGTCCAAAGACCCGCATCTGATGCTCAATGGTCGCGAAGTGCCCAAGGTTAACGGGCGTTACAACATGTCTACAGCGGCGTGGATCGGGATAGGCTTGGTGGCAGCGGCCGGCGTCGGCGTGGTTGTCGTGTGGCAGATGGCCGAAGCCAACTCTGAATAGCGCCAAAGACTCCTATTCAGCTTCTACAGGCTCGGGCAACTCCAGATATTCTTTCGGCACCTTGATTGCATGTGTCGCAAGTGAGATTTCGCGCACAAAGGCAGCTAGCGCCCATGCCAGCAAGGCCAATGCGACCATGAAAACAGCAACGATGATCCACGCCATCGAAATTTCCGTGAGTCCCATCAGAAACAACAGGCCGATCATCACGCAAACAGCAACGGCGGCGAGCACCGACAGGAGAATCGAACGGCCGACAATCAGCATCCGCCGTTGCAATATGCGCAGCTCAAGAACCAGTCGGACAAGCTCCTGCCCGCTCGCTGCGGCATGACGATCTTCGAGATGGCGCGACCGATCGACAATCCGGGACAGCCGCCCGGTGAGGACATTGAGCAAACTGCCAACTGCGACGAGCAAAAAGGCTGGGGTCAGCGCAGTCTGAAGCACCGAAATGACGGTCTTCAGCTCCGTGCCCCAATGCTCCTGCATCATGCGGCCACCATCCTGTCCGCAATTTCGCGCAAGTCGGTTTTTAGCAGCTTGCCAATATGGCTGCGCGGCATTTCGTCGATCTGGTAGAGTGTGGACAATCGCTGGGTCTTGCCCAATTGCTCGTTGGCCGCAGACAGCAAGGAATCGGTATCCAGCTTGATGCCTTTCGCGCCAGTCACGAATCCCACGGGCGTTTCTCCCCAGCGCTCGCTCGGCACACCAATGACAGCAGCCTCCTCCACTCCCGGCAAGCCGAGCAATATGCCTTCCAGATCGACCGGATAGATGTTGAAACCACCCGAAATGATCATGTCCTTCGAACGCCCGAGCAGCTCGACAAAGCCATCGGCATCGACGCGGCCGATATCGCCCATACGCTGCCAGATACTGCCATCGTCGGGATCGATCCAATAGCCTTCACGGGTTTTGTCGGGTTGGTTCTGATAGCCCGACATCATAGTAGCCGATCGCCCGACCAGCTCACCAATTTCTCCGGCAGGCAAGCGATTGCCGGCTTCGTCGATGGTGAATACCTCGCTGCCCTTCCAGGGTATACCAACGGTGTGCAGCTTGTCCGGATGCTCATGCGCCTGCAGCAGGCAGACGACGCCACCTTCGGTCATCGAATAGATTTCGACCAGACCACCCGGCCAGCGCTTTAGCACATCAGCCTTGAGCGCAGGGGCAAAGGGTGCGCTGGTGCAATATTTCAGCCAATAGCTCGACAGGTCATAATCGTCGAACTTCTCATATTCCATCAACCGCTTATACTGAACCGGTACCAGCATCGTGTGGGTGATGCGGTGCTTTTGCGCCCGTTCCAGATAGCCAACGGTGTCGAATTTGGGCATCATGTGCAACGTGCCGCCATAGGCCAGCGTCGGAATGACCAGCGCCAGCGTGGTGTTCGAATAAAGCGGGGTCGATGCAAGCGAGGCAGCTTCAGGCGCGCCATAGCCTGTGTTGGCACCGACACAGGCGTGCAGCCAGCGCATCTGACGCGAATGGATGATGCCCTTGGGCGTTCCGGTTGTCCCGCTCGAATAGATGATGTTGAACGGATCTTTCGGCCCACATCCATGTGGCGCGGCCTCCGCACCTTCCTCCGCCATCCAGCCGAAAATATCGGGATTGTCGCCCAAAGGCGCATCCAACATAATCGTTTTGACAGGCGGCAAAACCCGCCCAGCCAGATCAGCCAGCTTGGGCGCATCGATGAACAGGTGGATTGCACCCGAATCTTCAAGCATCGCTTCCAGTTGCTGCGGTGTTGCCGATGTGGTCAACGGCGCGGCGCAGCCACCGGCCCGAATGGCCCCTAGATAGGCGAGCGCATAACGCACCGTGCTGGTTCCAAGGATCGCGACGGCCTGCCCCTTTTGCAGTCCATCGCGTTGCAATTGCGCTGCAATCCGCTCGACCAGCGCGGCGACTTCGCTCCATGTCAAGGTTTCGGTTCCGTCATCAAGCGCAACGCGGTCCGGTCGCAGTTGCCCATAAGCGGCGATCAGGCCGCTATAATCTCCAAAGGGTTTTTCCAGTTCGGCCGCCGGGTCGAATGTCATCGCGTCTCTCTCCTTGTTTCCCGGATTGCTTAAGCGGACGAATCGGTAAAAGGGAAGCCCAAATCCTTGTGGAAAAGAGCGGCTTTTCCTTGGGTTTCCGCACCCGTTCCCCTATAGTCCGCCGATGAGTGAAAATACCCCCAGCGGCGATAGCGCTGCCAATCCGAACAAGAATGAATATGGCGCCGACAGCATCAAGGTGCTGAAGGGACTTGATGCCGTGCGCAAGCGGCCCGGCATGTATATTGGCGACACCGATGATGGCTCCGGCCTGCACCATATGGTGTTCGAAGTTTCGGATAATGCAATCGACGAAGCCCTCGCCGGGCATTGCGATCTGGTGCTGATCGAGCTCAATCCCGATGGCTCGGTTTCGGTCGAGGACAATGGCCGCGGTATCCCCACGGGCATGCACAAAGAAGAGGGTGTTTCGGCTGCCGAAGTCATCATGACGCAGCTGCATGCCGGCGGTAAGTTCGAGAACACGTCGGACGACAATGCCTATAAGGTATCGGGAGGCCTGCACGGCGTGGGTGTTTCGGTGGTCAATGCACTGTCCGAATTCCTCGAGCTCACCATCTGGCGTGAGGGCAAAGAGCATTGGATGCGTTTCGAACATGGCGATGCGGTTGCCCCGCTCAAAGTTACGGGCGATGCGCCAGTGGTCGATGGAAAGCCGAAAAAGGGCACACGCGTGACCTTCATGGCTTCCACCGACACCTTCAAAAATGTCACCGAGTTCGATTTCGACAAGCTGGAGCATCGCTATCGCGAGCTTGCCTTCCTCAATTCAGGCGTGCGCATCCTGTTGCGTGACAAGCGCCATGCCGATGTGATCGAGCATGATCTTTATTATGAAGGCGGCATCGCAGCGTTCGTCAAATATCTCGATCGCAACAAACAGCCGATCATGCCCGATCCGATTGCGATTTCGTCCGAACGCGATGGCATTGGCATCGATGTGTCGCTCGAGTGGAACGACAGCTATTACGAAAACGTCCTCTGCTTCACCAACAACATTCCGCAGCGCGATGGTGGCACCCACTTGGCGGCTTTCCGCGCCGCGCTGACCCGCACGATCAACAATTATGGCGAGAAGTCGGGCATCCTGAAAAAGGAAAAGGTCTCATTGACCGGAGAGGATATGCGCGAAGGGCTGACCGCAATTGTTTCGGTCAAACTGCCCGACCCCAAATTCTCGTCACAGACCAAGGACAAGCTGGTTTCCTCTGAAGTCCGCCAGCCACTCGAAAGCCTGATGGCCGACAAAATGGCGGAGTGGCTTGAAGAAAATCCCGCGCACGCAAAGACTCTGATCAGCAAGATCGTCGACGCGGCTGCGGCCCGCGAAGCCGCGCGCAAGGCCCGCGAACTGACCCGGCGCAAAGGCGCGATGGATATCGCCTCGCTCCCCGGCAAACTCGCCGATTGTCAGGAACGAGATCCGGCCAAATCCGAACTGTTCCTGGTCGAAGGTGACTCGGCAGGCGGATCGGCCAAACAGGGCCGCGACCGCCATTATCAGGCTATCCTGCCGCTGAAGGGTAAAATCCTGAATGTGGAGCGCGCGCGTTTTGACCGGGTGATTTCGTCAAAGGAAGTCGGCACGCTGATCCAGGCGATGGGCACCGGCATCCGTGATGACTTCAACCTCGAAAAGCTCCGCTATCACAAAATCGTGATTATGACCGACGCTGACGTCGACGGCAGCCACATCCGCACGCTTTTGCTGACTTTCTTCTACCGGCAGATGAAACCGATCATTGAGGCAGGGCATCTCTACATCGCCCAGCCGCCGCTGTACAAAGTCGCCAAGGGGCGCAGCGAGCTTTACCTCAAGGACGATGCAGCGCTCGACAATTATCTTGTCGATGCAGGGTTGGGCGGCGTTGTGCTTGAAAGCGCGCAAGGCCAACGCAGTGGCAATGATCTGGCGGCGCTGGTCGACCATGCACGCAAGATGCGCAGCCTGATGGCCTATGTGCCGCGGCGCTATGATCCGACCATCATCGAAGGACTGGCGTTGAACGGCGCGCTGGCCCCCGAGCTGGAAGGCGCAGAGCGCGAAGCCGCGGTCGCCAAGGCAGCTGCATGGATGGATGCGCAGGACGTTGAAAGCGTCTGGACCGGGCGTGTCGCCGAAGAGGGCGGCTATCATTTCGAGCGTCGCTGGCGCGGCGTTTCCGACCACCACATCATCGAGCGCAGCTTCCTTATCAGTGCAGAGGCCCGCAAGCTGCACCGTCTGGCGATGGAAGAGGCCGAAAGCTATCCGACGCCCGCCCGACTGGTCAAATCGGGGGCGGCCGCAGCCGAGCCTGAAGCCGAAGTTGAAGCCGCGGACAGCGAAGAAGTACAAAGCCCCTCTGCGCGCAAGGCATCGACAGAAAAGGCAATCACCCGCCCGTCCGAATTGCTCGACGCGGTGCTGGCGGCCGGCCGCAAGGGCCTGTCGATTGCGCGCTATAAAGGGCTGGGCGAGATGAATGCCGAGCAGCTTTGGGAAACCACGCTCGACCCGACCGCCCGTTCGCTGTTGCAGGTGACAATTGAAGACAGCCAGGAAGAGGGCGAGATTTTCGAGAAACTAATGGGCGATGTAGTCGAACCGCGCCGCGAATTCATTCAGGACAATGCGCTCAACGTCGCCAATCTGGACGTATAAGGCCCATTCGCACCGGTACATAGTTAGACTGGAGATTGAAACTGGCTGCCATAGATTGGCAGAGTGGTTGTCGTTGTCCTTAAATCTCAGATAGTCCGGCTAATGGCGCTGGTCATCGCTGCGACGGCGCTTTCGTCATGCCTGTATCTTCCAGGCCGGTATGAGAGCCTGCTGCGGATATCGCGCAACGGACAGTTTGAGTTCCAGTATAGTGGCCAGATAAGATTTGCACCCGCGGGTGTAGGCAAAGGAAATGCTTCGGGCGACGAAACCTGGTCCGACATGATGGCTTATTGTTACGACGAGAAGGGCCAACTTCAGACAGTCCGAGACAAAGCAGGCCGGATCGATCCTTCCTGCACGCCCGAGAAAGTTTCCGAGCGCAAACTGGAATGGGAGCGCAAACATCAGGAGCAGCGCGAAGAGGAAGCGATGGCCGTCAATCTGCTCGGTTTCAATCCGTTCAACGATGCGGACAATCATGCAATCGCCGAGAAACTGATGCGTTATGATGGCTGGAAACAGGTCCGATATCGCGGGCGTGGCATATTTGATGTCGAGTACCATATCACCGGAAAAACGGATCGTGACTTCATTTTCCCGACCATTCCAGGCGTTCAAATCAGCTATCCTTTTGTCTCGGTACGCCGTCGAACCGACAATGAAGTCGAAATCAAAGCACCGGGGCTGGCAGGTTCAGGATTACCGATCCTGTTGCGAAACAGCGATATTATAGCGCAATCGGATGATCCCGAAAGTAAGGCATCCGACCCACGCTATTGGATAGCAGGCACATTCGTGATCGAAGGCGACAAACGGTTCGAGAGCGAGAATGGCGAAGCGGCGGGATTGAACCGTATCCAATGGCAGATTGACGGAACGACTGCGATGGTCCCTGAAGCAGAATTTTTGTTGGACGATATTATACCGACTACCGCCCGGTGATTTCGCCTGAACGGCTGCTGTCCAGCCTGGCAAGCATGGGATATAATTCCTTGCAAGCCAGTTCGAGTGCCGTCCATTGTTTGGCCGTATCGTGCAGCTCTCCTGCCGCCAGCGTTTCCAGATATTCGGCTTTACGCTGGCCGAGATCGGTTTCGACCGCATTGGCATCATTATCGTCTGACAGCATGGCTCTTGCCGTTGCGGCAAAATCGGCGGCTACCGCCTTTTGGGAATCGCCTGCCGCTTCGCCCTCGTCCCTTTCCAGACGTTCGCCTTCGATTGTGTGGAACGCCGCGCAACGAAGCAGCGCGTCGTAAGTTTCCGCATCGGCGGGCTGCGCAAGCAGGAGGAAAGGCAGAATGAGCATCGGTCCGGCTTAGCCCAAAGTCATGACCGTTCGCTGAACAAACAGGTTCATTGGGGATCGGGAGAAAGACCGGCTTCGTCAACGATGACCGCTGCGGCTGGTTCAAACTGGATGCAGACCTGTTTCAATTCTTCCATTTCGCGCTTGTGCTGCTCTGGCTCAACGGAGACTGAATCCTCATACAGTCCCTCGACCGTTTCCTCGATCTTGGCTTCGGCAGCATCCGGATTGTCTTCGGGAAATTTTGCATAGGATGCGAGCAGGAACAGGATGGCCTTTTGTTCACCGAATTTCGCCTCTTCACTGCCCGGTGTAGCCAATGACGCCGTATAGACATGATAGGCGGCACAACCGGTGGCGGCATCAAACAGTGCAGCATCGTTCGCCTTCTGGTCGGTTGCCACGTCGGCGGGCTGTCCAGCAGGTGCCGGTTCGGCAGCAGCAAGCGCAGCGATCAGGAGCAGCGTTGCTGCCATCGATATTCCCTTCAGTATATTGCGATCTGCGCGGTGCGAGATTGCGGACGGCTTGTCAATCAGCAGCGATGGCGGCCGCCTGCCATGCCGGAAGCTTCATTTCGGCCATATTCTCGACCCTGCGCAGTTCGACCGCAAAGCCGAGTTCGGGGTAGCTGGCACGCGCCTTCGCCGGATCAGCATCGGCTATCGGTACGACCACCAGCCGCCGGTTGACCTTTTGCCGCCAGTTCATCCGCGCGGTGTTTTCCTGGCCAACATAACAACCCTTGGTGAACGACACGCCGTGTAGTTCGGCAGCATTGGTTTCCAGCCACAGTGTCGCATCGCTGCCAAGTTCGGCAACGCCTTCGGGCACGCCAAGCGACAGGCGGTGCGCTCGATAGAATTCGCTGATATCGACATCATCATCGGCAAGCGGCGCGATCCAGCGCACCCCCAGTTCCGGAAGGCGCGGATCGGAGGGACGGTCGGGTGCTGCTGCGGCCCAATATACACCCAGCGCCGGATCAACGGAAATCGCTATCTTGCGCCTCAGGCGATAAAGGGAAAGGCGACGAACAAGCGCCTCGGCCTGTGCAGCTTCGCAATCGATCACCAAATCGGTGCCGTCCGCCCACAGGAAGAAATCGAACAGGGCCTTGCCTTGAGGCGTCAGCAGACCGGCCCAGAGCGGCAGTTCCGCTTGCGTGTCCTGCGTCACCAAGCCTTGCAGAAACCCTAGCACATCCTCCCCCTCTTCCTGAGGGGACAGGCGAATTATGGCGCGATCGAACAAACGGGGTGCAGACATGGGTGACAGATAGGGAGGCACGCGACTAAAGGGAAGCCATGACCGTGACGACTCTGACGATCCGCCGCCCCGACGACTGGCATGTACATCTGCGCGACGGGGAGATGCTGAAAGGCGTGCTGCCCTATACCGCGCGCCAATTCGCCCGCGCCATCGTGATGCCCAACCTGTCGCCACCGATGACCGACGTCGCCGGCGTCAGCGCCTATCGCGACCGCATATTGGCTGCGCTACCGGCGGGCCTCAACTTCACCCCGTTAATGACCTGCTACCTGACCGACGGCACAGACCCCGACGAGATCCGGCGCGGCCATGCGTCGGGCGTGTTTACTGCCGCCAAGCTCTATCCCGCGCATGCTACGACGAACAGCGCACATGGCGTGACATCAGTCGACAATATCCGTTCGGTGCTGGAGGCTATGCAAGATATCGGCATGCCTTTGCTCGTGCATGGTGAAGTGACCGATCATGAGGTCGACATTTTCGACCGCGAGGCGGTGTTCATCGACCGGACGATGACGGCATTGGTGCGCGACTATCCGGCGTTGAAAATCGTTTTCGAACATATCACCACGGCGGAGGCTGTCGATTTCGTGACCGCTTCGGGCTCGAATATCGGCGCAACGATTACGCCGCAACACCTCCATATCAACCGCAACGCGATGTTCGTCGGCGGCATACGCCCGCATGCCTATTGCCTGCCTGTCGCCAAGCGCGAGAAGCACCGGCTGGCGCTGCGCAAGGCAGCGGTTTCGGGCAACCCCAAATTCTTCCTCGGCACCGATAGCGCCCCGCATGCGGTATCGGCCAAGGAATCTGCCTGTGGTTGTGCTGGCATTTTCAACGCGCCTTATGCAATCGAAAGCTACGCGTTGGTTTTCGACGAGGAAGGGGCATTGGAAAAACTCGAAGGCTTCGCCTCCGAATTCGGCCCCCGTTTTTACGGCCTGCCGCTCAATGACGAGATGGTCACGCTTGAAAAAGCCCTGATAGACGTACCACTGTCTGTCGATGCCAATGGCACGCCAGTTTCACCCTTCCACGCGGGCGAAACCATCGGCTGGAAACTGCTATCCGCCTGATCGCATCCGTCGGAAGGCATCGACGCTGAACAAGGCAATCGCGGTCCAGATCAGCGCGAAGCAGGCCAGCTTGGTCGCATCGAGTGGTTCATCATAGGCAAAGGCACCGAGGAAGAAGACGATTGTCGGGGCCAGATATTGCACGAACCCCAGCGCGGTATAGCTCATCCTCCGCGCGGCCGTGGCAAAGAGCAGCAGCGGAATAACGGTTATCGCTCCTCCGGCCGCAAGCAAGGCCTCGGTTCCTATGTCACGGAATCCCCCCGCTTGCGAAACGCTCCAGATGCACACAGCCAGCGCTATCGGCCCCAACAGGCACATTTCCACCGCCAGGCCGGGAACCGAGCCAGTCGGCGCGGTCTTGCGGACGAGGCCGTAGGTGCCAAAGCTGAAAGCCAAAGTCAGGCTGATCCAAACGGTTTCGAGCGAACCGGCGAGCAATATTGCCACGCCCATCCCAGCCACGGCGACCGCCCAGCCCTGCAGCTTGGTCAGGCGTTCGCCAAGGAACAACCGCCCCAGCAGCACGTTGACCAGCGGATTGAGATAATAACCGATGCTTGTCGCCAACACCCGGTCGGTGGTGATCGCCCAGACATAGACCAGCCAATTGATCGCAATCAGCACCGCCGACAGCATCATCGCACCGCGAGCCTTGGGATTGGCAATGGCAGCGGTAAACTCTCCCCATTGGCTGCGGAAATAGAGGATGATGAAAACAACCGGTACCGACCAGACGATGCGGAACGCCAATATGTCGAGCGCCGGAACCCCGGCCAGCAGTTTGAAATAGACCGGCAGGAAACCCCAGATCAGATAGGCCGAAAAGGCGTAGGGAAGCCCACCGCCCTGCGGCGTTCGTTGGTTGGCGGTGGTCATCGAAGCGTGGGTCGGATCAAATGATCCCGCCGCCCAGCCACAGCCGGATGGCGCAGATGGCAACGACGACAAGGCAGAAGTTGCGGCCCGAATTCTTTTCCGACGCAAAACCGAAAGCCACGCCTGCGCCCGCAATCACGATGATCAACCAGTTGAGCCAGCCGAGCAGCGGGAAGAATGCGGGAATAGCCAGAACCAGTGCGATCAGGCCGAAGATGAATGCGATGATATTTGCCATAGTCCGAAGCTAGGCCGCACTTCGCTCCATGGCAAGCTTAGTCGGCAGCACGATTCGACGCTCGCACGAAACCGTTCGACCAACAAATTCGCTTCCGTCTAGATTCCGTTCATCTAAAACCGGTGCATTGGCCGCAGCCATTTTGAAGGAGACAGATCATGAAAGCCTTGATCGCAACCGCCGCTGCCGTGGCGCTCGCCTTGCCCGGGATCGCCCTTGCCGATCCACCGCGCCATGCCCCGGCACATGGATATTACAAGAAAAAGCAACGTAATGCCGAGCCGATCTATCGCGATACGCGGGTGTGGCGTGGCGACGATGATCGCTATTATTGCCGCCGCAGCGATGGCACCACAGGCCTGATCATTGGTGCGGCAGGTGGCGCATTGATCGGTCGCGCCATCGACACCCGCGGTGATCGCGCGCTCGGCACCATATTGGGCGCAGCCGGCGGCGCTATCCTTGGACGCGAAATCGACCGCGACCGCTATCGCTGCCGCTAATCCCAAGCGGCGGGCCGGGGCCTAGCTGGCGCGAAAGCGTATCGGCAAGGTCTTGAGCCCGCCGACAAAGGTCGAATTGGCGCGTTTCGGTTCGCCGGCTAACTCGACCGAATCGAGACGGTCGAGAATCTCCTCGAACAAGATCCGCATTTCCAGCCGGGCCAAATGCAGGCCGAGGCATTGGTGCGCACCGGCGCCAAAAGCGATATGCCGGTTCTGGTCACGTGCAGCTTCAAACTTACGCGGTTCGTCGAACTGCGCCGGATCGTGGTTCGCGGCGACATAGTTGAGCATCAACCAATCGCCTTTGGCAATCTGCACACCCGCGATTTCGACATCCTCATTCGCCATGCGCATGAAATGCTGCACCGGCGTGGTCCAGCGGATCGCTTCCTCAACGATGCCTGCGACAAGGCTCCGGTCTGCCTTGACCTTGGCAAATTGCTCCGGGTCTTTGGCAAGCGCGAGCATCGCGCCCGCCGTGCTCGCAGAGGTCGTATCGTGCCCGGCCGCGGCGACAATGATGTAGTATCCTGCAAGGTCGAGCGGATCGAGCGGCTGACCGTCAATCGTACCGTTGGCAAGGATAGTTGCGACATCCTTGCCCGGATTCTGGCGCCGGTCCTCGGCCAGCTTCTCGAAATATTCGGTGAAATCCTTCACCGCGCCCAGCACGATCTGCGAGATCTGCTCGGGTGACAGATTAGCCATGCCGGTCTTGTTCAGATCCTCATCCTGCCCGCCGAACATCTGCTGCGTCAGGAACAGCATCCGCGGTTCGTCTTCTTCGGGCACGCCCAATATCTGCATTACGACATGCAGCGGATAGGGTGCGGAAACCAGCGGCACGAAATCCGCCTCCGGCCCGGCAGCAATCAACCGATCAACGGTACGCTTAGCGAGCTCTTTGATATCGGCTTCGATCAGTTTCAGGTTCTTGGGCATGAACCATTCCTGGGTCAGCCGCCGCAATTTGGGATGCTTGGGCGCATCGAGCGAAACCAGCGACTGGACAAGATTGGGCGAACCGCCGGTGATCTGCCGCGCCAGATCCTCACCCGCCCGGTTGGTCAATACGGAAGGGCGCGGGCTGTTAAGGAAGGTCGCATTGTCCTTGCTGATCCGCATCACATCTTCATGGCGGGTAATCAGCCAGAAGGGCGCGTGATCGTCGGTCGGGCTTTCGATGCGCAGCACCGGGGTTTCCGCCCGAATCTCGTCGAACAGGTCGAGCAGCGGATCCCATGCCGCATAGGATTTGGGATCGATCACCGCGATGGCGGTTTCGGGCTTTGCGACGGGTGCGTTCATATCGTCAAACTCCTCAAACGATCCGGCTGTCTTTGTTGCCCCAATATTCGTCGCGCAGCAGCCGCTTGTAGAGCTTGCCGGTCGCATGGCGGGGCAGCTCTTCGCGGAAGTCAATCTGCCGTGGCATCTTCACACCCGACAGGCTAGGACGTAGATAGGCCTTGAGTTCGTCGGCCAGTTCGTCGCCCGCATTGGCCCAGTCGAGCGGCTGGACGATGGCGACCACACGTTCGCCCATATCGTCATCGGGCGCGCCAATAACGGCAGCGTCGGCAACCTTGGGATGGTGCACCAGCAGATTTTCGATTTCCTGCGGATAGATATTCACCCCGCCCGAAATGATCATGAAGCTCTTGCGGTCGGTCAAATAGAGGAAGCCCTCTTCATCAACCTTGCCGACATCGCCGAGCATCGACCAATTCGCATGTTTCGGGTGGCGGCTTTCGGCGGTCTTCACGGGGTCGTTATGATAGCTGAACTGCGATTCGCTCTCGAAATAGACGACGCCTTCCTCGCCCACCGGCACTTCCTCACCATCCTCGCCACAGATGTGGATGATGGCATTCAATGCCTTACCGACCGAGCCCTTGTGCGCCAGCCAATCTTCGCTGTTAATGAAGGTAAAGCCATTACCTTCGGTACCCGCATAATATTCGCGCAGCACCGGGCCCCACCAGGCGATCATCGCTTCCTTGACCGGAACCGGGCAGGGGGCGGCGGCATGGACGGCGCATTTCAGCGACGATACATCATATTTCGCACGCACCTCTTCAGGCAGCTTGAGCATGCGCACAAAGTGCGTCGGCACCCACTGGCTGTCGGTAATCTTGTATTTCTCGATGGCGGCCAGCGCCTCTTCGGGATCATATTTTTCCATCACCACCACGGTGCCACCAAGGCGATGCACCGCCATGCACCAGCGCAGCGGAGCAGCGTGATAGAGCGGAGCAGGCGAGAGATAGATGCTGTCGCCGGTGAAGCCAAAGGCACCCGCGGCAATCATCGCCAGCGGGTTGACCGCTGCGATATCGGAGTCTTCGGGAAGCGGCAGGCGCACACCCTTGGGCCTACCCGTGGTGCCTGAACTGTAAAGCATGTCGGTGCCTGCACGTTCATCGGCGACCGGATCTGTCGGCATTTTGGCCAATTCGGATGCGAGCGGCATCCATCCCGCGCGCTCGCCACCTACGATATAGCGCTTCACCGGCGTCTCGATCTGGTCAAGCGTGTCGCCCAAATAGTTGGAGGTAAACAACGCCTGCGAGCCGCTATCCTGCAGGATGTAATCGATCTCCGACGCAGTCAGCCGGTTGCTGATCGCCACAAAGACCAAACCGGCGCGCTGGGCACCCCATGCCAGATCGAAAAACTCCGCCCGGTTTTCCATACACATGGCAATGGTATCGCCATGGCCCAGCCCCAGAGAACGCAGCAGTTGCGCTACCCGATTCGAATTGGCTTCAAGCTGGGCATAGGTCACAACCTGTCCGGAACCCGCCATTATGACG
>NZ_CALMSV010000227.1 GCF_937872355.1 uncultured Sphingorhabdus sp. | reverse complement strand
GATTGGCCTCCAGAAATTTGAGCGGGTTGATAGCTGACCCGTTGATACGCACTTCAAAGTGCAAATGCGAGCCGGTTGACCGGCCGGTTGAACCCATGCGACCAATCTGGACGCCGCGTTTAACATCCGCGCCCAGTGCAGCGGAAAATCCGCTCATGTGCGCATAGCGGGTCACGAGGCCGTTGGCATGGGTGATTTCGATGCAGTTGCCATAGCCGCCCTGCCATCCGGCGAAGGTGACCTTGCCGTCTGCCGCGGCGAGGATCGGGGTGCCGACCGGTCCCTTGAAATCAAGCCCTGCGTGCATCGCACCACCGCCAGTGAACGGGTCAGAGCGATAGCCGAAACCGCTCGACATCAGGCCGACGGCGGCCGGCATGCTGGTAGGGATGCCTGCCAGCGCCATTTCCATCGCTTCCATACGCTCGAGCGCGGTCAGCATACGCGTGAAGCGCGGATCGCGGACCTGTTTCTGCTCTTTGCCGAAAAAGGGAATTAAGGGGCCGCCCATGCCCTGCTTGGCCTCGCGTACCAATTGGTCGGGATTGAGGCCGAACTGGCGGATTGCACCTTCGGCCTTTTGCGACCGTGCCACGGCAATCTGCGTCATGCGCTCGGCAAAAGCGATTTGGCGCGCCTCAAGCTGCGCAAGTTGCGCGGCTTCGGGAACGGCAAGGCCGATTTTCTTTGCGGTTTCGGCAGCCTCGCCTTGGGCAGGAGCAGCGGCCTCGGCTGCGGGCATGTCACCGAAATGTTCTTCGAATGCGCTTTCCATGACCTTCTGGCGCGCCTCAAGGTCACTCGCGACCGCTTCCATATCGTCGCGATATTTGGCGACGCGCTCTTCCGCGGTTTCGATCTTTTCCTGCTTTGCGGAGAGCATCATGCGCTCTGCAGACACGCTGACCTGGTTGATCATCATGCCGAGCGTGACGACAAGCCACACACCGACAACCGCCGCAATCGCTCCTGCGACCCGGCGCTGCAATTTTGCACTGATTTTGATGAACCGGACTTGTCCATTCGACCGCATGAAAAATTCACGATCAACGAACCATCCGGCCACCCGGTTTTTCCAACCGGTGAACTTGGCCATTTGCGACACGACCCACCCCGTTTTTATTTGCTGGCAGGCGCTTAGCAGAGCGAATTGAAGCTGACGAATCGCTTTGTCGCGACTCGTGCCGAGTCGGTGGAGTCGTGCGGTGAGTTGTGAGTTTTTACATGAAATCGGTTGCGGAGGTGTGCTGAAGGGTCGGTAAGGCCGATGTAAAACAGAGCAAAAAAGATAATTTTACAATGCCATAGCGCGAATCAACGCGCAGAGTGCGGATTTTCCGCGAAAATGCACGATTCAGCGGCTTTCGCTTCGAAGCCTGCCGCTTTAGGAGGCAAAGCGATGAGTGAAAATACCAACCGAATTGTCGCAGAGATGACGGCGAAGGCGCGCGCTGCTGCGCGGACTGTTGCGCGTGCCAGCGATGCACAAAAAGCAGACGCGCTGATTGCAGCAGCAGCAGCCTTGCGCGCCGTCGCGCCGGCCATATTGGAAGCCAATGCCCGCGATATGGAGGCAGGTGCGGCCAATGGTCTTTCTGCCGCAATGCTGGATAGGCTCAAGCTGGATAACGGCCGGATTGAGGGCATTGCGTCGGCGGTCGAGCAGGTGGCGCACCTTGCCGATCCGGTCGGGCAAGTCATCGACCGCAGCGAACGCCCCAACGGGCTTGTGATGGAGCGCGTCCGCGTTCCGGTGGGCGTGCTAGCAATAATCTATGAAAGCCGACCGAATGTGACCGCCGATGCAGCCGCGCTAGGTCTACGCTCGGGCAATGCCGTGATCCTGCGCGGCGGCAGCGAAGCGGTGCACAGCAACCGTGCGATCCACGCGGCGATGGTTGAAGGCATTGTCAAAGCGGGTCTTCCCGCCGATGCGGTGCAACTCGTTCCAACGCAGGACCGTGCAGCTGTCGGCGCCCTTTTGAAGGCGCAGGGGCAGATTGACATGGTGATCCCGCGCGGCGGCAAGTCGTTGGTGGCACGCGTGCAGGATGAAGCCCGCGTTCCCGTGCTCGCGCATCTCGATGGCATCTGCCATACTTATATTCACGCCAAGGCCGATCCGGCGATGGCGGAAGCGATCGTGGTCAACGCGAAGATGCGGCGCACCGGTATTTGCGGCTCAACCGAAACGGTGTTGATCGATCAGGATTATCCCGAACCTGCGCGGCTAATTGGTGCGCTGCTCGACGCCGGTTGCGAAGTGCGCGCCGACGACATGCTGATGGAACTTGATGCCCGCACAGTGCCGGTGAGTGAAGAGGATTGGGGTACTGAATATCTCGACGCCATTGTATCGGCGAAAATGGTCTCCGGCGTTGATGAAGCAATAGAGCATATCGCTCGCTATGGTTCGCAGCACACCGAAAGCATCATCACCAATGACGATACCGCTGCCGCAGATTTCCTGTCGGGCGTCGACAGCGCGATCGTAATGCACAATGCCTCGACGCAATATGCCGATGGCGGTGAATTCGGCCTGGGCGCTGAAATCGGCATTGCCACCGGTAGGCTGCACGCACGTGGCCCGGTCGCACTCGAAGGGCTGACCACCTATAAATGGCTGGTGCACGGCTCGGGACAGACGCGACCCTAAATGTTGACGGGGCTTCTCGGCGGGTCTTTCAACCCGGCGCATGGCGGGCATCGTTCGATCAGCCTGTTCGCGCTCGACGCGCTCGATCTCGATGAAATCTGGTGGCTGGTCTCGCCTGGAAACCCGTTGAAGGCCGATGCGAAAGACATGGCTTCGCACAAGGCAAGGCTTGCCTCGGCCAAAAAAATGGCCCGCCGCGCGCCGATCCGCGCCACCGCGATCGAGGCGCAAATGGGCACGCGTTACACCATCGATACGCTGCGCAAGCTGGTTCGCCGCTATCCCAGGCGTCGCTTCATCTGGATTATGGGAGCGGACAATGTGGCAAATTTCACACGCTGGCGGCGCTGGCGCGATGTCGCTCGTTTAATGCCGATTGCGGTTATCGCCCGTCCGGGCTATGAGATGCATGCTGTTGCGGGTCCCGCAATGGCCTGGCTCAGGCGGTATGTCCGGCGTCCGGACCAGCAGCTTAATTGGACGATGTGGAGCACACCGGCGCTTGTATTTTTGCGCTTTCGCCCCGATCCACGCTCGGCCACGGCGGTTCGCCAGGCCAACCCTCTTTGGCATCGCGACTATGACGGCAAGCGCGTCATCGGCGGCGTTACCCACAATGTTTTGTATTAAGGAGCAATTTTGATAGAACTCGCTACAGTCCCCGGCGGCAAGGCCGCAAAAAAGGGACCTGTCCTGCAGCCTGACGAACTGCACAAACTCATCCTCCAGTCGCTCGACGACGATCAGGCGCAAGAGGTTGTTTCCATCCCGCTTCAAGGCAAGAGCAGCATCGCCGACTATATGGTCGTGGCGAGTGGCCGTTCGAGTCGACAAGTGGCTTCGATGGCGCAGAAGCTTGCCGAAAGAATCAAAAAGGCGGGGCGCAACGCGCATATCGAAGGCCTGCCGAGCGCCGATTGGGTGCTGATCGATGCAGAGGATGTTGTCGTGCACCTGTTCCGGCCCGAAGTGCGCAGCTTCTACAACCTTGAACGGATGTGGGGCTTCGGCGACGCGCCTGAGGCACTGAATGCCTGATTAAATAGGGACAGTCCCTATTTATGGAGAAGGGACCGCCATGCGGCTGCACATTATCGCGCGCGGCAAGATCGGGCGCTCCCCCGAAAACGAACTTGTCGACCGCTATCTGAAGCGCCTTACATGGCCGCACAAACTTACTGAATTGCCCGATCGCGGCGGTAACGTGCCACCTGCAGAACGGGGTAGCCGCACCGTGTTGCTCGATGAAAAGGGCGACCATCTCTCTTCAATGGATCTCGCCAAATTGCTCGAACGGTGGCGTGACGAAGGCGTGGCCGAGGTGCGCTTTTGCCTGGGTGCTGCCGATGGTTTTGACGATGCAGACCGCGCTGCCGCCGATAAGCTTATCGCTTTTGGTCGGGCAACATGGCCGCACCTGATGGCGCGCGCGATGCTTGCCGAACAGCTCTATCGGGCGACATCGATACTTGCCAACCACCCCTATCATCGCGAAGGATAGCTTCATGGGGTGGCAAAGGCTTTTCTTGGCGGCTTTGGGTTTCAGCGGGTTGCTGGCGGCTGCTGCTGCCGGACAGAGCGATGTCGATGCCCTGCGCGAAGCCAAGAAGCGCGCAGCCGCTGCGGAAGCGCGCAGCGAAACGCTCCGGCAGGAGGCCGCCAATGCCGAAGCGACTGCCGATCGGCTTGTCGCCCGCCGCGCCGCGCTCGGGGCTGAAATCGATGCCGCCAATGCACAGATCGCTACCGCCCGCGCCAGAATCGCCGTCATTTCCAGACGTCAGCGTGTGCAAGCTGCCCTCCTCGGCGAAGCCAATGCGCCGATGTTGCGCCTCAACGCATTGTTGCAGAATATGACCCGCCAGCCCGTTTCGCTGCTGCTCGCACGGCCCGGTGACCGCCGCGATTATGTTCGCCTGCGTGCCGCGATGGCGTCGATCGAGCCGGTGATAGCCTCACGCACCTCGGCGCTGCGCGATCAGATGGCGATGCAGCGCGAATTGCAGAAACAGGAGCGTGTCGCGATAAGCGCTCTCGGCAAGGCGCGTCTGGACCTTGCCAGCCGCAGTAAGGCGCTCGCCGCGCTCGAAAGCGACAGTCGCGGCAAAGCGCTCAGCCTCAATGCAGATGCTGCCATCGAGTTTGAACGTGCGATCGGGCAGGGCGAACGTGCCCGCGATCTTGTCGAGCGCATCGACGCCGATCGGGAGAGCGGCCAAATTGCGGCAGAGCTCGCTGAATATTCCGGTCCGCAGCCGAGGCTGGGCGGTGGCAAAGCCAGATCCGAATCTACCGGAGCCTTCATCCTGCCCGCTCGCGGGCGCGTCGTTTCGGGCTTTGGCGAACTCAATCCCACAGGCTATCGCGAGCGTGGAGTCCGTCTGGCGGTCGAAACCGGTGCACGGATTGTCGCGCCAGCTGCAGGGAAAGTGACCTTCGCGGGTCGCTATCGCAGTTTCGGTAACATCGTGATCATCGAACATGGCAATGGCTGGGCAACCCTTGTTACCGGGATTGAGCGGCTGGGCGTTGAAGCGGGATCGCAAGTGCGCCAGGGCACCGCAATCGGTAATGCAGGTAATGAAGAACCTGAAATCATGTTGGAATTGCGCCGCAACGGACGGCTTATCGATATTGCGGCGCTGCTCGGCTGACCCGCAGGCGGCTGTCAGCAAAGGTTCATGCTTTCGTCAGCAAATTGTCGCTTGTCGGCAGTTAACCCTCTTTCGTGGTAAATAGGCTTTCACCATATAGCGGACGCGGGATATAGCCGACGCTACCGAAATGGACTCGGTTTGGCAGGAAAGAACGCGATGAAGAGCAAGCTTCTCACCACCGGAATTACCGCATTTGTTGTAGGTGCGCTCGCATCGACATCAATCGGTGCGCAGCAGCGCAAGGACGATCCGCTGCGCGATATGGACGAGTTCATCGCGGTCTATAAAAAGGTGCGCGCCAACTATGTCGACAAGGTCGATGACGAGCAACTGATGAAGGGCGCGATCCAAGGCATGCTCAACACCCTCGATCCGCACAGTGCCTTTCTCGACGAGAGCAATTTCCGCGACCTGCAGACCCAAATTGAAGGGGAATATGGCGGCCTCGGCCTGTCGGTGACGCAGGAAGACGGCGCGATCAAGGTTATCGCCCCCACCGCAGACACCCCGGCGGACAAGGCAGGAATCAAGGCGGGTGACTATATCACCCATCTTGACGGCGAACTGATTGTCGGCGGCACGGTCGACGACGCGGTCAACCGGATGCGCGGCACGCCCGGCACCTCAATCAAGCTGACCATTTTCCGTCCCGGTCGCGACGAGCCGTTCGACCTTACCATAACCCGTGCGGTCATCGACCTGAAGCCGGTGAAGTGGGAGGTGAAGGACAAGATCGGCGTCATCACAATCACCGGATTCTCGGAAGAAACCGGTGAGGATGTGGTCGCCGCGATCAAGGGCATTGAACGCCAATTGGGCGGCAAACCGCAAGGTTATGTTGTCGATCTGCGTTCCAACCCCGGCGGCATCCTTGAGGAAGCCGTCAAGGTGTCCGACGCTTTTCTCGATAAGGGTGAAATCGTCTCCGAACGTGGCCGCGACAAGGTGGTCGTCAACCGCTGGTTCGCCGAACAGGCGGTTAAGGGCGACGTGACTGGCGGCAAACCGGTGATAGTTCTTGTCGATGCCGGTTCGGCTTCGGCCTCTGAAATTGTTGCTGGTGCATTGCAGGATCATCGCCGTGCGCTCGTCATGGGCGAACGCAGCTTTGGCAAGGGATCGGTACAGAATGTGCTGCCGCTCTCGCGCGAAACCGGTCTGCGCCTGACCGTTGCCCGTTATCACTTGCCTTCGGGCCGATCGGTACAGGAAGGCGGGGTGAAGCCCGATGTGGCGGTACCGCAGATTTCCGATCCCGATTACCGCAAGCGTGTTGCCGTGCGCGAATCTGATTTGCGCCGCCACTTGGTCAACGAGAATTTGACCGATGACAAAAGCCTGGAAACCGATGGCAAGGACGATCCGCGCTTTGCCCAATCGGCGGAAGAGCTGAAAAAGCAGGGAATCGAGGATTTCCAGCTTCATTATGCGATGCAGACCATCGCGCGCCTGGGCACAAGTACACGCCTTGCAAACACCCAAGCCAAGACTGGCAAGCGCAATTAGAGCCTGCTAGGAAGCGCGCATGACCGGTTTCGATCGTGTGCGCTGGCTAGCGCTTCTGCTTCCATTCGGGCTCCTCGGCGGGGCTTACGCATCGCAATATATTGGCGGGCTCTATCCGTGTGAGATGTGCTGGTGGCAACGCTGGCCGCATTTTGCGGCCTTGCCGCTGGCGCTGGGGGCGTTTGTTGTGGGTGGCCAAGGGCTCCGCAAAACATTGGTTCTGCTCGCAGCGCTCGCCATCCTGACCAGCGGTCTGATCGGCGGCTATCATGCCGGGGTCGAATATGGCTGGTGGGAAGGAATCACCACCTGTTCCTCTACGGTAGCGCCGGGCAGCGGCAAGGACGTGCTCGATGCCATCCTCAACGCCCCGTTGATCCGCTGTGACATTGCGCCCTGGACGCTGTTCGGCATATCGCTCGCAGGATATAATTTCCTGATTTCGACATTTGGCGCGCTCGCCGTCTTGGGTCTACTTCGCAAGGGAGCAAAGGCATGATTGCCAATCAGGCTTCGGCAAAGGCCAGCATGATCCGTGTCGATCAGGCGGGCGAATATGGGGCGACGCGCATCTACGCCGGGCAATTGGCGATGCTGGGTGATCGGCACCCGATGGGCCGCGAGATTGCACATATGGCCGAGCAGGAGCGGCGGCATCTCGACGCGTTCGACCGCATAATGGCCGAACGCGGCGTGCGCCCGACCGCACTGCAACCCTTTTGGAATGTCGCGGGTTTTGCGCTTGGAGCGGTGACCGCTGCAATCGGACCGGAAGCCGCGATGGCCTGTACCGTGGCGGTGGAGACCGAAATCGACGCCCATTATCGAGAGCAGCTCGCCGAACTGGGCGACGCTGATCCGGCACTTTCCGAGATGATCGAGGAATTCCGACAGGAAGAGGTCGAGCATAAAGAAGCTGCACTCGCGGCCGGTGCCGAACAAGCACCTGCTTATCCGTTGCTGAGTGCGGCGATCCGTCTCGGTTGCCGTGCGGCGATTGCCCTTTCGAAGCGGATTTGACCGCCATCAATGCAGCGCCGGTTTTCATTTGCCATTCATGCAGCAGGGCCTAAGTCCTTGGCCAGATTTTGGAGTATATCGATGACAGATCGTATCACCTTCTTGCTCGGTGCCGCATTGGCGCTGATGACTGCGCCCGCATTCGCCCAGGAAAGCGAGGCGCCGTCGTCGCCGGATGCCGAAAAGATCAATATGGTCATCGTCTATGGCGAGGATAAGTGCGAAGAGAGCAGCGCGGATACGATCAACGTCTGTGCGCGGCTTTCCGAGGGCGATCGCTATCGCATTCCGACTCCGTTGCGCGATGATATCAACGATCCGCGCAAGGAAGCCTGGACACAGCGCGTTCTCGCCTATGAATATGTCGGTCGCGAAGGCACGATGAGCTGCACGGCTACGGGTGGGGGCGGCTTCACCGGATGTGGCCTGAAAGAAATCGATGCGGCTTATGCTGAGAAGGAGCAGGATCCCGGCCTTGCCTTTGGCCGGATGATAGCCGCCGAGCGCAAAAAGCGCCTTTCTGCTATTGATGCCGAGGCCGAGCTGGTCGAGCAGCGCGTGCAGCAGTTCGAAAAGGAACGGGCCGAGCGTGAAGCGCGACTTCAGGCTGAAGCCGATGCCGCTGCCGAAAAAGAATTGCAGGACAGCGCGCTGCCGCAGCCGAAATAAGCGCTGCGGCCCTAGTCCGCCAACAAACCCCGCATGATCAACTCGATCGTATGCTCGCGATAGGCGTCGCGCATCTCGGGAGAAATGTCATGCTGGTCATAGCAATGGCGTAAAACTAGCCGTGCCGAGAAGAAACGGTCCGCCGCACCTGTGACCGAGAAATAGAAGAGCTGTGGATCGACGGGGCGGAACTTGCCGGCCTTCACGCCTTCCTCGATCAGCACTTCATAAGCATCTGACAGTGGCTTCAAATAGCGCTCGGCGATCCTTGCGGCCTCAATCGGTGCGGCATCGCGCACCATGCGCATCATCAGGCGGTTGAGATAGGGGAAGGTATAATAAGTGTCGATCACCCCGCTGATATGGCGGCGAAGCTTTTCCTCCGGCGGCATGTCCTTTGCCACGAGCGCATTGAGTTCGACCACAATCTTGCCCATGTCGCGATCGAGCAGGGCCAGCATCAGCCCGTTCTTGTTGCCGAAATAATATTTGACCAGTGCGCTGTTCAATCCTGCACGTAAGGACAATTCGGAAAGCGAAAGATCTATGGTATCGCCTTCGCGCATGATCTGGCTTGCCGCTTCGAGCAGTTGTTCGCGCGCGCCGCTTTGCGCTTCATTGGCGCTGGCCAGTTTTTGACCGTTTGTTGCCACGGTTTTACTCCCCCGGGGTAGAAGGTCGGGCTTGATATCCCGACCCCTTAATCAATCATTTATATACCGGTTCTTCCCACCAAGGGAAGAAGTCTGGCATGTCTGTGGATACTTTGTCCGGATAATTGGGCGCGCGCTTTTCAAGGAAGCTGGCAATGCCCTCTTTGGCATCACCCGAACGAGAGCGGCGATAGATGGCGCGGCTGTCGATCTTGTGTGCTTCCATCGGGTGCGGCTGGGCAGCATTGCGCCACAGCATGTGACGGGTGAGCGCGACCGAAACCGGTGCGGTGTTATCGGCGATTTCGCGCGCCAGCCTGCCGGCCCCGGCCAGCAACTCGCCTGCAGGATGGACAGAGCGAACCAATCCGCCTTTCAATGCTTCCTTCGCATCGAAAATGCGGCCCGTGTAGCACCATTCCAGTGCCTGTTGTGGGCCGACCAGACGCGGCAGGAACCAGCTTGAAGCAGCTTCGGGAACGATGCCGCGACGGGCAAAGACAAAACCGAAACGGGCGGTTTCGCTGGCAAGGCGGATGTCCATGGCAAGCTGCATGGTAACGCCGATACCGACCGCCGCACCATTCACGGCGGCGATCACAGGTTTTTTGCACTGATAGATGCGCAAGGTCAGCAGGCCGCCACCATCGCGAACGCGGCTGTCGGACAAGTCACTAACGGCTTCACCGCTGGCGAAGACATGCTTGCCATCATCAGGCGTCAGGTCCGCCCCGGCGCAAAAGGCGCGGTCGCCATGGCCGGTGACGATAACGGCGCGGACAGTGTCGTCAGCGTCGATCTCGTCAAAGGCCGAGATCATCTCGTTCATCATCGTGCCGGTGAAGGCATTCATCTTGTCAGGCCGATGCAGCGTGATCGTCGCAACGCCATTGTCCACTTCGTATAATATCTGGGTGTAATTGCTCATTCGGGCATCCTCTTGGAAAAAAGAAACCCCCCTCGCAGCGCGAGAGGGGTGTCATGGAAAGCGAGCCAGTCGGCTGCTTTCGAAACTCCCGCATGCGGGAGCAATTGGTAGATCAACGTGGGGCCATGCGGATGGCACCGTCGAGGCGCACATCTTCGCCGTTGAAATAGCCATTCTCGATCATCAGCATGGCGAGAGCAGCATATTCTTCGGGGTTGCCCAGGCGCTTCGGATAGGGAACCGATGCGCCGAGGGCATCCTTCACCGGCTGCGGTGCAGCGGCGAGCAGCGGGGTGTTGAAGATACCCGGCAGGATGGTGTTGACGCGGATGGCTTCGTTCGAAAGGTCGCGTGCGATCGGCAGGGTCATGCCGACAACGCCAGCTTTCGATGCCGAATAGGCTGCCTGACCGATCTGTCCGTCTTCAGCTGCGACCGAAGCGGTGTTGACGATCGCGCCGCGATCACCATCGGCCTGCGGATCGAGTGTCAGCATGCCGGCGGCCGACTTGGCGATGCAG
>NZ_CALMSV010000226.1 GCF_937872355.1 uncultured Sphingorhabdus sp. | reverse complement strand
CCGGTGCCTTCGCTAGAGATCTTAGCGTATTTTGCCGCGATCGTGCTCGGCGGGCGGTTCGTCGTGGCAAAGGCTTGGTATGCGGCGAGAAATCTTCGCCCCGACATGAATCTTCTGATGACGGTTGCGGTGCTCGGCGGCAAACCGCTGTGCGTTACCGAACTGAAGCCCAAAAGTGGCTTCTACGATTTCGACGCCAAATATACCGATGGCCTGACCGAGCATGTCTGTCCGGCCGAAATCCCCAAGGATATCGAAGACTATATGATGGAATTGGCGCAGCGTGCACACGAACTGCTCGGTTGCAAGGGTGCGTCGCGCACCGATTTCCGCTGGGATGATGAACTGGGTCGTGAAGGCGTGTTCGTGCTGGAAACCAACACCCAGCCGGGCATGACTCCCTTGAGCCTTGTTCCCGAACAGGCGAAGCAGATGGGTATCAGTTATGAGCAACTCGTCGATATCCTTGTGAAGGAGGCGCTTGCATGAAGTCGGCGACCGCCCGCAAGGCACCTGCCAAGGCACGTAAGACCACGCCGCGCAAGAAAGTGCGGCAGGTCGGCGTCATGGACCGGCTGCTGCGCATCCTGCCGTTCACTGAACAAGACATTCAGCGCGTCCTTACCTGGGGCGTGCTCGCGGTGCTGCTGGTGGTGGCGCTGATTGTTGCCAATTGGTTCGGCGTGCCGCAGGCGGCTTATCAGCAATATGCGCAGGTCGCCGCCAAGGCCGGGTTCGAAGTGAAACGGGTCGAGATTACCGGCATGGACCGTGTTGACCAGCTGAAGGTGTACGACATTGTACTCGCCGAAAAAGACCGGGCGATGCCGCTGGTCGATATCGACAAGATACGCGCTGACCTGATCGAATATGGCTGGATCAAGGATGTGCGCGTTACGCGCCGCCTGCCGGATACGCTGGTCGTCGACATATTGGAACGTAAGCCAACTGCGGTGTGGCATCGCAATGGCGTCTTCTCGCTGATCGACGATAAAGGTACCGAACTTGAAAAGATTTCACGGGCAGAGATTGGCAGCCTTCCCGTGATAAACGGCGAAGGCGCAGACCAGCAAGTCGTGGCGTTAGCCAAGTTGCTCGACAGTGCGCAGTCGCTCAAGGATCAGGTTGCAGGCGCGAGTTGGGTCGGAAATCGCCGCTGGGATCTGCGCTTCAAGACTGGCGAAACCCTCTCATTGCCTGAGGGTGATAATCTGGCCGCACAGGCGCTGGTCAACTTCACCCGCATGGATGGGGTGCATCGCTTGCTCGGCCGTGACATAATCCATTTCGACCTGCGCGACCCTGAACGCGCCTATATGCGCCGTGCGGCAAAGGAAAAGCCGGTCGAGATCAAGCCAAGTGAAAAGCCGTCTGCCGAAGCCGGGGAAGGCGGGGATGCGGCCTGATGGCGGTGCGATACGACAAGATTATTTCCACGCTTGATATCGGCTCTTCCAAAGTTTCGGCATTGATTGCCGGGGTCGATGAAGGTGGAGCGATCCATGTGTTGGGTACCGGACAGCGCGAGAGCAAGGGCGTGGTGCGCGGATGCATTGCCGATATGCAACTCGCCGAGCTTTCGGTGCGTCATGCAGTGGAACAGGCAGAGCGGATCGCGGGCATCAATATCGATCGCGTATGGCTTGCTATGTCGGCAGGTGGGCTGGACAGCCTGCTATCGCCGGTTGAAATCGACCTTGGTGGGGACAAGGTTGAGCAAGCCGACATAGACGACCTGTTGACTGCAGGTCGGGCGAATATCGATACGCGGGGCAAGGTGGTTCTCCATGTAAGCCCGACGCTTTATGCGCTTGATGGCAATGGCGGTGTCGCCAACCCGTTGGGGCTCTACGCCGACCGGGTCGGGGTTGAAATACATGCCGTTCTGGCAGACCCGGCGCCAGTGCGTAACCTCGACATGACGGCTCGTGCTTCCCATTTGGGGGTCGGTGCGATTGTCGCTTCGCCTGTTGCAGCCGGGCCGGCCTGCCTGAGCGCGGAGGAGCGCGAATTGGGCGTCGCAATGGTGGAGATGGGGGCCGCTGTCTCTAATGTCTCAGTATTCATCGGCGGCATGCTGGCGGGTTTGGTTACGCTCAATCACGGAGGTGCGGACATTACCGACGAAATCGCCTCGGTGTTCGGGATCCGCCGGGCTGAGTCAGAGCGTCTGAAATGCTTTCATGGGTCGGCGATTACCTCTCCGCGTGACCATCAGGAGAGCCTCGAAGTTGCGGCACCGGGTGATACGGCACAGGCAGAACGACCGAAAATTACGCGCGCACAACTGAATTCGATCATCTCGCAGCGGATCGATGCCATGGTTGCAGACATCGGGCGCGCATTGAAGGAAATGGGTTTTTCGAATCCGGGAAAACACCATGTGGTGCTGACCGGCGGCGGTGCCGAATTGAAGGGGCTCGCAGACCATATGCAGGCGGCGCTGGGGCGTATGGTACGCGTTGGTCGCCCAACGGAGCTTCCGGGACTTCCTGACGCACATTCGGGGCCTGCATTCTCGACCATGGCAGGGCTTGCGCTCTACGCGAATTCCAACCCATCGGACCTTCGGTTGGGCCTGCAAGGATCTGATAGTGCTGTAAAATCTTCCAATGCGGGTGTGATCGCGCGCATCATGCAGGCTATAAGAGAGAACCTCTAGCCGCGCGCCAAGAACAACCCGCAGCCTGTGGGTAACTTTTGCGTGTTTTGCCCTGAATTTTGTGCCACAAGACACAGTTAACGGGGGTTTTTGAACTTCTTTTTCTTATGCCAGACCGGCCAAGGGAGTGAACAGGAATGAGCATCAACATCGGTCCGCCAGTTGTCGATGAACTGAAGCCAAAAATTGCAGTCATCGGTGTCGGTGGAGCAGGGGGCAATGCCATCGCCAACATGATCGGTGCACGGGTGGAAGGCGTCGATTTCGTCGTCGCCAATACCGATGCTCAAGCGCTCAACGCTTCGCCGGCAGAATATCGTATCCAGCTTGGCCCCGATATCACGCAAGGGCTTGGTGCTGGTTCACGCCCCGAAGTGGGCCGTGCCGCGGCCGAGGAAACGATTGAGCAGGTGAAGCAGGCGCTGCAAGGCGCGCATATGTGCTTCATCGCCGCTGGCATGGGTGGTGGTACGGGTACAGGAGCAGCTCCTGTTATCGCCCGCGCGGCGCGTGAGATGAATATCCTGACCGTTGGTGTGGTGACCAAGCCTTTCCTGTTCGAAGGTTCGCGCCGCATGCGCTCTGCGGATTCGGGGATTGCCGAGCTGCAGCAGCATGTCGACACACTGATTGTCATTCCAAACCAGAATCTGTTCCTGGTTGCCAACCCGAATACCACCTTCAAGGAAGCATTCCTGTTGGCTGACGAAGTGCTTCAGCAGGGTGTGCGCGGCATAACTGACCTGATGGTCATGCCCGGCCTAATCAACCTCGACTTTGCAGACGTGCGTTCAGTGATGCACGAAATGGGTAAGGCGATGATGGGTACCGGCGAAGCCGAAGGCGACGGACGCGCACTTGAAGCTGCTGAAAGGGCGATTGCCAACCCACTGCTCGATGGCGTTTCGATGCAGGGCGCGAAGGGGGTTATCATCTCGATTACCGGCGGCGAAGATATGCGCCTGATGGAAGTTGATGAAGCAGCCAACCACATTCGCGAACTGGTCGATCCTGATGCGAACATCATCTGGGGTTCGGCTTTCAACGAAAATCTCAACGGCAAAATCCGTGTCTCGGTTGTCGCCACCGGCATCGACCAGGACGGTCAGGCAGCCCAGCCTGCACGTTCCTATGCCTTTGACAGCCGTCCGGCTACGCCTCTGGGCGGCTTTGCTCCCCCGCCGGTAGTTGAGCCTGAGCCGGTCGTTGAAGAGGCGCTTGAACTTCCCGAGCCCGAACCGGTTGAAAAATATCAGCCTGTTGCGGAGGCGGAGGGTACTCCGGCCTTCAACTATGGCGAAGGCGCAACCGCCGAAGATGACGGCGTACTTGATCTGTCACAGCCGGAAGCCGAAGAAGCGACGTTCGAACTGGGTGAAGCCCATGTCGCACATGAAGAGCCGGCTGAAGAGATGGCGCCTGCTGCGCCCGTCTATGGCGAAGCTCAGGTAGACCCCGTTCCGCCCGCGCCACGCGTATCGACTGGTGGCGGAACTTTGTTCGAACGGATGTCGAACCTGTCGCGTGGTCTCACCCGCGGAAATGACGAACCCGAGGATGACAATGCGGGCGGGGTCAACATCCCGCGTTTCTTGGACCGTCAGAGCAATAGCTGATTCAAAACCGTGCCGGATGAAGCCGCTTGTCGAGCATGCGGCACAATCCGGCGCGCTTTGATGTGTAGTGATTGCAATTTTGCCATGCGCATCACATTTGCGGGCCAATGACACATATGAAACGGGTCTCGCTAACTTTTGCGCTTGGGCTTGCCTTGGCAGCACCTATTGCTGCGCAGGACGCTGATGAAAGCCTGTTGGACCAGTTCGAACAGGCCAAGCCGCAAGTCAAACCAGCCTTTGATTCTCCCGCCTCTATAGAATTGCGCGATGCCGTGCGCCGTATGGCGTTGCGCCCTTCGGATCCGGTAGCGTTGACCGACGCGGGCCATGCATCGCTGAAATTGGGTGACGCTGCCGCTGCGCTAAACTTCTTCACCCGCGCTAACAGCATCCAGCCAGGCAATTCGCGGACGGTTGCAGGGCTGGGTTCCGCGATGGTGCGTACCGAAAACCCTTTTGAGGCACTTCGCTATTTCGACGATGCGATCCGGCTGGGAGCAACCGAACGCTCGATCGCCCTCGATCGAGCCTTGGCCTTTGATCTTCTCGGAAATTTTGCCCGTGCACATCAGGATTATCAATTGGCGCGTAGTTATGGCGACAGCGATGATCTGACCCGGCGCTACGCCATGTCGCTCTCGATGGCTGGCAATGCGAATGAAGCCGATGGCTTGCTCGTACCGTTGTTGCAGCGGAATGATCCGGAGGCTTGGCGTGCCCGATCAATGATGTTGGCAGCACGCGGCAATTTGAAGGAAGCCGTACAAATTGCGGAGGGCTTTCTGTCGCCGGAATCTGCAAGGCGCATGGAAGGCTTTCTCCGTCAAATGCCTCGCATGACCGATGCACAACGCGCAGCTGCTATGCATTTCGGGCATTTTCCTGTTGGCCGGATAGGCGAGGACACGCCGGAATTGCGCCAGATTGCAGCTGCGACCGGTGCGACCAAGGTTGCCAGCGCGGCGACAGGGCAGGACCGGTTGATACCGGCAGGCCAGCCGCTTGGAAGTTCTTCCAAAAAGTCAGCGGCATCCAAAAAAGACGAAAAGAAACCCAAGCCAAGCGAAACACGGGTAGCCCGGAATGATACCAAGCCCGGTTTCTCAACCGCTTCTGCACAGCAGAAGGTGGATGAAGCATCAAAGTCAAAGCCTGTTGTCCTCGCTTCGGCGCAGCTTCCCCCACCTGATACCGCGCGGGCGCCAGTGCGGATCATCCTGCCCGGTCGCACGCCGCCAGCATCTCCACCACCTTCGATTGCAGCTGCTACGCAAACGGTTAACAGCGCTGGTTCGATTCCTGCCGAAACGAGCACCCTAGTAACGCCCAAAAGCGCGATAGACGAAGTGCGTCAACGACAGGTGATTGCATCAGGTTCGACGCCTCCACCTGCCAAAACTGATCCTGTCGCTGCGCCCGCGACCAAGCCGCCCGTGATTAATCCTGCTCCTGCTGAAACCAGAGTGGCTGAAAATCTGATAGTCGATACGGGGCCAACTTCGGCGCAACCGGCGGTACAAGGGCCAGTCCTCCAAGACGGGCCAGTTTCTCCTTCAGCTACACAAGTTGCTGCGGCGGAAGCGTCGCCGCCAACCGCATTACCTTCGGTGCAGCAGCCTGAACCTGCCAAGACGGCTTCTTTCGATCTCGGCGCGTTGGTGCAGTCCATCGAAATCCCGGAGAGTGAGCAGAAACGCACAGTCGCGCCGGTTGATTTGAAGGCAATACAGAAGGCGCAGGCCAAGGCCGATACGGCGGCAACAACCGCCGCCAAAGACCCTAAAACCGGCAAAGCGAAGGTGGAACCCAAAGCTCCGCCACAGCCAGCGCGAATCTGGGTGCAGGTGGCCACCGGCGCCGAAGCGGCCTTGGGTGGAGACTATCGCCGCTTTGCCAAAAAATCGCCCGAACTATTCAAGGGCAAGGAAGGTTGGACTTCGGTCTGGGGCAAATCGAGCCGCTTGCTGGTCGGCCCCTTTGCGAACGCCCAGGCAGCGAAGAAATGGGACGCCGATTATCGTAAGGCGGGGGGTAGCAGCTTCGTCTGGAACAGCGAGAATGGAACGGTCGTCAAGAAACTGGGCGCCAAATAGCGGCTGGTTTTGTTAACGCCTCTGGTGCAAAGCGCTTGGCCATGCACAGCCGCGCAACTTTTGCCTGCAATCCTGAAACCAGCCGCGGAAGGCTCTATCCCGAACCGGGTGGGGAAGCGCGCGGGCCGCGTAACATTTTCCAGCGTGATCGCGACCGGATCATCCATTCGATCGCCTTTCGCCGCCTGCGTTACAAGACGCAGGTCTTCATTGCCCCCGATGGCGATCATTACCGCGTCCGCCTGACCCACAGTCTGGAAGTCGCGCAGATTGGCCGCACCATCGCGCGGGCCTTGGGTCTCAATGAAGATCTGACGGAGGCTTTGTGCCTTGCGCATGATATCGGCCCCCCGCCGTTCGGCCATGCAGGGGAGGATGCGCTGGAGGCCGCGATGGCACCTTATGGCGGCTTCGACCACAATGCGCAGACGCTGCGCACGTTATCCAAGTTGGAGTCGCCCTATCCGTTGTGGCCGGGCTTGAATCTCAGTTGGGAACTGATGGAGGGGCTTGCCAAGCATAATGGACCGGTCCGCGATCCCAATTGGGCGCTGCGCGAAATCGATGCCGAGTTTCCGCTCGGCCTTACCAGCTTTGCTTCACTAGAGGCCCAGATTGCTTCGATTTCGGACGATATTGCCTATGACAATCACGACATTGACGATGGCATCCGGGCCGGCCTGCTGACGCTCGACCAATTGCTCGAGCTGCCTTTTGTCGAGCAGCGTTGGCGGGCAATCTGCGATCGCTATCCGGGTGCCCGGCACGAGGCGTTGTTGCGCGAACTGATTCGCGAACAGATTGGCGTGATGGTCAATGATGTGATTGAAACCACGAAGCTTCGCATCGCCGAAGCTGGCATACAAACGGCGGATGATGTGCGCGCCGCGGGCCACACCATTGGCGGTTTTTCCGAAGAACTGGCCGAGCGTGAACGCACACTCAAGGCGTTCATGTACGCCAATCTCTATCACCACCCGACCCAGATCAGCGCTGCCGAGCGTGCGGCCAAGGTGATTGCCGACCTGTTCGAAGCCTATAGCGGAGATGCCGGATTGCTGCCGCAGGAATGGCGCGACAGCTTGCCGGAAGAGCAGCCTGCGCGTGCACGCCATATCGGCGATTTTCTGGCTGGCATGACCGACCGGTTCGCGATCAATTGTCACCGCGACATATTCGGCGGCAACCAT
>NZ_CALMSV010000225.1 GCF_937872355.1 uncultured Sphingorhabdus sp. | reverse complement strand
CGACCAGTCGCTGATGCTCACCTCGATCCTGATGTTTATCGGCGGGGGCAGCGCGGGGACGGCGGGCGGCGTGAAGGTGGCGACGGTGGTCGTCATCCTGCTGATCATCTGGTCCGAAATCCGCGGCAAGCCCGATGTCGAGGCATTCGGCCGTCGGATAAGCGAGCATAATCAGCGCCGCGCCATTTCGGTGGTCGCGCTCGCCACGGTGCTTGTGCTGGGGCTCGGCTATCTGCTCGTCGCGCTCTCGCCGCAGATCGCCCCACGCGATGCGATGTTTGAGGCGGTTTCTGCCTTTGCCACCGTCGGCCTTTCCACCGGCGTCACCGCGCAGTTCACCGATGCAGGCAAATATTTGCTCATCTTCCTGATGTTCGTCGGGCGTGTCGGCCCGATTACCTTGTTCGCGGCGCTTGCCTCGCGCGGCAAACCCGTATTTTACCATTACCCCAAAGAGGAGGTTCTCATTGGCTAGGAAAGCGAAAAACGCGGAGAAGAAAAGCGTCGCGGTCATCGGCCTCGGCCGCTTTGGCGAAGCGGTTGCCCTGCGCCTCGTCGCGCTGGGGCATGAAGTGATCGGCATCGATGGCAATGCCGATATCGTCCAGAAACTCGCCGACGACCTGCCGCATGTGGTGCAGGCGGATTCGACCGAGGCAGAGGCGCTGCGCGCGCTGGGCGTGAACGAGGTTGACTATGCCGTGGTCGCTATCGGCGCGAGCCTGGAAGGCAGCGTGCTCTCCGTCCTCGCGCTGCAGGAACTGGGCGTCAAGGATATCTGGGCCAAAGCCTCCACCCGCCAACACGGCCTGATCCTGACGCGGCTGGGCGTATCGAAGGTGGTGTTCCCCGAGGCCGATATGGGCCACGCACTGGCGGAGCAGCTTTGCGGGGCTTGAGGTGGAGGGAACGTCTGCTAGGTTCTAATTTCGTACTATGCTGATTGGCTAGAAACGCTGTTAGTTAGCTGGATTGTGTTTCTCAACGAAACTGATCGTGGATTGAAGCATTTTTAATCGTGTATCGCCTCGGGATAACCAATGATCCTCTCCAGCTAACGTAACTAACTCATATGGTCTGCCAGCATCTTTCAAAGCATCAGCCATTACTAAACTCTGGCGGAATGGCACAACTACATCGTCCTTGCCGTGCAACAACAGAATCGGAGCATCCGCTTGTGTGGCAAACCGACGAGGTGAGACGTCCTTAAGTTCCCGTCCCGACCCGATTTCGGCCTTCAAATTGCGCTTCAACGTTGCGTCGTTACCGCTTTCATAGATATCGGTACTAACCATCATTGCAAGATCCGACACGCCCGCTACCGAAACTGCACAGCGGTAAAGTCCCTGTTGTATCGTTACACCAGCAAGTGCAGCGTAGCCGCCATAGCTTGCACCTACAATGCAGGCTCGTTTGGCATCGACGATGCCTTGTGAGGCGAGGTGCATCAATCCGTCTGATATGTCGGTCTGCATTTTTCTCCCCCATTCGCCATGCCCGGCCTTCATGAACGTCGCGTCACGGTTCGTCGAACCTCGGAAATTTGGCTGGAAGACAGCATATCCACGCGCAGCAAAAGCCTGAGCCCACCAGTCAAAGCTTTCGCTATCGTGCGAGGTAGGCCCGCCATGCGGAAGCATGATCACAGGCAGGTTCTTGGGCTCTCTTCCGGGGGGAAGCGTGAGTATTCCATCCATTTCCAATCCGTCGGCTGCGATGTAGCTAACCGTGCTGATTTGACCGACTTCTGCAGGCTCGATTGTTGGCCGCTCGTAACCCAGCGGGCTAGCCGCCAATTTCTCCAGATCAACGGTCCACCAGGTACCTGAATCGCCATTTCCGTTGGTATTTAATACGATCTTGCCAAATCCCGAGCTCCAGTCGACAATTGAGCGATTTAGTTTTGGAAATGCACGAGCGATTTTACCGATTTTCTTTTCGAGAGCAGGGTCAAAGAAGCGAGGTTTCGGCTGCGCGCCTGATTCCAAATAACCTAACAAGACGCCTGTTCGTGGATCGATGAAGAAACGATCTATTTTGACATCTACAAACAATTCGGTGGCTTTGCCGCCAGATAACGGAGCTTCGAAGTAGCGAATTATTCCCGTATCGGGTTCTTCGTCATAGTAAATGATGTTAGAGCCGTTATTGCTGAAGGCTAGTAGTCCAACTCCCCCAAACGGATTGGACCCCGATGCAATTTCCTTGTCGTCTGCGTTCAATATTCGCCATTCGCCGCTGCCGTCGCGTCGCGTTATTGTTGCAGCGACTTGGCCGGCAGCATCAATTTTCCATGTCCGCCACTCGCCTTCATTGGCGCGGCCAGCGATCTGTTTTGTTTTCATGTCAGATAGGTCAACTCGGTATAGGGCCGGTGGACCGCCTTCATAAACATATTTCCCGATATTTGTTCCAGTTCCGTGCTTTACCATCGGGACACCACCGAAAAAACCGTAAGCCCGCCCGCCGATGTTTCGGATGCCGTGCCAGCCAAATGTGGCATTTGTGATGGCTTTGTCGTTCGCGAAAACAATAGACGGCTGCCCGCCAGCCATCGACATTACAATTGTTCGATAGAATTCTGCTTTATCAGCTGTAAATCCGTAAAGTTTTTCGGTTTGTGAGTAGTCAATCAAGAGGAATTCGTCAGATGCCCATTCGATGTCGCGGACTTTTACATCACCTAGCTTAAAGGAACTCAACGGCTTACTATCCTCGAAAACCAGAAGTGTCCGTTCGGCTCGAAGAGTTGCTATCATAGCAACACGATGACCAGATGGGGAGATCGCAGCTTCCTCAAACGCGGGGAGTTTGCCATAGTCGTCAATCGAAGGGGGTGGGGCTGACGCAAATCCTGGAACTACAGGAGCGGTCGAAGCCAAGAATACTGTCAATAGTGTGGAGAAAACCGCCGAACCGCGCATAATAAATACCTACTTCAGTGCAACACCTTTATGAATTAAGTAAGCCAATGGCGCTTACTAGTAAAGGACGCAACAAAAAAGCCGCCCGGCGCGTGGCGGGGCGGCTCTTTGTTGGTTGCGGCGAAAGAAGCTATCAGGCTTCGTCTTCGCCTGCTTCGGCCGAAAGACCTTCGGCGGCCTTGGCGGCAGCCTGTTCTTCTTTCAGCTTTTCGATGCGGGCTGCTTCGGCAGCATCGGCTTCGTCAGCGGCAGCTTCGCGGGCTTCGGCCATTTCGATGGCCTGGGCTGCGAGTTCAGCTTGTTCGTCTTCGAACATCTGGTCGATGACGTTGACGCCGTCCTTCTGCAGTTCGGCTTCATCGTCCGAACGTGCGACGTTGACGGTGACGGTCACCGAAACTTCGGGGTGCAGAACGACTTTGACGTCGAACACGCCGAGGGTCTTGATCGGGCGTTCGAGAACGATCATCGCCTTCGAAACCTTGGCGTCTTGCGCGTTCAGGCCGTCGACAATGTCCTTCACCGAAACCGAACCGTACAGCTGGCCGGTGTTCGAAGCAGCGCGGATCAGAACGATCTGCTTGCCTTCGACATTCGACGCGTGCTTTTCGGCATCGCCGCGACGGTTGGCATTGTCTGCCTCGATCTTGGCGCGGTTAGCTTCAAAAACCTTGCGGTTGGCTTCGTTGGCACGAAGCGCCTTCTTGTTGGGAAGCAGGAAGTTGCGGGCGTACCCGTCCTTCACGGTGACGACGTCGCCGATGTGGCCCAGCTTTTCAACGCGTTCAAGCAGGATGATTTCCATGGGGTCTTCTCCTTACTTCACGACATAGGGCATGAGGCCGAGGTGGCGCGCACGCTTGATGGCTTGGCTGAGTTCGCGCTGCTTCTTTGCCGAAACGGCGGTGATGCGCGAGGGGACGATCTTGCCACGTTCAGAGACATAGCCCTGAAGCAGACGGGTATCTTTATAGTCGATGCGCGGAGCATCCTTGCCCGAAAAGGGGCAGGACTTGCGGCGACGGAAAAACGGACGTGCCATGGATTAGATCTCCTCTTGAGCACGGGGAGCGCGGGCTTCGCGATCACCACGGTCGGGGCGGGGGCCACGGTCAGGACGGTCGCCAAAGCCACTGCGTTCACCACGGTCGCTGCGTTCCTGCTTGCGCATCATCACCGACGGGCCTTTTTCATGCTCGTCCACGCGGACGGTCATGTAACGGATCACATCTTCGTTCATGCGGGTCTGGCGTTCCAGTTCGGCGATGGCATCGCCCGAAGCGTCAAGGTCGAGCATCACGAAATGCGCCTTGCGGTTCTTCTGGATTTTGTAGGCAAGGCTGCGAAGGCCCCAGGTTTCGGTCTTTACGACTTTGCCCTGATTCTCTTCGACGATCTTGGTGGCATTTTCAGCCAGCGCATCTACCTGTGCCTGTGACAGGTCCTGACGCGCCAAAAAAACATGCTCGTACAACGGCATGGGCGTCTTCCTTCTCTTACCGATCGCTGACGTCGCCCCATGCGAACGCCCCTCCGGCTTTCTTCATTTCGGCCGGGCAATCCCGAGCGAAGGCGCGCCACTACGCCGGATGGCACGGAAATGCAAGGGGTTTGGCGGATTATTGCGGGGTTTTGTTCTCGATCCGGTCGAGCGTTGGCAGCGCCGTAACCCCACCGCGCGACAGGAACGCGATGAAAGCTTCCAGATCGGTCGGGCCGACGGCCGGATTGGCGCCTTCCTTGAATAGCGAAAAGCCGTCGCCGCCATTGGAGAGGAAATCACTGACGGCAACACGATATGTCTGGTTCTCGCCAAGCGGTGTGCCGTTTAGCGTCGCAAAGACTATGCGTTGGCCGATGGGGCGCGACAGATCAAAGCCGAAGCGGAAGCCGCTCGATGGAGACAGGATGCGATACCAATCCGGATTGTTCAGCTGTTGCTCCAATATTCCGATAATCTGCTTTCCGGTCAGCGTCTTGGTGATCAGCGTGTTGCCGAAGGGTTGCGCCGCGAAAACCGAACCGAAAGTCACCTTGCTATCGGTGCCGGGGAAGATATCCGCACGAATTCCGTCCGGGTTCATAAAGGCAATCTGCGCGCCGCCATTTTCGGCATCCGCAGTTGCCGCGAGTTGGGCGTCGGCAATCAAATTGCCCAAAATGCTTTCGCCTGTATTACCGCGATCACGCGTCGCAGCGCCCGCCAGCGTTCCAACCACGCGATTGGCCTCTGTCTTCGCGGCCTCCCGATACCGGCTGGCCAGCGCTGCCAGATCAGCTCGCGGCGCAAAGACAGGGAAGCCTTCAACAATCGGGACTTCGCCGCGCGCATTGGAAAAAGCTTCGCTCTGCACCACTATATTGCGCGCGGTTTTGGAGAGGACTTTGCCGTTTCGCGCGTCGACCTTCAGATCAATGCCGGTCACGACCTGCCCGCGCAAACCCGCGCTGGTGAGCAAGAACGGGCGGGTCGGGTTTATATTGGCATATTCGCAGACGTAGCTCTGATGCGTATGGCCGGACACAACCAGATCGACGGCCGGGTCCAGCCGGTCGAGAATAGGAAACAGCGTGCCCGATACACCATCGCATCGGGGATTGTTGATATCGCCGCTGTTGTTTGCGCCTTCATGCACCAGTACAACAATTACATCCGCACCCGCCGCCTTCAGTTTCGGGATCAGGGCATTGGCGGTGTCTGCCTCATCGGCAAAGCTGATGCCTTTGATACGGCCGGCGGAAACCAGATTGGCGGTGCCTTCCAGCGTCATGCCGATGAAACCCACAGTAACCTGCGTCTTGCCCTTGCCGAAATTCTTGAGCGCAAAAGGCGGGAACAGGGTGCTGCCATCGGCCTTCTTCGTGTTCGCTGCCAGCATCCGGAATTTCGCTCCGGGAAAGGGTTTGTCGATGCGGCACGGCTCGGATTGCGTGAACTTTTCGCAGCCCCCGCTCTGCATACGCAGCAGTTCTTCAGTGCCGCGGTCGAATTCATGATTGCCAACGGCGTTAAACTCCAGCCCCACCATGCCCATTGCGATGATCGATGGTTCGTCAAGGAACAGCGACGAAGAGAGTGGCGAGGCACCGATCAAATCGCCTGCAGCAACCACGACATTGTTCGGCGCATCCGCCTTCAGCGAGTCGATGGCCGATGCCAGATAAGCGACGCCGCCCGATGGGATGCGTATCTTTTCGCCTGCAGCGTTCAATGTCTCGGTGACGGCGCGCGGCGGATCGAGATGGCCATGGAAGTCGTTAATGCCAATGATGCGAATGTCGATCGGCGCGACCGCTTCGTTCGCCATACGCGTGCTGGCGCAACCGGGCAAAGTGAGGACGGTGAAAGCAAGGAGCAGTTTCTTCATCGTCGACCCATGGCAAACTGCCATGACGGGTTCAAGTCAAACACTGGCTTTCACAAGGCGCGCGAGCAGATCGGCCGCAAAGCCACTCAGCGTATCGTCGCGGGCGCCCATGATAACGATGCGGTCGCCCGGTTGAGCCAGTTCGACTATGCGATTGCCGCAATCCTCGCGGCTCGGGATATATTCGGCCTGCTTGCCCGCTGCGACCACCGCATCGGTGATCGACTGGCTGCCCAGCGATTTGTCGACTGTGCCGCCGAAATAGACCGGATCGCACAGAATCAGATAGTCGTCGCGATTGAGATGTGTCGCAAAAACTCTGGCCAATTCACTACCCATAACGCGGATCGGGCCATAGCCGTGCGGCTGGAAAAATGCGATGATGCGCCCCGGAAAGGCCTTCAGCGTCGCGAGCGTCGCCGCTGTCTTGTCCGGATTATGTCCGAAATCGTCGATGACGGTGATGCCGCCTGCAATTCCGACAATGTCAAAGCGGCGCGCGAGGCCTGCGAAACGCTCGACGCCATGGACCGCCTGCGCCACCGGCACATCAAGCGCGAGCGCGGCTGCGATAGCGGCTAGGGCATTGGCGATATTGTGGCGTCCTGGAACTTGCAATGTCACGGGCCAACTCTGGCCATTGGCTTTCAATGTAAAACGGCTGCCCAGAGGCATTTCGATGACATCGACGGCACGCACATCTGCCCGGTCGGTAAAGCCAAAGCTGATTGCGTCTTTCAGGCCCATCGGAGCCAGCAATGCCACCGTTTCAATATCGTCAGCGTTCCAGATGGCGCGCTTTGCGTTTCGCGCGAAATTACCGAACAACTGTCGCAATTCATCGAGAGACTTGTGGTCGAGACTGATATTGTTGAGCACAGCGACTTCCGGGCGGAACAATGCAATCGAACCGTCGCTTTCGTCGACCTCGGACACGAAAACTCCGCCATGGCCCACACGGGCACTGGCGAAAGGCGTGCCTTCAGAGACGAAATTCTTCATCCCCCCGCCATTCATGATGGTCGGGTCGAGCCCTGCATCGGTCAATATCCAGCCGATCATGCCAGTTACCGTCGACTTCCCACTGGTGCCGCCAACCGCGACCGATCGAGGCGCAGCGTTGAAGAGTTCAGCCAGCAGTTCGGCGCGTGTCATGCGTTCGCAGCCCAGCTCTTTCGCTTTGGCGACATCGGGCACGCTGTCTTCAACCGCGGCGGAGGCGATAAGAATCTGGTTGCCATTGGTCAGGCCGGATCCGTCTTGCGGGAAAATATCGATGCCCAGGCTTTTCAGCCACTCGAATTTCGGCGCCAATCGCCCTTGGTCAAGCGCGCGGTCAGAGCCTGCAACGGTAGCTCCGCCATCGCGGACGATATTGGCCAGCGGCAGCATGCCCGAACCACCAATGCCGCAAAAGAAATAGGATTTGTTTTTGTCCATCGCGCTCCGCTATTGCGCGGGGGCAATTTTGGCAATCGCTTATCGGGGGAGGAACTATGAGGATAGCAATTTGCGCACCTTCAACGCCCTTCACACGCGAGGATGCCGTTCGGGTTACGGCGCTGGCGGCAGAAAGCCATCCCGAAGTCGAACTGGTCTTTGATGACCAATGCTTCTTCGAACAGGGCCATTTTGCAGGTAATGATGCGCAAAGGCTTGAGGCATTTGTACGCCTGGCCAACGACCCTGCATTTGATGCCATCTGGTTCGTGCGCGGTGGCTACGGCGCTTGCCGGATTGCCGAAGATGCAGTGAAACAGCTCAAGGCTCCGGCCCGAGCGAAAAGCTATCTTGGCTACAGCGATCAGGGCAACTTACTCGCGGCACTTTATAAGGCAGGCATAGGCTGGCCGGTTCACGGCCCTATGCCGACTGATATTCGTCGCGAAGGTGGCGAGGAGGCGGTCAAGCGTTCATTGGACTGGTTGGTAAAAGGCGATTCCAAGTCTCTCGAATCAAACATAATTGCAGGCCATAAATATGCGGCTTTCAACCTGTTGACGCTTGCCATGCTGGTCGGCACGCCGTTGATGCCCGATCTTAGGGGGCATGTGTTGATGATCGAGGAAGTCAGTGAATATCTCTACGCCTTTGACCGTGCTTTTTTCCATGTTGGCGAGCATTTGAAGGGAGTCGGCCTTGCAGGCTTGCGCCTCGGCCGCGTCAGCGATGTACCGGAAAATGACCGCCCCTTTGGCGAGACGGCCGAAGAAATTGCGCAGCGCTGGTGCAAGCGTTTCGGTATCTCTTATCTTGGAGAAGCAGATATCGGGCACGATAGTGCCAATAAGGTCGTGCCGTTCGGCGCAATCGGCTAGGCTGGATTTCGCAGGTCCACTTGCAGCAAGTCATCGATGAATAAGCTGACCAATTCGGCCTGTGTGCCGACGCCTGACTTGGCGTAAACATGGCTCAGTTGGGCACGCACCGTACCGGGTGCTGCACCGCGCAATAGGGCGATCTCGCCTGCATCACAGCCCTTGATAGCGAAGAGAGCCACTTCTGCCTCGGCGTCGGTCAGATTCCAGTCGCGGAAGCGCAACTGGATATGCTCGGTCAGTGAACCGGAAGCGATCGCCAGCACCCTTTCGCGTTCCTGCGCTTCGGCGAGCAGGCGGCGCGCCATCCATGCGCCGATGCCGACCCCAGCGAGCAGGGCAAAGGCGATCAGCGCCTCGACCAAAATGTGAAAATCCATTTCGCCAGCGGCCAAATCGCCGATGGCGTCAGCGATGAAAAAAATCGCAGCTATCGCCTGAATACCGACAATTACCGCAACAAGACCGGCCCTTGCGGTGCCGGTCGTTGCTGATATGTCGACTTTTCGCGTCATGGCATCCTTCGGTTCATAAAGGGAATCATCGCTCCCACCGTTCCACGACCATGCCGCATTGTTTCGAACAGGACACCCAATATGTGCAACGCGATCAGCACATAGAGCAGGTTGACGGCAACTTCATGGACTTCTTCAAGAACCTCTTCACCGCCTTCGCCCCCATCTTCTGCTTCCTCCCGTCCTTCTTCCTCGCCTTCCTCGTCGCTTTCGGACGTGGTGCTAAACTCTGTCGCTTCTACTACTTCACCCACCTCACGCACATTCGGATTGGCAGGCGGTGGGCCTGACATCGCAATCCCGCTGGCAACAATGACAGCAAGGCAACCCCATAACGCGTAGACCATCAACGTCCCGATTGGGTTATGCGAACTGAAATGCTGAACTTCGCCTTTGCGGGCAGCTGCCACATAGCGCAGGGCTTTGAGTGGATTGGGCGGAAAGGCCGAAAAGCGCGCATTGCGCGTGCCAACCAGGCTCCACAGCCAGCGTAGTAGGAGAAGGCCAGCCAACGCATAGCCAACCCAGACATGCCATCCCGATCCTTCTTCGGTGAAGATTGCATTGGCAATGACGGCGGACGCGACACCCCAGTGGGTAAGCTTAACAATCGGGTCCCAGCTTTTTGAAAGGACGGAATTGGACATGATCTGCTCCGCTTTTTGCGATAATTACGTGCCGCAAGTGGCGCGAATGGTCGCTGCCGTCCATCCGACAGCCGCTTATGCTGCCTGTATACGCAATTGCTTAGGCTTCAGAACGACACTCGCTGGCTGGTCTTTTTTGTTCACAACAATCAGCTCCTGACGCGCACTCCTGCTTGCATGATGGGCTTTCCCGCCATAGGCGGCTGGGAACGACATTATGCACAAGGGGGCGAACATGCGGGCATTCATCTTTCCGGGGCAAGGCAGCCAGGCTGTCGGCATGGGCAAGGCGCTGGCCGAGGCAAGTGCGGTTGCGCGCGAAGTATTTCAGGAAGTCGACGATGCGCTTGGACAAAGCCTGTTCAAGCTGATGTGCGAAGGCCCCGAAGGCGACCTGACGCTTACCGAAAATGCCCAACCCGCGATCATGGCCAATGCCATTGCGACATTGCGCGTGCTGGAAAAGGAAGGCGGCGTGAAGCTGTCTGAAAAGGCCGATTTTGTCGCCGGCCATAGCCTTGGCGAATATACCGCCTTATGTGCTGCGGGGGCATTCGATCTCGCTACCACGGCAAAGCTTCTCAAGTTGCGTGGGCAGGCGATGCAGGCCGCGGTTCCTGTCGGTGTCGGTGCCATGGCCGCTTTGCTCGGTGCCGATATCGAAAAGGCGGAGGCCTTGGCGGCGGCGGCGGCTCAGGGCGAAACCTGCACTGTTGCCAACGACAATGATCCGACACAGGTTGTTATTTCAGGCCACAAGGGTGCCATCGATCGCGCGATTGAACTGGTAAAGGATCATGGCATTAAGCGCGGCATCCTGCTGCCCGTTTCGGCACCCTTCCACTGCCCGCTGATGCAGCCCGCAGCTGACCGCATGGCCGACGCGCTGGGTCAGACCGCGATCAACGCGCCTTATGTTCCCGTCTTCGCAAATGTTCTTGCGGCACCTGTTTCAGAGCCTGATCAAATTCGCAGCCTGTTGGTCGAACAGGTTACCGGCCGCGTGCGCTGGCGTGAGTCGGCGATTGCCATGCGCGATGCCGGCGCGACGCATTTCTATGAATTTGGCGGCAAAGTGCTGTCGCCGATGGTGAAGCGCAGCGCAGGCGACGAAGTTGCAACCGCCAGCATCATTTCGATGGACGACATCGAAGCCGTTTTGAAGGAGCTTTGAGCAATGCTTTTGCAAGAACGTGACGGGTCGATCCTTACCATCACCCTCAACATGCCCGAAAAGCGTAATCCGATTTCAGACGTCGCTGTTGTGGATGCGATTTGCAATGCCTTTGAAGAGGCTGACCGCGACATTTCAGTACGTTGTGTAATCCTGACAGGTGCGGGTACGGCTTTCTCCGCCGGCGGTGATCTGAAGCAGATGCGCCCCGATAGCGGCGGCCTGCGTTCGGGCAATCCGGTCGAAACGCGTCGCAACTATAAATATGGCATCCAGCGCTTGCCGCTGATGTTCCAGGCGTTGGAAGTGCCGGTCGTGGCGGCGGTTAATGGCCATGCGATTGGTGCGGGGCTTGACCTTGCAACGATGTGCGATGTGCGCGTTGCAGCCGAAAGCGCCAAATTCGCCGAAAGCTTCGTCAAGCTGGGTATCATTCCCGGTGATGGCGGAGCGTGGCTGTTACCGCGCATTGTGGGTTTCAGCCGGGCGACTGAATTGGCGCTGACCGGTGAAATGATAGACGCGGCAGAGGCACTCAAGATTGGTTTGGTCAGCCATGTCGTTCCCGATGCAGACTTGCTGAAAAAGGCGCGCGAAATCGCAGCCAAAATTGCTGCCAACCCACCGCATGCCGTGCGCATGACCAAGCGCCTGCTGCGGGAAGGCCAGATGGCGGACCTCAAAAATATCCTCGAAATGTCAGCGGCGATGCAGAGCCTTGCGCACAATACGCGCGACAATGACGAGGCAATCAACGCGTTTATCGAAAAGCGCGCACCGGTCTTCACAGGAGAATAAGATGTTCGATCTAACAGGCATGACCGCGCTCGTGACCGGCGCTTCAGGCGGGATTGGTAGTGCGATCTGCCATGCGTTGGCGGGGCAGGGCGCACGGCTCGCGGTATCGGGCAGCAATGTCGAAAAGTTGGAGGCATTCCGCGGCTCCTTGGGCGGCGACCATGTAGCTGTGCCGTGTAATCTTGGTGACAAGGACAGCGTCGAGGCGCTGGTTCCTGCAGCGCTCGAAAAGCTTGGCCAGATCGACATCCTGGTCAACAATGCCGGCGTCACCCGTGACAATCTCGCTATGCGGATGAAGGATGAGGAGTGGGAAGAGGTGATCCGTATCAACCTCGAAGCGGCCTTCCGCCTGATGCGTGCGGCGACCAAGCCGATGATGAAGGCGCGTTTTGGTCGTATCATCACCATAACCAGCGTCGTCGGCGCGACCGGCAACCCAGGGCAGGTCAACTATGCGGCATCGAAGGCAGGTCTTGTGGGCATGTCCAAGGCGTTGGCGGCAGAGCTCGCCAGCCGGAATGTCACTGTGAATTGCGTCGCGCCCGGCTTCATCCGTACAGCGATGACCGACGTGTTACCCGACGCGCAAAAAGAAGCGCTCAACGCGCGAATCCCGATGGGTCGCATGGGCGAAGGCAGCGATATCGGCGCTGCGGTTGCCTATCTTGCCTCGAAAGAGGCCGGCTATGTTACTGGCCAGACCCTCCACGTGAATGGCGGGATGGCAATGCTGTAATTGGACTAAACGGGGGGCAGATATGAGAGTAAAGCTTGCAGCCGGAGCGGCTATTTTCAGTGCCGCTTTGGGATGTGCATTGCCTGCGTACGCAAGTGATCTGTCGATGAAAGACGTGCTGTGTCCGCTTGAACAGCTTGGCGAACCAGAGCTTAACTCGTGGCATGAAGGGCTGGTAGCGGCGAATGGCGAACTGACCGACGCGCAATATGCCAAAATCGAAGCGGCAATTGACATCTGCGCAGAAGATAATGCCTGGGGCGATGCCGACGCAGTGGCGGCTTTTGAATTCAACGTTTCGATCATTTCCGGCACAGCGCTTGAAGAAAAACTGGCTGACCTGGGCGTAAATACTATCGAATTTGAAGCTCTGCTGGATGAAAAATCGCCCGACGATCTGCAGACGATTTTCAGGGATCCTGAAAATAGCGCAATCTTGCGCCAAGCGAACGATATGCTCGTCAGCAAGATGGGCGATAAGTGGACACAGGAAATGTCCGCGAATTTGGGGCGTTATTTCGCGCATTTGGCGCAATCGCGGCTGGCGGCGAGACGGTTTGCCGAGGCAGCTAGATAAATTTGGCGGTCGAATACCCGCGACGCTGCGATATTAGGCGGCGGAATTCCTCCAATTACCGCTCCCCCCTTGCCAGCCGCGTTGCTGGGCATTAGGGGCGGATTTCGTTATTCGAATCCCAAACAAGAAGGGGCATAAAATGAGCGACACCGCGGATCGGGTTAAGAAGATTGTCGTCGAACATCTCGGCGTTGAAGCTGACAAGGTCACCGAAGCTGCAAGCTTCATCGACGATCTGGGCGCAGACAGCCTCGACATTGTCGAGCTGGTCATGGCGTTCGAAGAAGAATTCAACGTCGAAATCCCCGACGATGCGGCCGAAAAGATCTCGACCGTCAAGGACGCGATCGATTTCATCAACGCCAACAGCTAAGTTGGGGCTGCATTTAGCAGCTATATGATCGTATTTTTCAAACGGCTTTCCGGACAGGCGTGAACCTGCTGGAAAGCCGTTTGCTTTTTTGCTCGCGCTCGCCTTAATGGGCGCAAAGAAATTGCACGATGGAGAGCTTCACATGCGTCGGGTTGTAGTTACGGGTCTGGGTCTGGTTACGCCGCTTGGTGGCGATGTTGAAACGACTTGGGCGAACCTATTGGCATCAAAATCGGGCGCGGGGAAAATCACCCGCTTCGACGCAGAAGCCGGTGGCCAGAAATGCCATATCGCTTGCGAAGTGAAGCCCAAAGACCATCCTTGGGGTTTTGATCCGGATAAGCGCGTCGATCACAAGATCCAGCGTCAGGTTGATCCGTTCATCGTCTATGGCATTGATGCCGCCGGACAGGCGCTCGAAGATGCCGGTCTCACCGATATGGACGATGACCTCAAAACCCGCACTGGCTGCTCGATCGGATCGGGCATTGGCGGCCTGCCGGGCATTGAGAGCGAATCAATCGTGCTCCACGAAAAAGGCCCGGGCCGCGTTTCGCCGCACTTCGTCCATGGTCGCCTGATCAACCTGATTTCCGGTCAGGTTTCGATCAAATATGGCCTGATGGGCCCGAATCATGCCGTGGTGACTGCCTGCTCGACTGGCGCGCACTCGATTGGCGATGCGGCGCGCATGATAAAGGATGGCGATGCCGATATCATGTTGGCGGGTGGAGCCGAAAGCACAATCAACCCGCTGGGCGTAGCCGGTTTTGCCCAGGCACGGGCGCTCAATTCAAGCTTCAACGATCGCCCGGAACAGGCGAGCCGCCCCTATGACAAGGATCGCGATGGCTTTGTAATGGGTGAAGGTGCTGGCGTCGTCGTGCTCGAAGAATATGAGCATGCCAAGGCGCGAGGTGCGAAAATTTACGCCGAAGTTGTGGGCTATGGCCTTTCGGGCGATGCCTACCACGTCACCGCACCGCACCCGGAAGGCAAGGGTGCCGAACTCGCGATGCGGATGGCGCTGCGCAAGGCAGGGCTTGAGGCTGGCGACATTGACTATGTTAATGCGCATGGCACCTCGACCATGGCGGACACGATCGAGCTAGGCGCAGTAAAGCGCGTACTTGGCAATGATCTGAGCGGCGCATCGATGAGCAGCACCAAATCGGCGATCGGCCACCTTTTGGGCGGCGCCGGCGCGGTTGAGGCGATCTTCTGTATCCTCGCAATCCGCGACCAGATCGTGCCGCCGACGCTGAACCTCGACAATCCTGACGAAGGCACCGAGGGCGTCGATCTTGTTCCGCATGTTGCCCGGAAGCGGGAGGTCAAGGCAGCGCTCAACAACAGTTTCGGTTTCGGCGGCACCAATGCCAGCCTTATCGTAAAGGCCATCTGATCGAATGAACCGGCTGTTCAAAGGGCTGCTCGTTGCGGGCGGCCTGCTGTTCCTGATCATCGCAGGAAATTTCATCTATGGATGGAATGCGGCCGGGCCGCTGGCGAAGGAAACTGCGATTGTCATCAAGTCGGGTGCCAGCATCCGCTCGACTGCAGAGCAGTTGGAGGATATGGGCGCGATCAAGTCTGCCGATGCCTTTGTTAACCGGGCCCGGATTTTTGGAGCCTCCAGCACCATCAAAACCGGGGAGTTCCTTATCCCCGCCCGGGCCTCCAACTCCGAAATCCTGTCGATCCTGACCGGCGGAAAAACCGTGCAACGCATGGTCACCGTGCCCGAAGGTATGCCGTCGATCATGGTTTATGAAAGGCTGATGGCGAATGACCGGTTGACCGGGCAGATCCCCGTTCCGTCCGAAGGCTCGATTCTGCCAGACAGTTATGCCTTCGAAAAGGGAGAGCCCCGCGCTGCCGTTGTCGCGCGCATGCAGGCATCCATGAAAAAGACCATCGACGAACTTTGGCCCAAGCGAAGCTCCGATGCGGTCGTGAAAACGCCGCAGGAGGCGGTCACGCTGGCGTCGATTGTCGAGAAGGAAACATCCAAGAAATCCGAACTCAGGATCGTGGCTGGTGTTTACTCGAACCGGCTGAAAGTCGGAATGATGCTGCAGGCTGACCCTACGATCATCTATCCGATCACCAAGGGGAAGCCGCTGGGACGGCGCATCCGCCAGTCCGAAATCGCTTCGGTAAATGATTATAACACCTACTCGATGGTCGGCCTTCCTAAGGGCCCGATTGCCAACCCGTCGCGTGCAGCGATCGAGGCGGTGCTCGATCCGGAAAAGACCGACTATCTGTTCTTCGTGGCCGATGGCACCGGCGGCCATATCTTTGCCAAGACGCTCGAAGAGCATAATGCCAATGTCGAAAAATGGTACGCAATCCGCCGCGAGCGGGGGGAAATGTAACCCCGCTTACGGCTCGGCTATATTGAAGGCAGTTGGCATCGGATCAAGGGCTGCCTGAAGGGCTTCAACAGCGGCTTTATCGCCCTCGATCTTCAATCCTGCGGCTTCTAGCTGGGCCAACGGCATTTTCAGGAACAGCATGGCGAGATACAGCTGACGCGGGCCAGTCACGGTTGCGTCGGGCGTTCCATGGGCTGCACCCATTTCGCTAATCATTACGGCGTTGCCGACATTGACTTTGGCTTTTTCCTGCCGGTCCGAAATCACAAAGTTGATTTTCAACTTTGTGTCTTTGATGATTTCCGGATTGAGCCGCGTTGAGACAGAATCGAGCAGCAACGGTGTTGCGATCGCCGAAATCATATCAACGCTTTGTGTCGCAATACTGGGCGTCATACCCTTCCGCAGATCACTGGCTGCTGTGAGGAACTGGTTGCGCCAGATCGCCGATTCCGCCTGATAGCCCTGCTGTTCATAGCTGTCGGCCAGCAGAGCACGCGCTTCCGCGTTTTTGGGGTCTGCGAAGACGAGTTGATGGAGCAGGTCGGAGGACCAGCGATAGTCGCCGGCGTTCATTGCGCGCTTGGCTTCTGCCACCACTTTCTTGGAGCCACCCATAGCAGCCACAAGACGCTTACCGCGTTCCTCGGGTGGGTGCGGGTTGAGGTTGGCCGGAATCGCATCATACCAACCCAGATAGCGCTGGTAGATCGCCTTCGAATTATGGCTGTAGGTGCCATAATAGCCGCGGTTGAACCATTGGTTGGCGAGGGCAGGAGGGGCCTTCAGCCGCTCGGCAATTTCAGTTTGCGTGTACCCCTTGTTCATCAAACGCACCGTCTGGTCGTGGAGGTAGCGATAATTGTCGCGATGCCCGGATAGCCAGCCTTCGACTTCCTTTTGCCCGAAACGCGGCCAGCAGTGGCTGGACATGATGTTATCGCTGCGTCCCGCGTAGAGATTTACTGCTTCGCCCAGATATTGCGACCAAGCCAGTGTGTCACGCACCTTAGCCCCACGCGGTGTCAGTACATTGTGCAATGTGCATGTGGCGATTTCTGCGGCGAGGAAAGTGCGTGCTGTGGGCACATAGACATTCATTTCCGCCGGAGCTTCGGATTCCGGGACCATCTGGAACTCCAGTTCGACCCCGTCGAGAACGCGCTTGTCGCCCGTTTTCTGGATAGTGTCGGTCGGTGTTAGCAAAGTGATTTCACCGCCTGCAACACCCTTGCCGATGCCGCTGCCCATTTGGCCTTGAGCGCCGGGCGTAAGACCCGTGCCAAACTGGTAATTGGCGCGCCGCCCCATTGCACCGCCGGCCATCACATTTTCGGACGCGGTTTCTTCGATGAAATGTTCAGGCGCGATGATGGCGACCTTACCAGCCTTGATATCGGCCTCAGTGGTCACGCCGCGCGCGCCACCGAAATGGTCGCCATGGCTGTGGCTGTAGATCACGCCGGTAACCGGGCGCGGGCCGAGTTCCTTGTTCACCAGTTCGAGCGCCGCCGCAGCAGTTTCGCGCGTGGTTAGCGGGTCAATCAGGATCCAGCCGGTCAGCCCTTTGATGACAGTCATGTTGGACACATCGAAGCCGCGCACCTGCCAGATATTGTCGGTGACTTTGAACAGTCCGTGATGGCGCAGAACGGTCATGTGCCGCCATAGGCTGGGGTTGACTGTGGTGGGGGCTTCGCCCTCCATCCACTTATAGGCGTCAAGGTTCCAGACCGGGCGGCCATCCTTGGCGCGGATGATCGGGTCGGTGCGGGTAGCCACGAACCCCTGCTGCGCAAATTGCAGATCGCGTCCGTCCTCTACCGGCAGGTTCGCTGCCTCGGCCTTTTGCGCGGCAATCGTAGCCTCACTTGCAGGCTTAGGTTCCAATGCAGGATCGGCGGCAATCGCGGGTGTCGCCACACCCAGCAACAAAAGCGGAATCAGACGCATATTTTCTCTCCCTCGACTGACACCTAAGTCAGTAAGGCGACCTACCGCAACCCTCATTGATATCGCTCAAGTCGATTAGTGAATGCGAGACACTCGGTTTCACTCCAGCGAGAGGCACGGCTAGTGCACCCTCATCGCCGGGGCCGGTGCCAATACCTCCCCCTCCAAACCCTCGCCCGGTTCCGGCAATCTCCCTATCTTGAAGCATATCGGTGAAGCGCATAATCCAGCGCGATGCAGGAAACCGCGCCTATCATCGTCACTGCAACCATGGGGAAGGCCGATCAGGCCTGGACCAATGTGCTTCGGACACAGCATTTCCCACCGGAGCGGAATTATCTGCACGCGCATATCACGCTGTTTCACCATCTGCCGCCGGGGCATTGGCCGGAGATCAAGGCGCGGCTGGCAGGGTTGGCCCATGAATTTCCGCAGCCCGAAGCATGGTTGCGCGACGTGATGTTTTTAGGGCGGGGCGTGGCCTATCGGGTCGAGTGCCCGGATCTGTTGACCATGCGTGAGGAACTGGCGGCTGACCTGCACGGCCTGCTGACACCGCAGGATCAGGCCAAGCCGCGTTTGCATATCACCGTGCAGAACAAGGTTGAGCCAGCTGTTGCCAAGGAGTTGTTCGCCGAGCTTTCAACCGACTTTGCACCGCGGCCGCTGGAAATCTCAGGGCTCGCCGCGCATTTTTATCGCGGCGGCCCGTGGGAGCCTATCCAGAGTTGGAAATTTAGCGGGCGGCGCTGAAGATTGCCTTTTCGCCGGTGGCTTGGCCAATTGCCCAACGCAGCGCGATCAGGCCTGCGAACCACATCGCGTCATTAATCGCGACACCGCTGACGATTTCTGCAGAGAAGTTTTCTGCTCCGCCGCCAAACTGGGCATATGCACGCAGAAGCACTTCGTAGACGACAAAGGCCGAAGCGAGCGCTGCGACGCTGCGAAGCACGCTGCCTTCGAATTTGCTTGCAACAAAGCGCGCGACGCCAAACCCGGCCAGCGTAGCGGCAAGGATCGCGATGCCATGGCCGACAGCCTGCGCATCCCAGGGGAAGTTCATCAGCAGGAAGCCGACTGCCTGATTGGCCGCCCAAACCGCGCCGACCAGAGCTATGCCACTGCGGCGGTCCATGGTCAGTGCAGCCAGCGCTGCGATTGCCGCGAAAGGGAATATGCAGGCAAGCGCAAGGCTGCCCAGCACCGTTGCACCAGCCAAAGTGGCAGGCCATGCGGCGGCTTTCGCGTTCAGCAATTCATTTGCCATAATCATATTCCCTTCCTTGTCATTCCAACGGTAGCGGCCATCGGCCGACCGTCAACTCCCTAAAATTTCGCGCGCAGCCCGATATGGGCGTTGCGGCCATAGGCTTTGTAGCCCGCGACAGTTTGGTAATCGGTATCGCCTGCATTTTCGACGCGGCCATAAAGTTCAAGTGCGTCGCTGACTTCATAGGCGGCGCGAATACCCGCCAAGGCATAGCCGTCCATTCGTACCGAACCGCCAAAGCCATCGAGACTATCGCTGGCCAGACGCAAGTCGGCGCCCAGTTTCAACTTGCCAAACGCTTGCCAGTCGATGTTGGCATTCAGGCTGTGCACCGGTCGGCGGAGATGGTGGACGAAATTCACGGCACCATCCTCGCGCTTTTCCGAATCGACATAGGTGTAGTTTGCACGGACGCTGAAGCGGTCGCTGGGGCGTAGTTCGACAAAGGTTTCGATCCCCTTGGCGCGTGACCGAATGATGTTGTTGTAACGGTAGATAAGCAGATCGAAATCGATCATGTTTTGCGTGCGACGCTGGAACGCCGTTGCGCCAAAGCGCAATTGACCATCGAGCAGGCCTTGCTCAAAGCCCAGTTCATAGCTTTTGGCGACTTCTGGCTGCAAACCCGGATCGCCATAAAAGCTGAAAAGCTGATACAAGGTCGGTGCCTTGAACCCTTCACCATAAGCTGCGCGGATGACCGTCTGGGATGTGGGGCGCCATGCGGCGTTCGCACTGAATGTCGCCTTGGTGCCAAAGCTTTTATGGTCGTCGACGCGGGCACCCAAGGTTATCGTTATCGTGTCGAGCGGATCGATGATTGCTTGCACATATGCGCCCGAATGCCGGGTTTTGGCGGGCGCAAATCCGTCAGTGAAACGTGACCGTTCATGCTCGATACCAAATACGGCGCGTACCGGCTGGGCGAGTTGCCAATCGCCCTGATATTCGAATCGTTCCGTCCGACCACGCGACAAAAAGTCGGGTGAGGCTGCTCCCGGAGCGGCAAAATTGTCGCGGTTGATGTCGTTGACGGTGAGGGCAATCCGGTTCTTCAGATTGCCGATTTCAGCATTGATGCCAGCATAGCCGATCACCTGCTGACCGGTCGAATATTCGGGTGTGTCCGATAGGCTGTAAAAGGGCGGGGGAAATCCATCCAGTTCCGCGCGGCTGTGCGAATACAATCCCCGCAGATCGATGCTCACCGTGTCACTGAGTTTGACCTCAAGAGCCCCGTTGGCCGCATATTGCTTATAGCCATCGGCCTCGCTGCCATTGGCCGCCGCGGAAATCCCGTCGTCGCGGAAGTAGCCACCGCCAATGCTCGCCGAAATCCTATCGCCCGATATCCCATATTGGCCGACCAGATTGGTGCGGTTGTCGCTGCCATATTCGGCGCGCACGGCGCGGCTGTTGGCGGATCCGGGGCGGGCGGTGATGATGTTGACTACACCGCCAATCGCCTGACTGCCCCAAGGCACCGAATTCGGCCCGCGCAGCACCTCGACCCGGTCGATATTGCCGATTAGCAAATTACCGAAATCAAAACCGCCTCCGGGGGAGGAGGGGTCGTTCACGCGAACCCCATCGATCAAAGTCAGCGTCTGCTCGCCTTCGGCACCACGGATGCGGACCGCCGAAAAGCCGCCAATCGGGCCGGTATTGGACACCGTCACGCCGGGAAGGGTGGCCAGCAGGTCGGATAAGGTTGAGGGCTGGCGCAACTCGATCTCATCGATGCCGATGTTCGAAACCGAATAGCCGCTCTTCCTGGCCATCAATTCTGTGCCGGTGGCGGTGACGACTATCGTGTCTCGAGATTGCAGGCGCTCCGAATAAAAGCTGCAGCACCCACCATCGTCCTCGATCACATCTTCGGTTCCGGTTGTGGTTTGGGCATGCGCGCTGAACGGCAGTATCGCCAGTGCGGCTGCCGTCAGTTTCAATATGGTCATGAAATATCCTTCCTGTGACGTTGCATTCAAATGCCGTCACGCGAAGGAAAGCTCCTGAGGAGCTTCATTCGATCGTCCGCGTTTTCCCGCACGGGCGAAGGACTGGCTGCAACAGGCAGGTCTCCTGGCTCCCGGGTCATCGCTTGGCCCGACCTTCCCGTTTGCACAGTGGTCATTCTGGGCTTCGCTCGCCGGTCACAGTTGCGGGTACAGCGCCGGATTGACACCGGCTTCCCTTTTCACCCCGTTTTCCCGGGGCACCTGTTACGGGGAGGGCGGATAGGCCGACGCAATCACTCCGTCAATAGAGCCTATTTCTCGACGCCCTTCACTTTGCCCCATTGCCTGGCCGCCGTGTAACCGAGATAGCCGGTGCCAAAGAGCGCGTAGAGCGGTTCGGGCAGGCCACTCAGATAGGCGTTCATGCCTGCTGCTATGTCGAGAGCGGCTTGCGGGCGAAAGGCGGCGATCAGGCCCATGGGCAGCGACCAGAGGATGATGGTATACATCACATAGAGGAAGCTCGGCCTTGCCCGGCTGGTCCATGGGTCGGGTGATTGTGCTTCGGCAAGGATCGCGGACAACTGGGTGCGCAGCGTTTCCAGTTCTTGGCTACCCTGCAATTTGATCAGCTCGATCTTTGCCGCGTCTCGCGCCTTGGGATCGGGGATCAGCTTGTCGATCAGCGCAGCGATGGGGCCGATCAGGGTTTCGATAATTGCCATGTTTTCCTCCAAAAGTTTCATCAAAATCTAACTTGAAACGAGGGCATTCAGCCAATCCGGTTGGCGAGCCAGCCATAAACAAAGGCCTCCTGGCTAGGCCGCGCCTCGGCGATGTTGATGTAGTGCGCGCCTTGCAATGCCTCGACCGCCTTGAGCAGCACAGCCTCACCGCCTGCGCCGCGTTTGCGCAGGAAAGCCTGTAATGCGGCGATGGTTTCGGGGCCAATTTGCCGGTCAATGGCGAGGTCGGCATAATCCCGGCCTTCACGGTTGAGCGCGTTGAGGGCTCGTTGCAGAAAGGCCGTGGCTGTTCCGGTGCCCATGTTGATGCCAGTGTCAAACATCTCTGCGGCGAGGGCAGGGGTGTGGTCTGCGATTTCGTCAAAGCGCGGCTTAAACCAGTAGAGCCGTTTATAGATTGCCGCCGCGTCGCTCCGCGATAAATCGCGCATGTCGCCGACATAGCCCTGTCGCCGCGCAACAGCCTCGGTAATCCCCCAATTTGTTGGCCCGCCGCGGTCGGCCGGGTGGTTCACATACCCGCCTTCACGTTCGATTACGTCGTCGATCAGCTCGTCGATATTGGTCATTGTTTCGATCCGTTTTTGTGTTGCGCGAATCAAATAACCAAATAGGTACAATGTAGGACAGTGAAAAATCCAAACTTTCGGATACAGGGCTTTTCCTGTGCTGCGCGATTTTTTTAATCGCGCGATTAAATCTTGTTGCCCGACAGTCTGAATGGCGTATTGAAGAATCAATAACTGCCCGAAGGCATGACAGGAGAGGTCCCAAAATGAATTTCGATTTTTCCGAAGAGCAACTGGCGCTGAAGGATGAGGCCCGCAAATTTCTCGCTGCCAAATGCCCGCCCGATCGCGTCCGTAAATTGATGGATGAAGACAGCCCAGGTTTCGATCCGGAGCTTTGGGCGCAGGTCGCCGAACAGGGTTGGCTGGGCGCTGCAATTCCGGAAGAGCATGGCGGGCTTGGCCTTGGTTATCTTGAGCTATGCTGCATTGCCGAGGAATTGGGCCGCGCAGTCGCGCCGGTGCCTTTCGCTTCGACCGTTTATTTCTTCGCTGAAGCGTTGCTTCGTGCGGGCAGTGCCGAACAAAAGGCTAAATATCTGCCGCAGGTCGTTACCGGTGAGTTGATTGGCACCATCGCAAGTGCCGAACAGGCCGGCGCGGTTTCGGCTGCCAACATCAGTGCCGAAGTTTCAGGCGGAAAGTTGACTGGCGTGAAGCTGCCTGTCACCGACGGCGCGGTTGCGCATCACGCGGTTGTCCTCGCCAAGGAAGGCGGCAAGCCAACACTTTACATCGTGGACCTCAATGGTCCCGGCGTCGCCCGTGAAGCAGTCAACACCATCGACCGTTCGCGCGAAGCGGCGCGCGTAGAATTCAAGGATGCTCCGGTGGAGCGGCTTGGCGAAGTGGGCGACGGCCTCGCGCTGTTTGAAGCCATCAACGACCGTGCAGCGGTGCTGATTGCGTTCGAACAGGTCGGTGGCTCCGACATGTGCCTCGAAATGGCCAAAAACTACGCGCTCGAACGCTTTGCCTTTGGTCGCGCGATTGGCGGCTACCAGGCGATCAAGCATCGCCTTGCCGATATGTACGCCAAAAACGTGCTGGCGCGCGGCAATGCTTATTACGGTGCCTGGGCGCTCAATAGTGATGCCCCCGAGCTTCCGATTGCCGCCGCTGGTGCGCGCATTTCGGCGTGCGATGCCTATTGGTTCGCTGCCAAGGAAAATGTCCAGGTGCATGGCGGCATGGGCTTCACCTGGGAAATCGACGCCCACCTGCATTATCGCCGCAGCCGTCAATTGGCCCTGGTCGCTGGTTCGGCGCGGAACTGGAAACACCGTTTGGTTAGCATGCTCGAACGCCGCAACGCGGCCTGAAATATTTAGGGAAGGAACGAGAAAATGGATTTCAACGACACTCCCGAAGAAGCCGAATATCGCGCCAAGGTCCGCGCGTGGCTCGAAGAAAACGCGCCGCGCGGCGTGAAGGGCGCATCGCTCGGTGACGAGGATGAAAGCCAGATGGATGCGTGCAAGGCATGGCAGGCCAAAAAGGCTGCTGCTGGTTATGCCCAAATCCGTTGGCCCAAGGAATGGGGCGGCGGTGGCGGCACCACCATCCAGAGCGTGATCTTCGCACAGGAAGAATCGCGCATGGGCGTGCAGCTGGGCGGTCCGTTCGCGATCGGCCTCGGCATGTGCATTCCGACCGTGATGGCGACCGCCGATGATGAAACCAAGAAGCGCTTCGTCGGACCTGCTGTTGGGGGGGAGACTATCTGGTGCCAGCTCTCCCCCGACCCCGCCGGTGGCTCCGACGTGGCGGCCATCCGCACCCGCGCGATCAAGGACGAAAGCTCGGTCGACGAAAATGGCGATTTCGACTGGGTGGTCAACGGCCAGAAAATCTGGACCTCGGGCGCGCATTATGCCGATTATGGCATCGTTCTCGTTCGTACCGATCCCGATGCGGTGAAGCACAAGGGCCTCACCATGTTCTGGATCGACATGAAGTCGCCCGGCGTGCAGTGCAAGACCATCCACCAGATGTCGGGTGCACGCGGTTTCAACGAAGTGTTTTTCACCGACGTTCGCATCAAGGATAGCCAGCGCCTCGGCGCGTTGCATGACGGCTGGAATGTGTCGATCATCACGCTGATGAACGAGCGTGCATCGGTCGGCGGCGGCGGCGGTGCCCGTGGCGGCGGTGCTATCAAGGCATTGCAGGTCGCGCAGAAAATCCGCGACGAAAATGGCGATCCACTGTCGAACAACAGCACGGTGCGCGAAAAGATTGCCGAACATTATGTTCGCGCCGAAGGGCTGCGCTTTACCGGCATGCGTTCGCTGACCGCACTGTCACAGGGCAAGACGCCGGGACCCGAGCAATCGGTGACGAAGCTGGTACAGGCCGCCGGCATGCAGGATCTGGCCGAATTCATGGTCGATCTGCAGGATCAGGCGGGCATAATCCGTGATCCGTCGCTTGCGGTTGAAAATGCCGATTTCCAGGAAATGTTCCTCGGTTCGCCCGGTGGACGTATCGCGGGCGGCACCGACGAAATCCTGCGTAACATCATCGCCGAACGCGTACTTGGCCTGCCCGGTGAAATCCGCGTGGACAAGGGCGTACCGTTCAAGGACCTGCCCACCGGGCGTTGATAGGAGGACAGGTGATGACGTTTCCTTTGCCCAATGTGTCGAATGACTTGAACGGGCGGGTGGCGCTCGTCACCGGTGCCTCGTCGGGTTTCGGTGTCCGTTTTGCAAAGGCGCTTGCCGCGTGCGGCGCAAAGGTCGGGCTGGCGGCGCGCCGCGTGGACCGGCTTGAGGCGGTTGCGGAGGAAATCCGCGCCGCTGGCGGCGAGGCTATCTGCATCCCGATGGATGCGACCGATGCCGATCAGCTGTTCGCGGCGGTCGATACGCTCGAAAAGGCCTATGGCACCGTCGATATCCTTATCAACAATGCAGGCATTCCGGATGCCCAGCGCGCGCACAAGATGGAGGTCGAGCTGATCGATCGAGTGCTCGGGGTCAATCTCCGTGCGCCCTACATCCTATCGTGCGAAGTGGCGCGGCGGTTGATGGCGGCAAAAAAGCCGGGGCGTATCGTCAACATCAGCTCGGTCGCGCATTACAGCTATTCGGGCAACGGCGCGGCGCTTTATGCGATTACCAAGACGGCGGTCGCGCGGATGACCGAGGCCCTGTCGCTCGAATGGGCGAAATATGGCATCAACGTCAACGCTATCTGCCCCGGCATGTTCAAGACCGAAATGCTCGACGGCATGCTGGAACGCGTCGGTGATCTCAGCCAGCATGTGGTGCGCAAGCGCATCTGCGATCCCGCACAGATGGACAGCACCTTGCTCTATCTCGTATCACCCGCATCCGAATGCGTGACGGGCGCCGTCATCCGCGTCGATGATGGGCAGAGTGCGCGTAACTAATTCAGAAACAACAGGATCAGGAGAAGGACAAATGGCAATCAAGACCCGCATTACCGAAATGTTCGGTGTGGAAACCCCCATTGTGATGGGCGGCATGACCGGCGTGGGCTATGGCGAACTGGTGGCCGCCGTTGCCAATGCTGGTGCGCTCGGCTTCATCACCGCGCATATGTTCGAAAGCGGGCAGGCGCTGTTTGACGAGATCGAAAAGACCCGCAAGCTGACCGACAAGCCGTTTGGCGTGAATCTGACGCTGCTGCCCTCGATCAACCCGATTCCCTATGACGATTATCGCGAGGCGATCATCGCGTCGGGCCTGAAGATCGTCGAAACCGCAGGCCGTGCCCCGACCGACCACCTGCCGCGTTTCAAGGAAAATGGCGTCAAAGTGATCCACAAATGCACCAGCGTGCGCCACTCGGTTTCCGCTGTGAAAAAGGGCGTCGATGTGATTTCGATCGACGGTTTTGAATGCGCTGGCCACCCCGGTGAGGATGATGTGGGCCTTGTCGTGCTGCTTCCCGCCACCGTCGACGCGCTGCCGGATACCCCGATCATCGCTTCGGGTGGCATGGCCGATGGCCGCAGCCTTGTTGCGGCACTCGCGCTTGGTGCCGATGGCGTCAACATGGGCACCCGTTTCTGTGCGACCGTTGAGGCCAAGATTCACGAAAATGTGAAGCAGAAGATCGTAGAGAATACCGAACTCGACACCGTCCTCGTCGGCCGCAGCCTGCGCAACACCGCCCGCGTAGCACGCAACGCGATTTCGGAGCAGGTTGCCGAAATCCAGAAAGACCCGACCAAGACTTTCGCCGATGTGAAGGAATTGATGGCGGGCGTGCGTGGCCGTGAAAATGTGCTTGCCGCGGGCGACACCGACGGCGGCATCTGGACCAGCGGCCAGAGCCAAGCGCTGATCCACGACATCCCGACCTGTGCAGACCTCGTCAAAAACATCATGGCGCAGGCAGAGGCTGTCCGCAAAAAAGTGGCTGCTTAGAAGGGGTTTTGGAAAATTGGTCGGGACGAGAGGATTCGAACCTCCGACCCCCACACCCCCAGTGTGATGCGCTACCAGGCTGCGCTACGTCCCGACCGGAGCGCGGCCTATATGGCGGCAAATCCGTAAAAGCAAGGGGCCTTATTGCCCGATAAACGCTTTCCCGTTGCGCGTGATTTACCATGGTGGTAACCGCGCGCCTTGGATTTTCCGGAGGGCTTCCTATTTGCCCTCCAGCAAGAACAATCGGGGAAAGCAATAATGACATCGTCCATGATATTCGCGGCAGCTGCGGGCGCTCCCGTTTCTGGGGCAAACGCTTTTATGACAACAGTATTTCCACTGCTGCTGATTTTCGTCGTCTTTTACTTCCTGCTCATCCGCCCGCAGCAAAAGCGTGCGAAGGAGCATCAGGCGAAAATCGAAGCGGTTGGCAAGAATGACGAAGTCGTGACCGGCGGCGGCCTTATCGGCAAGGTGACCAAGGTTGCCGATGATCATGTCGAGGTCGAACTGGCCCCAAATGTGCGCGTAAAGGCGCTCAAGTCCACTCTCGCGGATGTGAAGAGCCGCACTGCCAAACCGGCAAACGACTGAGCCTGCGATAACGCAGCGCATAGCTTAGGGAAGCCTCATGCTCGATTTTCCACGTTGGCGGGTGGTGATGCTGAACGCACTGATTGTGCTCAGCATCCTCGTCGCAATCCCCAGTTTCCTGCCCAAGGCATGGCTTGACCGTATTCCGGATGGTGTGCCGAAGGAAACGATAAGCCTGGGTCTTGACCTTGCGGGCGGTAGCCACATCTTGCTGGAAGCCGATACTGCGCAGTTGGCGCGCGACCGACTGGAATCGCTGGAAGACAGTGTCCGCACGGCAATGCGCCGCGCCGAACCGCGCATTTCGATCGACAATGTCAGCCGGACTGGTGGCAAGTTGAGCTTTGTTGTTCCGGATAGCGCGCAGATTGACGCTGCACGCGAAGCATTGCTGCCGATTACTGCAAACAGCACCGGCGGCCGCGATTGGACCATAGAGGTAACCGACGGCAATCGCATCACTCTGTCGCCATCCGGTACGGGCAACACCACGGTTCTCGATCAGGCGATGAATTCGGCCAAAGACGTTATCGACCGCCGCATCAACGCGCTCGGCACGCTGGAACCAACGATTATCCGCCAGGGCGCCGACCGCATCGTTGTGCAAGTTCCGGGTCTGCAGGATCCGCAGGCGCTGAAGGATCTGATCGGCAAGACGGCAAAGCTGGAATTCAAGCTGGTCGATGAAGGGGCCGACCCCGAACAGACCGCGCAGGGTAAGGCCCGTGTCGGCAGCCAGGTATTGCCTTATCCCGACAACCCGACCGGTATCCCTTACATCGCAGTGCGCCGTCTGGGTGGCATTGCAGGTGACCGGTTGACCGGCGCTCAACAGAGCTTTGATTCGCAAGACAACCAGCCAGTCGTCAACATCCAGTTCGATGGCGAGGGCGGCCAGCGTTTCGCCCGCATGACTCAGCAGAATACCGGCAAGCTGTTTGCTATCATCCTTGATGGGCAGGTGATTTCCGCACCGCGTATCAACGAACCGATCCTGGGCGGATCGTCGCAGATCTCGGGCAGCTTTACCGTTGAAAGCGCTAACCAGCTGGCCATCGCGCTCAATTCCGGCGCGCTACCTGTTGACCTGAAGGTTGTTGAAGAGCGCTCGGTTGGGCCCGATCTTGGGGCGGACTCGATCAAAAGCGGTGTACTTGCTGCACTGATCGGCACCGCAGGTGTTCTGTTGTGGATGGTCCTGTCATACGGCCGGTTCGGAGTCTATGCGAGCTTCGCACTGATTATCAACGTCGCGATGATCCTTGCCGTCATGGGGCTGTTCAACGCTACGCTAACCTTGCCGGGCATTGCCGGCTTTGTCCTTACCATTGGTGCCGCAGTGGACGCGAACGTGCTGATCAACGAACGCATCCGAGAGGAAAGACGGAAAGGCAGGCGCGTTATCCAGGCACTGGAAAATGGCTACAAAGAAGCCAGTCGTGCCATTTTCGACGCAAACATCACCAACGTCATTGCAGCGGTTCTGCTTTTCATCTTTGGCTCCGGCCCGATCCGTGGTTTCGCGGTCGTATTGATGATCGGTATCGTAACCTCGGTTTTCACCGCTGTTACGCTGACCCGCATGTGGGTCGCAGGGTGGGTGAAGCGTGCCCGTCCGCAAGATCTGAATATTTAAGAGGGTTCGACCATGAAACTTCTGAAGCTCGTTCCAGACAACACCAATATCGGCTTCCTCAAGTGGCGGAAGATTGCATTCGGGATTTCGATCCTGCTGATGGTTGCGTCGATTGCGTTGGTTGCCACTCGCGGTCTTAACTTTGGCGTCGATTTCATCGGCGGGCAGATGGTCCGAACCACCTTTGTCGGTGAGCAATCGGCACCGGTTGAGGAACTTCGCGAAAGCATTGGCCAACTGGGCTATGGCGAACCTACAATTCAGCGCTTTGGCGCGGAAAATCAGGTTTCGATCCGCATGAAACTGCCCGAAGGGGCGGACAAGAACCCTGAACTTGCCAATGAAATGGCAGAAAAGATAATCGCCAAGGTCAAGGAAGACCATCCCAAGGTACGTATCGACGGGGTGGACTCGGTTTCGGGCAAAGTATCGAGTGAATTGTTCGAAAAGGGCCTGTTCGCGCTGATTGCTGCGGCTCTGGGCATTGCGGCCTATATCTGGATCCGGTTCGAATGGCAGTTCGGCGTCGGTGCGATCTGGGCGTTGATCCACGACGTTACGCTGACCTTCGGGCTGTTCTCGCTGACGCAGATGGAGTTCGACCTGAACACCATTGCCGCGTTGCTGACGATTATCGGCTACTCGCTCAACGATACCATCGTCATATATGACCGTATCCGCGAAAACCTGATGAAATATCGCAAGATGGACATGCCCGCCTTGCTGGACCTTTCGGTCAACGAAACGCTGTCGCGCACCGTGATGACCAGTTTGACCATCCTGACGCCGCTGGTCGTTCTGGTGCTCTTCGGACCGGACGTGATCTTCGGATTCAGCGTTGCGATGGCCTTCGGTATCTTCGTTGGTTCCTATTCGACGGTTTACCAGTCAGCGGCCTTCCTAATCTGGTTCGGTGTCAGTTCTGACAGCTTTGTACCGGCAGAAAAAATTGCCGACGGCAAGGTCGAACGTTTGAACGAGGGGACGGTTTAAGCAGCCGTGCCCAATAAGCGGCGCCAATGCGCAACCAGCGCGGCGCCGTTTGCCTGCCAGCTATAGTCGGCGACGGTTGCCGCGACGGCTTCTCGGTGGGGCGGAGATGTCAGCAGTTCGTGCACTGCGCAGGCGATGGCGTCGGCGCTACGTTCGACAATCCGGCCTGCCGCTGCGGATTGCATCACCTCGCGCGCACCGCCTGTGTCTGTGATGACCAAAGGCGTTCCACAGGCAAGCGCCTCAATCCACGCATTGGCGAGACCTTCGCTGGCTGAAGGCAATATAGCGACGTCGGCAGCCTGCAGATAATGGGCAATTTCGGCGTGGGGTAGCGAGCCTAGGAAATGAACGCGATCTGCTACGCCCAGATCATGCGCCATTTTCTCAAGCATCGTCCGGTCTTCGCCTTCACCGATAAGCGCGAGCCGCGCTTCGGGGATTTGCGCCATCGCCTCTATTATAAAACCCTGACCCTTGCGTGGAATAAGCGCACCGACGCTCACAAGAAGTGCTTCGAAAATCGGAACTTGCAGGCGGGAACGAAGCCAGTCGTGCGCTTCCGTCGCTATGCAGAAAAGCGAGCGGTCGATACCGGTGCGGTGGACCTTGACCTTGTCAGCGTTGACACCAAGCGCGGCGATATCCGCCTTGATGGCTTCCGAAACAGCCAGCAAACCGTCGGCCTGATGCGCTGCCTCGACGATCTGTTCGCGGCAATCCACGATCGTTGTCCAATAATGGATATCCGCGCCGCGTGCCTTGATGGAAAAGGGCAGGTCTAGCGCGTCTGCTATCTGCATCGCAGCCGGGCCATCCGGCCAGAAGAACTGTGCGTCGACCAGATCGAACGGCCTTTCCGCGTGCAGTTTGTGGGCGAGGGGCCGCACGGCCTTTACGATTGCGGTCGGATTGCGAGCCGGAGCCATGCCGGGCAACAGCTTGAAATGCGGGCGCAGGACGGTATTTCCGTTCCAAATGTCTTTGCGCGCCAGATCGGCCTTTTCGCGATAGGCAGGTAGCAGCCGGGAGAGCGGCCAGGGTGGCAGGCCATTGGGACTGATACGGACAATCTCTACCTCACCAGTGGCGTCAGCGGCGTCGAGCGACAGTTCGACAAAACGCCCGAAATTTGGCGCGGCGGCGCTGGGATAAAGGGTCGAGAGCGAGAGAACGCGCATGGTTTTAAAGCGAGCGAACCAGCTTACTTGCGCGCGCAATCCATGCGGGGTCAGCTACCACCTGTTGGCGAGCACCTGCAGCGAGGGGGAGCAAGTGCAGCTTTCCATCCTCGCGTCCCAACAGCCGTCCGAACAGGAAGCGACCTGCAGGGCGCGGGACGAGCACGTCGCAGTTGAGCGCATCGGCAAAGCGTTCGGGCGGTAACTGCTCGCACCAGATTTCATCGCTGCGCCTATAGTCGCCGATGCTGTCCATGACACGAAGCCCCACCATTTCACCGTGTAAGCGCGGCGCGACCATCGTATCGGCCTGAGTCGGCGCCTGCACACCATCCATGCCAAGATGGGCTGCAACCGGCAGCTCCTCCTGATCCGGAAGTTGCACCAGTTCGCTTGAATCGACCCCAAGCGCGCTGGCAATGCGGTTCAGCCAGTCGAGCGACAATGTCCGTGTGCCGGTTTCCAGCCGTCCTATCGTTTGAGCGGTGGTTGGCGGGTCGCAACGCTCGGCAACGTCGAGCAGGGTATATCCCTTGGCG